>DASZLQ010000355.1:0-4240 GCA_035552295.1 Mycobacterium sp. | reverse complement strand
ACGAGGGTCACGTTTCATGTCACGGCTATTTTCGAGGTCCGCGACGGCGCGATTACCTGCTGGCGCGAGTATTGGGATACCGGCGATATCGCGCGACAGCTCGGCACTGATCCGACTCAGATGTTCGAGCAGATCGGCCCTGATCGACTTCCTCGGCGAACCCGAGTCTGATGCGCTTCCAAAAATTGGCTGAACATTCGATAAGACAGCGTGGCGGCGCGGGATTAGGCACGGTGTCGCCTCTAATGTCGAGCCGATGAGCACCAAGTACTACCTACAAAAGGTACCGGTCGAGTCCGTCCAGCCGGGCTTTTCTCTGGCCATTCACCGCGACGGCGACTACCGCCTGTTCCAGGTGGAATGCGCGCAGATGTCCCGGCGGGCCGGCCGGCCGGTGACGTTCACGCTCATCTCGGAGCCCGTCGACGGCGGCGATCCGTGGGTATTGGAGTGCGAAGAGGGCACCCCCGTCGTCCGGATCGTTGGCGTTTGTAAGGCTGCCTCGTAGCGCAAAGGCGTGCCTTCTCAGCCGGGCTTTCCGGCGGCAACGAACTGCAATGCGCGCTGCGTCTGTTGTTCGACGTCGACCAGGCCGGTCGACGAAAACAGGTCGACAAAGGCTGTCCGGTCGAACATCGTGAGTGCGATGACGCTCGCACCGGCGGTCAGGGCGTGTCGGATCGGAGCCACTTGGCGGGCGTAACTGGTGAGGATCGCGATGCGGCCCCCAGGCTTCAGCACCCGCATCATCTCGCGAGCGACCCGGAAGGGCTCGGGCATCAGATACAGCGCGCCGAAACAGCAGACAGCGTCAAATGTTTCATCGCCGAACGGCAACTGCGGGCATCGCCGCGGAAATATCGAATCCGACCGCGAGGCCGCCATCGGTTAGCTGCTGTGCCAGCGGCCCAGTGAAATTGCCTGGGCCGCAAGCGACATCGAGCAATCGCTGGGCAGTGGATAGCTGCAGGGCCGACGCCGCGCGACGTTGCTCGGCGCGGTGGGTGACGCCGCTGGCAATGTAGAAAGCGGTCGGACGCCACAGCCGCTCATACACGGTCGCGACGAACGGGCTGTTCATTGCACGCTGAGCAACGGTGGGAACCGGAGAACTCTTCGATTCACCCAACACGTCGAGGAAACCGTGCCGCATCACGGCGGTGTCGTCGAGGAGGCGACGGGTCAACTCGACCGGATCCTGGCTCATTAGCTGGCTTTCGTTGTGCGGCGAGAGATGACGCCGTCAGGCTAGTGGGGAGCGTCGCCGCGCCGGTGCCCCGGGTGCGGTGCCACTCCGCTCACAGCGATAATCATTTTCATTCCATGAGATGCACCGTGATGTTTGTGGCCGGGGGGACCCGATGAGGGCCGCGCGCGTTCTGCGCGTCGGGTCCATGGAAGTGCTCGTCGTCGGTTTGGTGGCGTTCGCCATCGCCGGGACGTGGCTGCGTGTCAACGTGGGGCGCAGTGACACGTTGGCCACCGCGGGCACCGTGTTCTGCGGAGTCTTCGTCCAGGCCCTGCCGTTTCTGGGCTTAGGGGTTCTGGTCAGCGGATTGATCGCGGTGTTTGTGCCGCCCGAGCGGCTGGTGCGATGGCTGCCTCGCCGTCCTGCATCGGCAGTCGTTGCGGCCGGCTTGGCCGGTGCAGCGCTGCCCGGATGCGAGTGTGGGTCGGTCCCGGTGGCGCGGCGTTTGTTCGGGGATGGCGGGACGGCGGGGGCGGCGGCGTTGACGTTTATGCTTGCCGCCCCAGCCATCAATCCGGTCGTGGTGGTCGCGACGGCGGTCGCGTTCCCCGGTCAGCCGAAAATGGTGATCGGCCGGGTGGGCGCGTCATTGCTGACCGCCGTGGTGATGGGTTTGGTGTGGTCACGCTGGGGTCGAACCGACTGGATCACCCGCCGACTACCGCCGAACGCGGCGCACGCACCAGGAACGGGAACCAGGTGGCAACAGTTCTGCGAAGTAGCCCGGCAGGACTTTCTTCAGGCGGCGGCCTACCTGGTCATCGGGGCTGCCGCCGCCGCGGCATTACACGTTGCGGTGCCGCCGCGGATTTTCGAGCACGTGGGCGCGCATTTGATTCTCGGTGTCATTGTGATGGCGGCGTTGGCGGTGACGCTGGCGGTGTGCTCGGAGGCCGACGCGTTCGTGGCCTCCAGCCTGACGATGGTTCCACTGGTACCGCGGCTGGTGTTCTTGGTGGTGGGGCCGGCCGTTGATGTCAAGCTGCTGGCGATGCAGTCCGGCATGTTCGGGCGGACGTTCGCCGCCCGGTTCGCCCCCGCCACCTTGGTGGTTGCCGTCGCGGCGGCGACCCTCGTCGGCGTGCTGTTGTTGGGTGGTTCGGCATGAGGCGCGAAACCGAGAACACCATCCTGCTGCTGGTGGGGCTGAGCATCGGGCTGATCACGCTGACCGGCGCGTTTACCCGCTACGTCAAGCCGACGCTGTTGCCGTGGTTGGCGATCACCGCCGTCCTCACCGTCGGGGTCGCGCTGGTGGCGATCGCCGGCGATATTCGCCGTGGCGGGACGGGTCACGACGGGGACGGACATTCCCACCGCACGCGCGTGGTGTGGCTGCTCGTGGTGCCCGTCGTCGTGCTGATCTTTGTCACGCCTCCGCCGCTACGGCCGGGGGGCGCAACTCGGTCGGTGACGACGGTGTCCAATGACGTGCTGCGCCACGAGTTTCCGCCACTACCGCCCGGACGAGCTCCCGAGGTCTCGCTGCCGGACGCTGTGATGCGGGCAGCCAACGACAGCGCGGGGTCGTTGACCAACCGGCTGGTCACAATTACCGGTTTTGTCCTCAACGAACCGGGCGGCGTGGATCTCGCCCGCATCGTCATCATCTGTTGTGCCGCGGATGCGCAACTCGCCCGCATCCATTTGCGCGATCATGACGGCGGCGCCTTGCGGTTCGCTGACAACACCTGGTTGCGGGTTGAGGGTGAGGTGACTCCCGCGGTGCGGGAACCGCACACGGCGCCGATCCCGACGCTGCGTGCTGTCACGGTGACACCTGTCAACGCTCCGGCAAACCAGTACGCATAACCGCCTTCGCCTGCGCATCCGTACTTGTTCTGCGAGCCCCTAGCGGGGCCAGGAGTCCGCCAGAAAGAGCCACATACCTGCGCTTTCGTTGGTACGCTGTGCCGGTTCCTTCGTGACAAAGCGATGTTTTGGGACACCGATATGAACTTTTCGTGAGGCACTCGTCGTGAATGCGTACCTCACGGACAGTGACTCACCGCGACGATGGGGTAGCACGTGGCGAGCGTGGTCTCTCAGGAAGTCGCTGACGACCGCCACGCCGGGACGCACGTCGGCCGGCTGAGCGACCCACGTCGAAAGAGATGTCCATGGCAAGTCCACGAATCCGCGCCCGTGCGCCGCTGCGGATATCGTTCGCCGGAGGTGGCACTGACGTACCTCCTTTCCCGTCGACCGAAGGCGGCTGCGTCCTGTCGGCGACCATCGATCGCTACGCGCAGGGATCGCTGGCTCCACGTACCGATCGCATCGTCACGATCGAGTCGGTGGACTTCAAGACCACCACCGAGATGACGCTGGACAGTGAGATTCTCTACGACGGCAGCCTCGATCTGATCAAGGCAGCGGTGCGGCGGTTCGGCCGTGACGGCACCGACGGCTACGACTTGGTGCTGCGTTCGAGCGCTCCGCCGGGTTCGGGGCTGGGCTCGTCGTCGACGATGATGGTGGCGCTCACGGGCCTGCTCGCCGAGCACTACGGGGTGCCCATGGGCGAGTATCAATATTCACCGGGATGATCGAGCCGCCTTGGTCGGCGGCCCAGGCTTTGCGCACAACCTCGACTACTGGTCTTCCGTTAACGCATCGAACCAGAGATCGCCCACCTGGATCCTGGTTGGCCGCATGTCTTCAGATTCTCACCGGATTGCCGCCGAAATTTCCACGGAACTGCCGACATTGTTGCTGCGTCAGCAGCGGACGCCATAACCTGAGTCGGACCGGACCGCGAGATGGGCTACGCGCCTGTCGCGGATGGCACGAGGACTGGGCGGCGGGTCATGGCTGTGCGGACACCGCGAGGCGTGGGCCGCAATTCGTGCACCGGCGGGATGTTGCCATGGCCGGATTGACCGGTGCGCGTGTGGAAGAACTCGCGGCAATGGACATCTTCGAGGGATGCCCCGCCGAGGACTTGGTGCCGTTGGCGGCGTGCGTTCAGCCGTTGCGCGCCGCGGCGGG
>DASZLQ010000354.1:0-6047 GCA_035552295.1 Mycobacterium sp. | reverse complement strand
GTTGGTGTCCTGCGTCGAAATGCCCTGCACCAGCCATTCGCCCATGCCGTGCCAGCCGAAGATCTTTTCCACGAACACGGCTCCGACGACCAGCCCGGCCACCCCGTAGGCGAACAGCGTCGCCAGCGGGATCAGCGCGGTGCGCAGCCCGTGTTTGAACAGCGCGCGCCGGCGGGTGAGCCCCTTGGCGCGGGCGGTGCGAATGAAATCCTGGCCGAGGACGTCGAGCATCGCGTTGCGTTGATATCGGCTGTATCCGGCGGCGGCCATCAGCGTCAACGTCAGCGTAGGCAGTATCAAATGCCGCAACCGGTCCAGCAATTCGTGCCCGGCACCCACCACGCCCGGGGACGTCTCACCGGTGTAGTCGAAGAGATGGATGCCAACGGCCCAATTGACCCGCAGGGCGCCGAGGATCAAGAGGCTTGCGATGACGAACGACGGCGTGCTCAGCACGAGCAGGGCCAGCATGGTGACGACGCGGTCGCTGAGCCGGTACTGACGGATCGCGCCCCACGCCCCGGCCGCGATGCCCAGCACGGTGCCCGCCACCGAGCCAATCACCAGCAACCGCAGGCTGACTCCGACGCGGCGCCACAGCGTGGTGGCGACCGGCTGGCCGGTGATGGTCGTCCCGAAATCGCCGCGCACGGCGTCCGAAGCCCAGTGCGCGTAGCGTAGCGGTACGGGTTTGTCCAAGCCGAGCGCGTGGGCCTTGGCGTCGATGATGGCCTGCGGGGGGCGTGGATTGCGCTGTAACAAGCTGTCCAGCGGCGAGAAGGCCAGCGACGTCAGGCAGTAGGTCAGGAACGACGCCAGCGCCAGCAGCACGAGATAGTTGAGTAGACGGCGCGCCAGGAAGCGAATCATGCCCGACCAAGCCGCCCGTGCCGCATTGGGACAGGTTAACGAGGCGGGCGCCAACTGGCCGGGCCCAGCGACCGGATCCTTGTGATCCGCCTGATTTTCATGCGTGAATTACAGGTGGCCGGCAATTAAGATCCACCGCGGCGACGATTTGAGCAGCAAAGTCCACGCCGCAATACCCCAGGAGGCTGGTGTGACGGTTACCGATGACTACCTGGCCAACAACGCCGAATACGCGAGCACCTTCAAGGGCCCGCTACCCATGCCGCCGAGCAAACACGTCGCGGTCGTCGCATGCATGGATGCCCGGCTCGACGTCTACCGCATCCTCGGCCTCAACGAAGGGGAGGCCCACGTCATCCGGAATGCCGGCGGGGTGGCAACCGACGACACCATTCGCTCACTGACCATCAGCCAGCGATTGCTGGGGACGCAGGAGATCATCCTGATTCACCACACCGATTGCGGGATGCTCACGTTCGCTGACGACGACTTCAAGCGCAGCATTCAGGACGAGACCGGGGTCAAGCCGCCGTGGGCCGCGGAGGCGTTCCCGGATCCCGCAGAGGATGTCCGGCAGTCGCTACGCCGCATTGAAAACAGTCCGTTCGTGACCAAGCACGTTTCCCTGCGCGGATTCGTCTTCGACGTCGCCACGGGCAAGCTCAACGAGGTCACGCCGTAGCGGGGAGCCGTCAGCCGACCTTATAGTCAGCCGACCTTAATAGTCAGCCGACCTTAATAGTCAGCCGACATAGTCAGCCGACCTTATAAGTGGCCAGGGCTTTGGCGACCAGCCTGCCCTGCGGGTCGACGATCTCGGCCTCGCAGTTTGTCAGCGACCTGCCGCGGCGCAGCACCCGGCCCACGCCGATCACGTCGGTCGCGCGGGCAGGCGCCATGAAGTCCAGTGTCATCGACACCGTCACGCCCCGCAGGTCGGGGGGCGCTGCCGCGCCGCACCAAGCCGCCGCCATGACGGTGAGATCGGCGAGGGTGGCGATGGCGCCGCCGTGGACCATGTCGCCGATGGTGACGTTGGAGGGATCCCACGGCAGCCGCAGCCTCACTTCGTCATCGCTGAGCTGATCTGCGACTATTCCCAGCTTGGCGACGAACGGCGATTGCGGGAGGAACTGTGCGATGACGTCGCGGCCGCTAGCCGCGGAAGGACCGGAGGGGTTTGTCATCCATCCATGCTTTCGCACCGGCTAGTTGCCGCAAAAGTGCGCCCGCCGGTCCTGGCCTGATTCCGTCACGTGCATGCCGTTTGCGCCATACCAGCAGCACTTGACTGCGATCTGTCATTGACAGCGACGGGAGAGGCTGGTTCCATATATGGCAATGACCATAAATATGGTCAGTTCTACCAAATTTATCGGGATTTCGGTGAGGGGCCCATGACCAGCGATGTAAAAGCCGCGCCGGCTGCCGGGCAGTACGAATTGAGCCATCTGCGCTCGCTGGAAGCGGAGGCGATTCACATCATTCGGGAGGTGGCCGCGGAGTTCGAGCGGCCGGTGCTGTTGTTCTCGGGTGGCAAGGACTCCATCGTCATGCTGCACCTTGCGCTCAAGGCTTTCCGGCCGGGCCGGTTGCCGTTCCCGGTGATGCATGTCGACACCGGTCACAACTTCGACGAGGTGATCGCGACCCGCGACGAACTGGTCGCTGAGTCCGGGGTGCGCTTGGTGGTGGCGTCGGTGCAGGAAGACATCGACGCCGGCCGGGCCGTCGAGACCATCCCATCGCGAAATCCGATACAGACCGTGACGCTGCTGCGGGCCATCCGGGAGAACAAGTTTGACGCGGCGTTCGGGGGAGCGCGGCGCGACGAGGAGAAGGCGCGCGCCAAGGAGCGAGTGTTCAGCTTCCGCGACGAGTTCGGCCAGTGGGACCCGAAGGCCCAGCGGCCGGAGCTGTGGAACCTGTACAACGGGCGGCACCACAAGGGCGAGCACATTCGTGTCTTCCCGCTGTCCAACTGGACCGAGTTCGACATCTGGTCCTACATCGGTGCCGAGAAGATCAAGTTGCCGTCGATCTATTTCGCGCACCAGCGCAAGGTGTTCAGCCGCGACGGAATGTTGCTGGCAGTACACCGGCACATGCAACCGCGCGCTGGCGAGCCGGTGTTCGAGGCGACGGTGCGCTTCCGCACCGTCGGGGATGTCACCTGTACCGGATGTGTGGAATCGGCGGCCGCCACAGTGTCGGAGGTGATCGCCGAAACCGCGGTGTCCCGATTGACCGAGCGCGGGGCCACCAGAGCCGACGATCGGATTTCGGAAGCCGGAATGGAAGACCGCAAGCGACAGGGTTACTTCTGATGGCCGCACCCACCACGCTGCTTCGCATCGCAACCGCCGGCTCCGTCGATGACGGCAAGTCCACACTGATCGGGCGCCTACTCTACGACTCCAAGGCCGTGATGGAAGACCAGTGGGCGTCGGTGGAGCGGACGTCCAAGGAGCGCGGCCACGAGTACACCGACCTGGCACTGGTGACCGACGGCCTGCGGGCGGAACGCGAACAGGGCATCACCATCGACGTCGCGTACCGGTACTTTGCCACTCCCAGGCGGAAATTCATCATTGCCGACACTCCGGGCCACATCCAGTACACCCGCAACATGGTGACCGGAGCGTCGACCGCTCAACTGGTGATCGTGCTCGTCGACGCGCGGCACGGCCTGCTCGAGCAATCACGCCGGCACGCCTTCCTGGCTTCACTGTTGGGCATCCAGCACATCGTGCTCGCGGTCAACAAGATGGACCTGATCGACTGGGACAGAAATAAATTCGAGTCCATCCGAGATGAATTCCATGCCTTCGCGGCACGCCTGGATGTGCAGGACGTGGCGACCATCCCGATCTCTGCGCTGCACGGCGACAACGTGGTGACCAGATCCGACCTGACGTCGTGGTATGAGGGGCCGGCGCTGCTGTCGCACCTCGAGGAGGTCTACATCGCCGGTGACCGCAACCTGGTCGACGTGCGCTTCCCAGTGCAATACGTCATTCGGCCGCAGACCCACGAGCATCAAGACCACCGCAGCTATGCGGGAACGGTGGCCAGTGGAGTGATGCGTCCGGGTGACGAGGTGGTGGTGCTGCCGACTGGCAAGAACACCCGGATCGCTTCGATCGACGGAGCGACTGGTCCTGTGGCAGAAGCGTTTCCGCCGATGGCCGTGGCGGTGAGCCTCGCGGACGAGTTAGACATATCCCGCGGCGACATGATCGCCCGGACCAACAACCACCCGAGGGTCGCGCAGGAGTTCGACGCGACCGTGTGCTGGATGGCTGATAGTTCGGCGCTGGAGCCCGGCCGCGAGTATCTCGTCAAGCACACCACCCGCACCACGCGCGCGCGGATAACCGCGCTGGAGTACCGGCTCGATGTCAACACTCTGCACCGCGACAAGTCCGCAACAGCGTTGAAGCTCAACGAACTTGGCCGCATTTCGCTGCGCACCCGAGTACCTCTGCTGCTTGACGAGTACACGCGCAACGCCAGCACCGGCTCGTTCATCCTCATCGACCCGCACACCAACGGCACCGTCGCGGCGGGCATGGTGTTACGCGACGTCTCGGTGCAGACTGCAAGCCCGGACACCGTGCGGCATGAGTCACTGGTAACCGCAGCGGATAGGGCTGTCAGGGGCAGAACAGTATGGCTCACCGGCCTGTCAGGCGCCGGCAAGTCCTCGGTGGCCATGCTCGTCGAGCGAAAGCTGATCGAAAAGGGAATTCCCGCATACGTTCTCGATGGCGACAATCTACGTCATGGTCTGAACGCCGACCTCGGCTTCAGCATGGCCGACCGTGCGGAGAACCTGCGCCGGCTGGCCCATGTGGCAACGCTGCTCGCCGACTCTGGCCAAATCGTGCTGGTGCCGGCGATCAGTCCGCTGGCCGAACACCGGGAGATGGCTCGTAAAGTGCACGCCGACGCCGGCTTCGACTTCGTCGAGGTGTTTTGTGACACCCCGCTCGCGGAGTGCGAGAAGCGTGATCCCAAGGGGCTGTACGCCAAAGCTCGTGCCGGCGAGATCACACATTTCACCGGCGTCGACAGCCCGTATCAGCGGCCGAAGAATCCCGACCTGCGGCTCACCCCGGACCGTCCGCTCGATGAGCTGGCGCAGAGCATCATCGACTTGCTGGAGTCCCTGCCCTAGCGCGGACCGCATCGTCGCCGGGGCGGGTGGCACAATCCTCAGGGTGCGCATGTCAGCCAAGGCGGAGTACGCGGTGCGGGCGATGGTCCAGCTCGCCACGGCCAGCAGTGGCTCGCTGGTCAAGACGGACGACCTTGCGCAGGCTCAGGGCATACCGCCGCAATTTCTCGTCGATATCCTCACCAACCTGCGCACCGACCGCCTGGTGCGAAGCCACCGCGGCCGCGAAGGTGGCTACGAGTTGGCCCGTCCGGGAAACGAGATCAGCATTGCCGACGTGCTGCGCTGCATCGATGGACCGCTGGCCAGTGTCCGCGACATCGGGCTCGGCGACCTGCCTTACTCGGGGCCGACGACGGCGCTGACCGACGTCTGGCGGGCGCTGCGCGCCAGCATGCGGTCGGTGTTGGAAGAAACAACGTTGGCGGATGTCGCCGCCGGCGCGCTACCCAAGCATGTCGCGCAGCTCGCCAACGACTATCGCGCACAGGAGAGCGTGCGGCACGGCGTCGACTAGGCGGGCAGGCCCGCCGACAATCCCGCTGACAATTTAGCCGCCCGAGCCGTATGGCCGGGTGAGGATCTCCATGGCATGCCCGGAGGGATCCAGGAAGTACACTCCGCGGCCGCCGTCCCGGCGGTTGATCTCGCCGGGCCGTTTGGCCCCGGGGTCCGCCCAGTGCTGCAGGTCGCGCGATTGGATCTTGCCGTAGATCGCGTCGAACTCCTGCTCGGAGACGAGGAAGGCGTAGTGCTGCCGCCGGATGTCCTCACCCTCGGCCGCGTCCGCGAAGTCGAGGCTGGCGCCGTGGTCGAGTGCGACAACCATGAAGTGGCCAAACGGCTTCGGGCTCGGGAGGTCGAACAGCTCGGCGAGAAACTCCGCGGACTCCTGCTTGTCGCGCGAGGCGACGATGGTGTGGTTGAAACTGATGGTCATAGTTCTTTCCAGTATTCCCCATTTGCGCGAGCGTGCGTGTTGGTACGGCGACACGCC
>DASZLQ010000353.1:0-5688 GCA_035552295.1 Mycobacterium sp. | reverse complement strand
GAGCAGGATGTAGCAGGCGTCCGACGGGGTCTGCTCGCGAATCAGCGGCCATGGCACGGATCGCGAAGTGTGATGTGCCGCTTGGACGAGACGCTCCAGCTCATCGTCCGAAAACTTGTCGAATCCGCTGAATTCGCGTAGCCGACGGGCGTCTTTCCCAAGTCCCTGCGCGTCTGACTTCATAGCGGGCTCCCGATGCGCGATGTGACCGTGACATCGAGGAGCCTAACGCGGGTTTTATCTAAACCGTTTGCTTTTCGCTTTTGCACCGCCATGGTGAAAAAGGAGTCGCTCGTCCAGCTGCGCGCGATCAGCCCGCGACGGATCGCTCCAGGGTCTCCAGCGACGCGGCGAGGTAGTCCTCAGCAAATATGGGCATGCGGCCGACCCGGTCGCGGAACTCCTGCGGGGTGCCGCTCCAGTCATAGGTAAGGGTGACGTCTGTGCCGTCACCCTTAGGGGCGAGGTCGTAGCGCCAGAACCAACCGCCGGGGGAGTGACGGCCCGCGTCGTCCAGCGTGCCAGGCATCCAGCCGATGGCACGGCCCTCGTCGAACACGTTCACCAGGTTGTACGTGACGTAGTCACCGCCGGCCTGTGTGAGGAACATGTTCATCGCGAACATCTGTCCGGTCCCGCTGATCGGCGCGATGTCCACCGCGTCGCGGACCCAGTCGGTGGGCTCGGTATTGCAGTGGCGGGAGGGGTCGGCCAGGAAGGCGAAGATCTGCTCCTGGCTGGCGGCGATCGTGCGGGTGACGACGTAACGTTCGGTGGTCGCGGTCATGCGGTGTCCTTAGGTCCGTAGGCGCGGGCGATATCGGGGGAGTCGAGCCAACCCGAGTATGTCGGGCGCGAGGGCCAACCTTCAGGCGAATCGAGCCATTCCTCCTGGCGGCCCCACGGCAGGATGTCGATCAGCCCGAACGAGTGGCTGAGCTGCTCGGTGCCTCGCCCGTTCGTGTGCCAGGTGCGGTACACGGTGTCGCCGTCGCGCAGGAACACGTTGACGCCGAAGCCCCCGTTCGGCGGTGCGCCCATGTCGGCGGCGAACGGGCTCTCCGACGACGAGTACCACTCCATCCGGTTGCCGACCTTCTCTTTGTAGGCGAGTGCCTCCTCGATCGGTCCGTTGGTGACGATGACGAAGCGGGCGTCGTAGTTGTCGAGGAACTCCAGTCGGGTGAACTGCGAGGTGAAGCCGGTGCACCCGCCGCACTGCCACTCCGCGCCGTCGGACCACATGTGGTGGTAGACGATGAGTTGCGAGCGGCCGTCGAACACATCGACCAGGCGGGTGGCTCCGTCGGCTCCGATCAGGGTGTAGTCGGGTAACTCGACCATTGGCAGACGGCGCCGCTGGGCGGCGATCGCATCGAGTTCGCGGGTGGCGGCCTTCTCGCGCTTGCGCAGTTCGTCGAGCGCGGCGCGCCACGTCGGGTGATCCACGATTGGCGGCAGGGCATTGGACATCGAATCCACCTTTGCTGTCGATTTGTCCGGTCTCAAAGGTATGACTGGTAGCGCGCCCGGAATTCATCGGTAGATCGTGCAGCCCCGGATCCACGACCCTCGGTAGTGATGTCACATGTCGGCGCGCTACCCCGTCTAGCGATTGAGGAAGAAACAAGCATTGTGGATGAGGGGGCGTGATGAAGCGTTTGAGTGCCGTAGCGCGGGTATACCTGGTCGCGGTGACAGCTCTTGTCGGGGCGGCCACCGTTGGGATTGGGATCTGGTGCCTAATCGATCCGACCTCATTCGCTGATGTCGTCGCCTTTGACGTGCACCGGCACTTCCTGCACGACGTCGGTGCGTTCCAGCTAGGTCTGGGGGTAGCGCTGCTGCTCGCGCTCATCTGGGCGGACGCGTTGGCCACCACGCTCGCCGGATTCATTGTGGCCAACACCGTGCACACGGTGAACCACATAATGGACCTCGACCTGGGTGGTTCGGTCGCGCAGGCGTGGGCGCTCGGCGCGGTGTCGGTGGCGCTGATCGTGGCGTTTGTCCTGCGGTTGCGGCAACTCGGTTATGTTCTGGGCGCCGTAGCCACCGCAACCAATCCGGCATTGGCGCCGTTCGTGCGGCAGAAGACAATCAGGCTCATCACGTTTCGCAAGGACGGCACTCCCGGCTCCAGCCCGGTCAGCATTGTGGTGGACGGCAATCGCGCCTACTTCCGCAGCTTCGAGCGGGCGGTCAAAATTCGCCGGATTCGACGTAACCCGAGCGTCGAGTTCGGCCCGGCGACAGCGTCGGGCAAGCCGACCGGATCCGTGCAGCCTGGCGGTGTGCGCTTGCTAGACGGTGCTGAGTATCGGAAGGTGGGGCGCCTGCTGCGGCAGAAATATCCCTTCCTTCATGGCGTGCTGGTGCCCTCGGCGCACCGGCTCATGCGGTCCAAGTTCGGTCGCACGGTACATGTGGAGCTGACTCCGTCGTCGTCGTCGTCCCACTAACTCAGCCGGGCCTCGAATCGGTCTGCTGCGCACCGCCTTTGAGCGAGCTCGGGGAGCCTAGTCACCTGGTCTTGGCAGTGCTTGGCACCGCCATAGGTCGAAATGGCAGCGGATCGACGGGCATCGTTGACGGAGTGACCACACGCTCCGACCCCGAAGAGTTCGTCACCAAATTCGCCGACTTCTGGAACGACCCATCGCCGGAACGATTACCGGAACTCCTGCACCCTGATGTCGTCCTCGTGCAGCCACTCGCAGCTCCTATGGTCGGGATCGAGGCCGCGCGAGCCGAGTTCCAACGCATCTGGTGCTGCCTTCCAGACCTACGCGCTCAAGTCGACCGCTGGTGCGGAGACGGGGACCTGGTGTTCATCGAGTTCCGGCTTCACGCCCGTATTGGGAGCACCGTCATCGACTGGCCCAACGTGAACCGACTGGCGTTGCACGATGGCAAGGCGATCGAACGCGTCACCTACTTCGATCCGCTCGCGATCCTGCCCGCGCTTCTTCGGCATCCGTCGATATGGTGGCGGTGGTGGCGCTCCAGGGCCAATCACACTTGATGTTCAGCCCCGGGTTTCCAGGCGGGAATTCCCGCTATCGCGTTCATGACCGTGTCCGGCCGATCAAGGGCGACAAAGGTTTTCGCGTCTGGCACCTCGATCAGCTTCCCGTTGCTGAACAAACCGGCCAAGCGCCGGCCCAAGGCCGGGGTAAAGCAGCGGTCCCGTTGTCCCCACACCAGCGTTACCGGCTTAGCGAACCGGGGTAGGCGGGTGGCCACGTCGGTGAGATCGGTGGTAGCCACCTGACGCAGCAACGCCGCCAGGTCGCGGCAGATACGTGAGTCCTTGAGGCAGGGTTGCAGCCAGGCGGAGGTGACGTCCGGATCGGGATGGTTGATCAGCAGGCCGAAGCCGAGCGGCGAGTGACGCAGCATCCGCAACCGCAGTTGTCCGAATAGCGCTTTGATCGAGATGGGGCCACGAAGCAACCCGAACACGAGGTCGAACGGGAAGGGCGGGCACTTGTCGAAGGCGTCGCAGTTGGTGAGGACCAGACGGCCAATCCGATCCGGAGAGGCGTCGACGACCAGTTGGCAAATCCCACCTCCGGTGTCGCTGCCGACTAGCGTCACATCGGACAGATCGAGGGCGACGATCGCGTCGTTGATCATCTCCGCGACACCGGAGAGCGAGAGCGTCGTGGTCTCGCTGACCGGGATGGTGTGTGAGCCCAGCGGCCACGTCGGCACGATGCAGCGGAAACCACGGAGCGCCAGGCCTTCAGCGACCTCGCGCCACAGTCGCCAGTCGACCAGGATGCCGTGGACGAACAGTACCGGCGCGTGCGGTGAATCCTGCGGTCCGAACTCCTGATATTCGATAGTTGCCTGCTGCAGTGCGAGCTGTGCCATGTCGGTTATTCCTCCGTGAGCATTCGCTACCGACCCCCACCTCAAATCGAAGCTCAACGGCTGCTGCCAGGACCACCCCGTGAACTGCCAAATACTGCCAATATCCCGGTACGGACCTCGCATAAACGCCCGGTTATGGCTCCAGGTTCAGCAGCGCTCCGCCCGTCGTCGGATCCAGGGGCGCCGACGCGTGGTCGTGCGCAATGAACCACTGGCCATTGACCTTCCGAAAGCACATCGTCGCTCGAATCCAGAAACCGGCGGACGTGGTTCCACTCTTCAGCGTGCCGCTGAGCCGATTAAGGCTGTGCGCAAATGCCACGTCTTCGCACACGGCGATGGTGAGGTTGCGAATCTCGTAACCGAGCGGGTGCTCATACACCGCGAACACGCGTTCCCAGTTCTTACGTTTTGCTTCTGCTCCCACGTGTTGTAGGGGTGGCTCAATGTCGTACGACACGACGTCTGTCGTGTAAATCGACATCACGGCCTCGAGATCCCCAGCGCGAATCGCCCCGGCCAGCGCTTCAATTCGCCGTCGAATGTCAACTTCGTCAGTCGGGTGTTCGTTACCTATCGTCACAGGTTTCACGGTAGCCGGGCCGGACCGGTGGAGGCTTCAACTGAGTGCGGTCGGGCGAGACGCTCTTGACCTGTGTGCCTGGGCCCGGTTCGATAATGCATACGCCACAGGGGGAGGCCCGCAATGAGGAAGTTCGTTCGCCATCTGGTGCTCGTCGTCACGATGGCGTTGACGTCACTGGCCGCCGCGACGATCGCGACGCCGGCGGTGAGCTCGGCCCAATGCGAGAACGGTGACTGGTGGGATGCGAAGGCAAATGTGTGTCGGCCCCCTGGGGCGCCGCTCCCTCTGCAATGCGACGCCGGACAGTGGTGGGACCCGACGGGCGACACGTGCCGGCCGCTGGGCGTCGGGCCACAACCCTTGGCATGCGATCCGGGCCAGTGGTGGGACCCGACGGCGAATGTCTGCCGCCCGCTCGGTGTCGGGCCGCAACCGGCGGCATGTGACAACGGCTGGTGGTGGGACCCGACCGCCAACGCATGCCGTCCGCCAGCCGTACCGCCGTCCGGCTAAGGGATCACGCGCCTTCCGAAGGATCCCTTAGTAACCGCTAGCGTTCCTTCGCGCGTCAGAGTAAGCTCCGAGATAGTGAACGTAACCGTCTACAATTGAAACCCGGAGAACGTACGGACCATGTACAGCGCACCATCGCCCTTTGACGAGCCCACTACACCGATCGATGTTCAAGCCTTGCGGGCATGGTGGGCGCGCCAACGTCCTGAAACGCAAGTAATCGAGCGACGCAAGCCGAAGCGCGTCGCGTTCACCCGTCAGAGATAGGGCGTGAACACCGACCAGCAGCGAATCCCTTGGGCCATAAGCCCGCTGTGATTGCATGAGTGAAATCGTTTACAGCACAAGGAGATAGGCGTGCTCAATCATCTGTTGCAACAATTCGGTCTCACGGCCCTCAACAGTTGCTAGTGAGCAGGTTGTAGCAAGCGGATCACCACGGGCAGCGTTGCCGCAACAACAATTTCCTACACTGAGGGCATGTTATTGGAGAGAGCGCGTCGATGACTTGGTACTGCTGGGCAGCCGTCGTAATCATGGTCATTTCCCTTACTGCACGTCATCTGACGTCTCACGGCGCGGAAAACAGCGGGTCAGTAGACGAAGGTGAATCATTCGCCGGCGCGGCTCACCCTTTGGCCCACAGCGGGATCAACGACGAGGTGTACCGCCAGCGCTTCATGTGAACGTTTACATAAGCCGGATCATGT
>DASZLQ010000352.1:0-16107 GCA_035552295.1 Mycobacterium sp. | reverse complement strand
GCCGTGCGCAACCCCGCCAAAGGACGGGACGTAGCGAAAGGCATTGCGAGAGACGCCGAGGTCCGTGAACTTGATCTGAGCTCCCTGTCGTCGGTGCGTGCCTTCGCATCGTCATGGCAGGAACCCATCGATGTCTTGATCAACAACGCCGGCATCATGCAGGTCCCCGAAGCCCGCACCGCGGACGGCTTCGAACTGCAATTCGGTACCAACCACCTCGGCCACTTCGCACTGACCAATCTGCTGCTGCCCCAGATCCGCGGCCGCATCGTGACCCTGAGCTCCGACTTCCACCGTGGCGGCAAACTGAACCTCGACGACCCCAACTGGCGGCGACGCCCCTACAACAGCAGCCAGGCCTATAAAGATTCCAAGTTGGCGAACCTACTGTTCGCACGCGAACTGCAGCGTCAGCTTTCGGCCTGCGGAAGCCAAATCTTGTCGGTCGCCGCGCACCCGGGAGTTGTGCGCACCGGACTCTTCGGCCACGTCGCGGGCGCATCGGGACTCTGGCTCGACATCGGTTCACGCATCGTGGGCCACGGCGTCGATCAGGGCATCCTGCCCACTCTGTTCGCCGCCACCCAGGACATCCCCGGAGGAACATTCGTCGGCCCCAGCGGCATTCGGCAACTACGCGGATTCCCCGGCATCGTCAAGTCGTCCAAGAACGGCAACAACACAGAACTTGGACAACGGCTGTGGCAGCTATCAGAATCGCTGACTGGCGCGCGACTCGACTGCGGGACCCATTGGCCGGCCCCGTGAATCATGCCGAACCGGCGACGCCATGCGGCAATGTGGCCGATCGCGTGAGCTGCAGCTGGGACTGCGCTGATGGAAACGACTTCGGCGGCGCGGCTCTCGCCGTGGCGCGCCGGATAGCGCACCACTTCCCCACCGCCGGTGGAGTGACCGATGTGCACGGCGTCGTGCAAATCGCTCCCCGAATGAAGGTAATTTTCCTAACCGAGTTACGACCTCTTGAGGGGGGCCGTAATACCCCGGTCGGGAGCGGTATTTGGAGAGATACTCTCCACTAGGTTCGGGGTTATTTGAGCACCCGGACCACACCTCGCTAAGGGAGTACACAGATGTCAAACACCCTAACGGTTCACAACAATCAGGTCCCTCAGCAGCGTGCGCAGGATGCCGAGCTATTAAAGGAGTCGGGTGTGCACAAGCTCGTCGTCGCGGACCGCGACGGCAACTGCTTAGCGTTCGTACTGGCTTGGGACAGCTTCGACTACGACGCTGAGACCGACACCTATGTGTGCGTTGCCGACACTGATGGCAGAGAACTCATGACCGTGTACACCGCCGGCGAAATTAAGTCAGCACCTGATGCGAACATGTATGTCGTAACTGCACCGGACGCTCCGGCAGCTGATCGCCGCCGAACGGCTAGTTGAGCAGAGCGAGCAAGCGTTCTTCGAGATTCCGATCGGGCGCGTCACGACTACGCCTGAATCCGTGGATGGGTGATTTCGTGTGGTCGTCGGCGGGTTTTGGTGAGCCGTGGCCTGGTGTGGAGGCGGTGGCGCATGCGTGATCGGCTGGCGTGTATCAGCTGTCCTTTGGGTTCCTCGGTTGGGCCTGGGGCGGCGGGTGGACAGGGTGTGGCCGGTGGTGTCAGGCGGCGCGGGGTTGGGCGCTCGGGTAGTAGTAGCCGATGACGTTGTCCCACAGGGTTTTCCATCCGGTTTGCCTAGGCCAGTCGGCTGGCAGGTGCAGTATCGGCTTGCGCGCAGGTGCGGCGAACCGGGCGGGTACGTTGACCAGGTCGCGGCGCAGGGTGGCACCGCGGGCCACGGCGGCAGCGCCGCCGGCAAGGGCTCCGGCCGCGCGTAGCAGGTTATGCGCGATCACCGCGCAGGCCAGCCAGGCGCAGTTCGCGGAATACAGCCCCGAGGGGATGTGCGCCAGTGGGCCGTCGATCAGGCCGGCGAAGGTGGTTTCGATCATGGCGTGGCGGCGTTGAGTCAGGTCGGCCTCGGTGGTCGGCAGGTCGGAGTTGGTCACAAACGTGTGATAACGCCACCCCGGAAACAACGCCTCGGGGTAGCGGGCATCTTTGACCAGGCGCACGACCAGCCGCACGGTGATCGTACGGCCGGAGCCCAGCCGCAGCGTGTAGGGGGTTTCGGCGACCTCGGCATCGGAGATCAACTGCCCGGTGTCGGGGTCACCGCGCCGGGGTAGTGAACCGGGCTGTAGGCGTCGTCGTCGATGCTGTGGATTGTCTTGGTGATGCGTTTATTTCGGCTCACCGACAGGGAGAACTCGAGGCCCTCCCCGAGACAGGCGGCGATCACCTTCTTCGTGCCGAACGCGGAGTCGCCGCGGGCCATGATCCTCGCGTCCGGGTCGATCGCTCTCGCGGTGGTGATCGCCTGCTTGAGCTGGCGGGCGGCGCCGCGCCCGGAGCCGGTCTTACCGCTGCGCAGCCACGCCTCGGCGATCACCGGCGCCGCTCTCGGGGTGGACAGCGTGGTGATCAGCGGGGACAGTCCTTTGCGCAGCAGCGCGCGCGGCGATCTTGGCGTGCCCGAACGACGCGCCTTGTTTCTGGTGCCCGTAGACCGGGCGCAGCAGCGAGTCGATGTCCAAAAACATCCGCTCGTCGGTGCCGGGCAGCAGCGCAGTGCGCGCCGCGAGCGCGATCAGATGCTCGCGGGCCACCGCGGTGAGCTGGTTGGCGTGGCCGAAGGTGAACTCGCGCAGCAAGATCCCCACTGTCGAGGGCGCGTACACCTCGTCGAACACCCGGGGCGTGCCGCTGGCGCGCAACACGTTCGCGTCGTCGATGCAGTCCGCCCCGCACATCATGCCCGCGATGATCGTGGTCAGCTTCCCGGCAGGGTTGACCGCTCCGGACCGCACCCCTGTGCTGGGCAGGTCGACGTGCTCACCGATCAACCGCGAAAGACCGGTCTGCTCAGCCAGTTCCATGACCGGCACCAGGCCCGCGGCCGACACCAGATTCCGCTCGTGAACACCGCCGACCCGACGGCGAACGTATGCGATGATTGCACCGGAAATGCCTTCCGAAACGTGGACAACTACGACTTCGACAATCGTTATTGTCCCAGTTCAGGAGGCATTTTCGCTGTTTCACACGCCGATCATCGCCGGCCTACCATCCACGGATTCAGGCTAAGGCTGGCGGCAAATCAGTATCTGTCGCCCCACCTGCCGGTTGTGCTGCCTGGGATACTCATGTCACGAAGGTTATGATAGACCGTTCGTACGGTTAGTTTACACCGGAGGATTGAAGGATGCCCAGATCGCCAGGCAGACGCGGCGAGATTCTCGACGCGTTTGTCCGCTATGTCGCCGAACGTGGCTACGACAGAACCAATCTCGGCGACATCGCCGACCAGCTTGGCATGTCTAAGGGCACCATCGTTCATCACTTCGGAACCAAAGCGCAGATGTTGCAGGAGCTTGAAGAAACCCATCTGACCCGCCAGCTCGATGTGCTACGGATGGTATGGGATCGCCTGGCCGCGCCGCACGAACGCATTGCCGCAGTCATTTACGCCTCCGCGCTGCTACAGGTGATCGCCCGCGACTCGACGGTGGCAAGCCAGCGCGAGGTGGTTCAGTTGTCCGATGACCCGGCGATGCAACAAGTGCGAAAGTTGCGTCATCAATTGCAAACGCTCGTGATTGACGAGATCCGCAACGGGATAGACAGCGGTGTGTTCCGAAGCGTGGATGTCGAACTGGCGGCACTGCAGCTGTGGGGATCGCTGCAGTGGATGTGGGTGTGGTTCGATCCCGCCGATTCCCGGACACCCGAACAAGTGGGGGCCGCGTTCGTCGACGTGTTCCTCGGCGGACTGCTGCTCGACCGCTTGGGGCTTAGCAAGTGGGCGAACCCTTCTACTGACGTCGTCTCGGTGGTGCGCGAATGCCTTGCCGCGGCAACGGGTGCGCCGGATTGACCGCATAGCGACGGAATGCTTTGCGCGGGCCGGTAATTGGCCGTCGCGCGACCGATGAACCCGCGCGCCAGCCACCTGAGGAACCGCAAAGGGCCTGGTAACGATCAGGTGGATCGTAGAGCAGCGCGGGATGTTTCTGGGCGGTCCCTACTAGAGCCCAGGCGGCCGATTTATTGACTGAACGTACGGTCAAATGCCATAGTTGCTGTGTGGCGCAAGCGAGGGCGACATGGAGCCGGGGGGCAGGACCCGAGGCTGCCGGTTGGGAGGATCACGTGGTCGACCGGCGTCGGGAACGAGGTGATCCGCTACGCCACGGGTCACACCAACCACTGTTGCGCCGCAACTTCGGGCCAAGAGGCCGGAAATCGTCGTCGTTCACGCAAAGTTCGAAATGCTTTCTAGCGAATCGCTTTTCGCAGCATCGGTCCTATGCGAGAGAGCTTGCGAATCGGGATCCCGACCACCCGCGAGGCGCACGGTTTCGTCGTGAGCGGGCTGTCACGACGACGTCGACTGGGACACGTGCTGCGGTTGCGACGCGCCGAGCGTGGTCAAATCGGGGGCCGCGCGGATGACTACATCGAACGTGATTGGCGGCAAAGTACTCGACAGGATCCGACCAGGGACGGAAGTGGCCGGCGGGTTCTTCCGCATGTGCGTGCTGACCGGTAAAGCCCTGAGGCAGCCGTTCGAATGGCGTGAGTTCATCTGGAATGGCTGGTTCCTGATGCGGGTATCGCTGCTGCCCACTATCGCGGTGTCCATCCCGGAAACCGTGCTGCTCATCTTCACGCTCAACCTGCTGCTGGCGGAGATCGGCGCCGCCGACGTCTCCGGTGCTGGTGCCGCGATCGGCGCGGTCACCCAGCTCGGCCCGATCGTTACGGTGCTGGTGGTCGCCGGCGCCGGGGGCACCGCCATCTGCGCCGACCTCGGCGCGCGCACCATCCGCGAGGAAATCGATGCGCTCGAGGTGCTCGGCATCGACCCGATCCACCGGCTGGTGGTGCCCCGCGTCGTCGCCTCGACAGCCGTCGCGGTGCTGCTCAACGGCCTCGTGATCGCCGTCGGCCTGGGGGGCGGCTACCTCTTCAGCGTGTACCTGCAGAACGTCTCGAGCGGTGCTTACCTCTCGACGCTGACAGCGCTCACGGGCCTACCCGAGGTGGTGATCGCGTTTGTCAAGGCCGCGACGTTCGGGCTGATCGCCGGCCTGGTCGGCTGTTACCGCGGGCTGATCGTCCGCGGCGGGTCCAAAGGCCTGGGCACTGCCGTGAACGAGACCGTGGTGCTGTGTTTCATCGCGCTGTTCGCGGTCAATGCGGCGCTGACCACCATCGGTGTCCGATTCGGAACGGGGCGCTGAAATGGCGACGGCTGCAGTGCATGTCCGCTTCCCGCGGGCCACCCTCAGTCGATACGGGGACGCCCCGGCCCGGCTACTGGTCGAGATCGGGCAGATGATCTGGTTCGCACTGACCGCGGTCGGGCAGATCCCCTACGCCCTGCACCGCTACCGCAGAGAGCTGCTGCGGATGGTTGCCCAGATGGGGATGGGGACCGGCGCGATGGCCGTGGTCGGTGGCACCGCCGCCATCGTCGGCTTCATCACGTTGTCCGCGGGCTCACTGGTCGCCATCCAGGGCTACGCGACGCTGGGCAACATCGGCGTCGAGGCATTCACCGGATTTTTGGCCGCACTGGTCAATGTGCGGTTTGTGGCGCCGGTGGCCGCCGGTCAGGCGCTGGCCGCCACGGTCGGCGCCGGCGCCACCGCCGAACTGGGCGCCATGCGCATCAGCGAGGAGATCGACGCGCTGGAGGTGATGAGTATCCGGTCGGTCGCCTACCTGGCGTCCACCCGGGTGGTGGCGGGTCTCGTCGTCATCATCCCGCTCTACGGGTTGGCGATCACCCTGGCCTTCCTGTCCCAGCAGGTCACTACGGTTTTGTTCTACGGGCAGTCCATCGGCACGTACAACCACTACTTCCACACATTCCTGCGCCTCAACGACGTGGGCTGGTCGTTCGCGGAGGTGATCCTGGTTGCCGTGGTGGTGATGACCACCCACTGCTACTACGGCTACACCGCCACCGGCGGGCCGGTCGGCGTCGGTGAAGCGGTCGGCCGGTCGATGCGGCTGTCGTTGATCACGATCGTTGTCGTGGTCGTACTGACCGCGATGGCGGTCTACGGCAAAAACCCGAACTTCAACCTCACCGTGTAGCCGCCATGACGACCCCGGTGAAGGAGCACCCGCCACGTATCCCGCGATACAAGACGACGGCTGCGGTGTTCTTGGTGGTCGCTGCGGCGGTGTTGGCGTTCGTGTGGTTGCAGTTTCGGGGCCAGCTCACGCCGACGACACGCTTGACGATGGTGGCTCCCCGGGCCGGTTTGGTGATGGACCCGGGGTCGAAGGTCACCTACAACGGGGTGGAAATCGGCCGGGTGGCCAGCATTTCGGAGATCCAGCGGGACGGCATACCGGCGGCCAAGCTCGTCTTGGACGTGAATCCGAGCTACATCACGCTGATTCCGGCCAATGTGGACGCCAATATCAAGGCGACCACGGTGTTCGGCAACAAGTTTGTGTCGCTGACCTCGCCGAAAAACCCTACACCGCAACGCATCACACCGCAGCAAGTGATTGATGCGAGGTCGGTGACGACCGAGTTCAATACGTTGTTCGAGACGCTTACCTCGATCGCGGAGAAGGTGGATCCGGTCAAGGTGAACCTGACGCTGGCTGCGGCCGCGCAGGCATTGACCGGGTTGGGCGACAAGTTCGGGCAGTCGATCGTCAACGGCAACGCCATCCTCGACGACATCAATCCGCAAATGCCGCAGATCCGACATGACATTCAACAGTTCGCGGCCCTGGGCGACACCTACGCCAACGCCGCACCGGATCTGTTCGACGCCCTCAACAACGCGGTGATCACGGCGCGCACACTGCAGCGGCAGGAAGCCGACCTGGATGCCGCGTTGTTGGCCGCGGCCGGGTTGGGCAACACCGGCGAAGACATCTTCCGGCGGGGCGGGCCCTACTTCCAGCGGGGGGTCGCCGATCTGGTGCCCACCGCCCAGCTGCTCGACACCTACAGTCCCGAAATCTTCTGCACCATCCGCAACTATTACGACGAAGAACCCGCCGCCTATGCGACGACGGGCGGCGGCAACGGCTACGCGCTGAAAACCATGACCGAGCTGACGTCAGGGTTGGGAGGCATATTGACTCTCCCCGGGTTGGCCGGCACGGCGGCCACGTTGGGGCTCCTCGGGCTGGCCGGAGTGGTAGGCGGGGCGCCGAATCCCTATGTGTATCCGGACAATCTGCCGCGGGTGAACGCTCGCGGCGGCCCGGGGGGTGCGCCGGGTTGCTGGCAGGCCGTCACCCATGACCTGTGGCCGGCGCCGACCCTGGTGGTGGACACCGGCGCCAGCCTCGCGCCGTACAACCACCTAGACACCGGCTCACCGTACGCAATCGAGTATGTGTGGGGCCGCCAGGTCGGGGACAACACGATCAACCCATGAAAATCACCGGCTCCGCTATCAAGCTCGGCATCGTCTCGTTGGTGCTGCTGCTAATCACCGTGTCGATCGTCGTGGTGTTCGCTCAGATGCGCTTCAACAGCACCAACAGCTATTCCGCTGAGTTCAACAATGCCACCGGGCTGAAGGACGGCCAGTTCGTCCGCGCCTCCGGAGTGGAGATCGGCAAGGTCAAAAAGGTGCGGCTGATCGAAGGCGGCACGCGGGTACGGGTGGACTTCGCTGTCGACCGCTCGATACCGCTCTATCAGTCGACGACCGCGCAGATCCGCTATCTCGACCTGTTCGCCGACCGCTACCTGGAGCTCAAACGCGGCGACGGCGAGGGCGCTGACCGGGTCCTGCCGCCGGGTGGATTCATCCCGCTGGCTCGAACTTCACCGGCGCTGGATCTCGACGCCCTGATCGGTGGTTTCAAGCCGCTGTTCCGGGCGCTCGATCCGGAAAAGGTCAACACCATCGCGTCGGCCATCATCACCGTGTTTCAGGGTCAGGGCGGCACCATCAACGACATCCTCGACCAGACCGCGCAGCTGACCGCGCACCTCGCTCAACGCGACCAGGCGATCGGCGAGGTGGTCAAGAACCTGAACGTCGTGCTGGACACCACCGTTAGGCATCGCAAGGAATTCGACCAGACCGTCGACAACTTCGAAAAATTGATCACCGGGCTGAAGAACCACGCCGATCCGCTGGCCGCCGGCACCGCGAACATCAGCAACGCCGCTGGAACGGTCGCCGACCTCCTGGCGGAGAATCGCGCTCTGCTGCATAAGGAAATCAACTACCTGCAGGCTCTTCAGCAGCCTCTCGTCGACCAACGTGATCAGCTCAGCGATCTGATCCACAAGACGCCGACCGCGCTCAATCTGATCGGACGCAGCATCGGCCTCTACGGCGACTGGGTGAACTTCTACGTGTGCGACCTCACGATCAAGTGGAACGGACTGCAGGCGGGCGGCCCGGTACGCACGGTCAGGATCTGGCAGCAGCCCACGGGTAGGTGCACGCCGCAATGAGAACGCTGACGGACTTCAACCGCGGCCGTGTCGGGCTGATGGGCGTCACCGTGCTGGCGCTCGGCGTCGTCGTCGGCCAAAGCTTCACCAGTGTCCCGATGCTGTTCGCGAGTCCCGGCTACTACGGGCAGTTCACCGACACGGGTCAACTGAACAAGAACGACAAGGTGCGTATCTCCGGCGTGAATGTCGGCACGGTGCAGGCGCTCGACATCGACGGCGACCACGTCGTAATCAAGTTCTCCATCGGCGGCAACACCATCGGCACCGAGAGCCGGCTCGCGATCAAGACCGACACGATCCTGGGTAAGAAGGTGCTCGAGATCGAGCCGCGGGGAACCCAGAGGTTGCGGCCCGGGGGTGTGTTGCCGCTGGGCCAAAGCACCACCCCTTATCAGCTCTACGACGCGGTCTTCGATGTCAACAAGGCCGCCGCGGGCTGGGACATCGACAGCGTCAAGCAGTCTCTGAACGTCTTGTCGCAGACCATCGATCAGACCTACCCGCACCTGAGCCCCGCCCTCGACGGTTTGGCCAAATTCTCCGACACCATCGGCAAGCGCGACGAAGAGGTCAAACATCTACTCGCTCAGGCCCACCAGGTAGCCAGCGTGCTCGGTGACCGAAGCGAACAAATCAACCGGTTGCTGGTCAACGCGAAGACGCTGCTGGCCGCGTTCAACGAACGTGGACGGGCCATCGACACCCTGCTGAAAAACATTTCCGCCTTCTCGGCCCAAGTGCAGGGGTTCATCAACGACAACCCGAACCTGAACCCTGTGCTGGAGCAGTTGCATGCCATCAGCGACGTGCTAGTGGCGCGTAAAGACGATCTGGCTCAAACCCTCACGTATGTAAGCCAATTCGCCGCATCGCTAGGGGAATCCATCGCGTCCGGACCGTACTTCAAGATAGTCCTGTCCAATCTGCTGCCGTACTGGGCCTTGCAGCCGTTTGTCGACGCCGCCTTCAAGAAGCGTGGTATCGACCCGGAGGACTTCTGGCGCAGCGCCGGTCTGCCCGCGTTCCGCTGGCCCGACCCCAACGGCACCCGGTTCCCCAACGGCGCGCCGCCGCCCGCACCGCCGGTGCTG
The DNA here is from genome assembly GCA_035552295.1 of Mycobacterium sp. GTDB lineage: Bacteria > Actinomycetota > Actinomycetes > Mycobacteriales > Mycobacteriaceae > Mycobacterium. The sequence goes on along the minus strand of DASZLQ010000352.1, from coordinate 6,482 downwards.
GAAGGCACCCCGGATCATCCGGGGCCGGCCGTCCCACCGGGAACAGCTTGCTCGTACACCCCACCGCCCGACGCGCCGCCGCGGCCGTGGAATCCGCTGCCGTGCGCGGGCGTGGACGTCGGCCCGTTCGGCGGCAGTTTCCCGGCGCCGATCGACGTGCAAACGTCGCCGCCGAACCCGAACGGCCTGCCACCGACACCGGGGATCCCGATCGCCGGGCGCCCGGGCGAGCCGCCTCCGGACGTCCCTGGCACACCGGTGCCGCTGCCCACTCAAGCACCGCCGGGGGCGCGCACGGAGAACCTGCAGCCGGCCGGCCCCACCCCGCCACCGTCGACGTTCGCGCCCGGGTTGCCGACGGGCCCACCCGCGCCGCCGGGACCCGGGCAGCAGCTGCCGGCACCGTTCATCAACCCCGGCGGCACGGGAGGTAGCGGCATAACGGGAGGTAGCCAGAATTGAGCAGCATCTTTGCTATCCGCCGCTTGCGGCTCCGGAGGGTCATCGGAGCGCTGGTGGTGTTGGTGGCCCTCATCGCAGGGTTCGTCGGTTGGCGGCTCTACCAGAAGTTGACCACCAACACCGTGGTCGCTTATCTCCCAGCGGCGAACGCGCTCTATTCCGGGGACAAAGTCCAGATCATGGGCGTTCGTGTGGGTTCAGTCGACAAGATCGAGCCAGCCGGCAACAAGATGAAGGTGACGTTTCACTACAACAACAAGTACAAGGTGCCCGCCAACGCGTCCGCCGTGATCGTGAACCCCACACTGGTGGCGTCGCGGAGCATTCAGTTGGAGCCACCCTACAAAGGTGGCCCGGTGATGGCCGACAACGCGGTCATCCCCATCGAGCGCACGCAAGTGCCGACGGAGTTCGACCAACTGCGCGAGAGCGTCGCCAACACCATCAACAAACTCGGCCCGACACCCGAGCAGCCCAAGGGCCCTTTCGGTGACCTCATCGAGGCTTTCGCCGACGGGCTGGCCGGCAAGGGCAAGCAGATCAACACCACGCTGAACAGCCTGTCGCGGTCGTTGACCGCGCTGAACGAGGGCCGTGGCGACTTCTTCGCGGTCGTGCACAGCCTGGCGCTGTTCGTCAACGCCTTGCACCAAGACGACCAGCAGTTCGTCGCGCTGAACAACAACCTGGCCCAGTTCACCGACAAGTTGACCAGGTCTGACCACGACCTCGCCGATGCGATACAGCAGTTCGACAGCCTGCTCTCCACACTGCGCCCGTTCTTGGCCAAAAACCGCGAGGTGCTCGCGCACGACGTCGACAACCTCGCCAACCTGACCACCACGCTGGTCCAACCGGAGCCGCTGAATGGTTTGGAGACCGGCCTGCACGTCCTGCCGACGCTGGAGACGAACCTCAGCCAGATTTACCACCCGTCGCACGGCGCGGTCATGTCCATCCCGGCAATCCCGAACTTCGCGAACCCAATGCAGTTCATGTGCAGCATGATTCAGGCCGGTAGCCGGCTGGGCTATCAGGAATCCGCCGAACTGTGTGCGCAATACCTGGCGCCAATTCTCGATGCGATCAAGTTCAACTACTTGCCATTCGGGCTGAACCTGTTCAGCACCGCCGAGACGCTACCCAAGGAAGTCGCCTACTCCGAGCCCCGGCTGCAGCCACCGAACGGGTACAAGGACACCACGGTGCCCGGGATCTGGGTGCCCGACACCCCGTTGTCGCACCGCAACACCCAGCCCGGCTGGATTGCGGCGCCGGGAATGCAAGGCACACAGGTGGGGCCGATCACGGGCGGCCTGTTGACCCCCGAATCTCTGGCCGAACTAATGGGCGGCCCGGACGTAGCGCCTCCGCCGTCAGGGCTGCAGACCCCGCCAGGACCGCCGAATGCCTACGACGAGTACCCGGTGTTGCCACCCATCGGCGTGCAGGCCCCGCAGGTGCCGATCCCGCCGCCACCGCCCGGGCCGGGCGTGGTCCCGGGACCGGTCGCGCCGACGCCCTCGCCTGCTGGACCACCGCCACCCGCGCAAGCGGCCGCGTCGACAGGACCGGGCTCGTGAGGGGCGCGACGAGCGCGGTGCGCGCGTTGGGCGCTGGGGTCCGATACCGGGCCTGGCAGGGGCTGGCTCTCCTGGGGGCTGCCGTGGCGCTGACGTCGTGCGCGAAGTGGCACGGAATCGCGAATGTTCCGATGCCCGGTGGCCCGGGCAGCGGGCCCGGCTCCTACACCGTCTACGTGCAGATGCCCGACACGCTGGCACTGAACGACAACAGCCGGGTGCGGGTGGCCGATGTCTTTGTCGGCACGGTGCGCGCGATCGAACTGAAGAACTGGGTCGCGACGCTGACGCTACGGCTGGACAAGAGCGTCAAGTTACCCAAAAACGCCACCGCCAAGATCGGGCAGACAAGCCTCCTGGGTTCTCAGCATGTGGAGCTGGCCTCGCCACCCAACCCGTCTGCAGAGCTGCTGAAGGACGGCAACACCATCCCGCTGAATAATTCGTCCGCTTACCCCACGACCGAGCAGACGCTGGCCAGTCTCGCCCTGATCTTGCGCGGCGGCGGCATCCCGAACCTCGAAGTGCTGCAGAACGAGGTCTACAACATCTTCAACGGGCGCGCCGACCAGATCCATGCCTTCCTCGGCAAGCTGGACACCTTCACCGCCCGACTCAACGAGCAACGCGATGACATCACCCGAGCCATCGATTCCACCAACCGGCTGTTGGCGTACGTGGGTCGCCGCTCGGACGTCCTGGATCGGGTCCTCACCGAATTCCCGCCACTGATCAAACATTTCGCCGACAAACAGAACCTTCTGGTCAACGCGATTGACGCGACAGGACGGCTCAGCCAGGTTGCCGACCAATACCTGTCCGCCTCGCGGAACGACCTCCACCAGGATCTGCTGTCGCTGCAGTGCCCGTTGCGGGAACTCGGCCGCGCCTCACCGTATCTGATCCGCGCACTCAAGCTGATCCTCGTCCGGCCGTTCGACGTCGACTCAGTGCCGAAGTCGTTTCGCGGCGACTACTTCAACCTGTCGCTGACGCTCGACCTGACCCTCAGCTCTGTCGACAACGCGGTCCTCACCGGGACCGGATTCTCCGGAGCGCTGCGCGCGCTCGAGCAATCGTGGGGCCGCGACCCCGAAACGATGATCCCCGACGTCCGATACACGCCGAACCCTAACGACGCCCCGGGCGGGCCGCTGGTCGAAAGGGCGGATAGGCAATGTTGACCCGCTTCATCTGGCGCCAGCTGATCATGTTCGGCATTCTGACTGTGATCACCGCGGTGGCGCTGGGCTGGTACTACTTGCGGATTCCCACTGCAGCAGGGATTGGCCAGTACACGCTGAAGGCGGACCTGCCCGCGTCGGGCGGTCTGTACGAAACGGCCAACGTGACTTATCGCGGTGAAACCATCGGCACGGTTACCGCCGTCAAGCCGACCGAGACGGGCGCTCAGGTGACGATGAGTATCGCCGACAGCGACAAGATCCCGATTGACGCGTCGGCGAACGTGCATTCGGTGTCGGCGGTCGGTGAGCAGTATCTGGACCTGGTGTCCGTAGGCAACCCGGGCCAATACTTCTCGCCGGGGCAGACCATCACCAAGGGCACCGTGCCCACGGAGATCGGGCCGGCTCTGGACGCCGCTAACCGCGGGCTGGCTGTGCTGCCCAAGGAGAAGATCGCCTCGCTGCTCGACGAAACAGCCCAAGCGGTCGGCGGGTTGGGCCCCGCGCTGCAGCGACTGGTCGATGCGACGCAGGCGATCGCCGGTGACTTCAAGACCAACATCTCCGATATCAACGACATCATCCAAAACTCCGGGCCGATCATCGACAGCCAGGTCAACTCGGGTGACTCGATCGAGCGCTGGGCGCACAACCTGAACACCCTGGCCGCGCAGAGCGCGGAAAACGACCAGCACGTGCAAAGCATCCTGGCCCAAGCGGCGCCGACCGCCGATCAGGTCAACGCGGTGTTCAGCGACGTCCGCGAGTCGCTGCCGCAGACACTGGCGAATCTCGAGATCGTGCTGGACATGCTCAAGCGCTACCACAAGGGCGTCGAGCAACTGCTGGTGGCCTATCCGCAGGGCGCAGCGGAAGGCCAGACGGTAACGGCGCCTTTCCCGGGCTACGCTGCGCTCGGCACCTCGCTGACGATCAATCAGCCTCCACCGTGTCTGACCGGGTTTCTCCAGGCATCTCAGTGGCGGTCTCCGGCGGACACCAGCCTGGCGCCAATGCCATCCGGAACCTATTGCAAGATCCCGCACGACACTCCGGCCAACGCCGTGCGCGGGGCACGCAACCTTGCGTGTGTCGATGTCCCCGGAAAACGCGCTGCGACGCCGCGGGAGTGCCGCGACCCCAAACCGTATGTTCCGCTAGGCACCAACCCCTGGTACGGCGACCCGAACCAGATCCTGACGTGCCCGGCACCCGCGGCGCGCTGCGACCAGCCGGTGAAACCGGGTCAGGTGATACCCGCGCCGTCGATCAACAACGGGCTTAACCCGGCGCCCTCCGACAGGGTGCCGGGCACACCGCCGCCCGTCAGCGATGTACTACAACGGCCGGGATCGGGGACGGTCCAGTGCAATGGGCAGCAGCCAAACCCCTGCGTCTACACCCCCAGCGGGCCTCCCCCGGCGGTTTACAGTCCACAGAGCGGTGAACTGGTAGGGCCCGACGGCATCAAGTACGCGGTCGAAAATTCGAGTAAAACAGGAGACGACGGATGGAAGGACATGCTTGCGCCGCCCGGCTGAACCCCACCGACGCTGCTGACGGCTCGTCAGCGTCGGAGGCAGTCACTAAAAAAGCTGGCTGGTGATCCGGGTGGCGCAGCACCCGTGAGACTTCGATGGCTTTCAGATGTTGCGGATACGTGACTCGGGTCAGCTCCATTGTCCGTGGTGCGTTCAATGCTGCTGATTTACAGCGCTTTTCGCCTCAGTCTGGACCTGCCGGCGGGTGAGAACCTCGCGCCTCCCGCCTAACGCCACTCGTTCGCACGAAGCTCGTCGTACAGCTTCCCCGAATCGTCCCTTCAGCTCTGGCAGGACGGTTGACACTGACCGCACGTACAGTCATATACTTAGCAGGGTCGGAATGCTCTGGGTGTCTCTATCGGAGCGCGCCGCGGCCCTGCGCACACAGCTGGTTCAACACCCCGCGGCGATCCGGTGAACACAGAGATCGGAGCGAAATGTGCGGGAAGTGATTGGCCTAGGCCAACTCCGGAGTAACGCGTGCAGGTATCTGGAGCGGGTTGCGGCCGGGGAGACGATCGATGTAGTCCGTCGCGGCAAGTTGGTGGGACGGATCGTGTCGGTCGGCGACTGGAGGGTGGCTCCGATCCCGGCGCGATCTGTCAAAGTCGTGGCACCGGACGCTGGTGGGTGGGTCGGGCTTGATGAACTGCGAACGCGTGCCGGGCGGTGCTTCGATCGGGTTGCGGCCGGGGAGACGATTTATGTCGTCCGTGGCGGCAAGTTACTGGCGCGGATTGTGTCGGCCGGTGATTCGAGGATGCCCCCGATCCCGGCGGACGCTGTTCGGCGGATCGAACTTGACGAACTGCGAAAGCGTGCGGGGCGCTATTTCGATAGGGTCGCGGCAGGGCAGACGATTGAGGTCATCCGTGGCGGCAAGCTGGTTGCTCGCATCGTGTCATCCGCTAGGAACCACGACCGCAGGAGCCTAATCGCTGGCGCTACGTCCCGCACCACGAAAATCGGTTTGCCGCAACCACACGAGTCGTACGACGCCATCATGCTGTTGCCGATTCCGCAGCAGCCATCCCACGTGCCGGACATCGTCGCAGGCGAATCGCCAGCCTAGAACTACCGACAGATCATGGCTGCTCAAACACCGGGTATCCACCCACGCCGAGTACGGGTGGTAGGGCAACTCCTGGCTCCTGCTCCCCACTGATCAGGTCCAACCCCCTGCCGCCGCTCCCCCGAGCGGGCACTCTCAGACGGCAGGGATAAGGCGGAATCGAATACGGCGGGTTACCCGCAATCTACGCCATGTTCCCTAACTGTCTGTGCGACAACAGCTTTCGTGATGCGACCTATGACGAAGTGTACAGTGCGAGCGATTTCTAATACGGTTCACATCAACGGATTTCGATGCCGCCGGGCCTTGCTCAGTTCCGAGTTTGATGTTTCATCGTGTTAATCGAAGTAGTCGATACCCAAGTGGGTGGTTCGGAGTGGTTGGGCAAGCGCCGCTCCCCCGCCGGGGGATTCGTGAGGGGGACCCGTTTTGTGGTCCAGTCGCTTATGCGGCTTGGGGTTGGTGGGTCTCGGAGGTCGAGCCTCAGTGCGCAGTCGCCTCTAGGTGCAAAAATATTGCCCGTTGAGCAGACAATTCGACGGTGGCGAGTAGGAACCGGTCAGCACGCCTCTTAGACCACCTGTGGCTGAACCACCGGGTGCAATGATGCGATTCCAATTCGCGGGGGTGAGAA
>DASZLQ010000351.1:0-9282 GCA_035552295.1 Mycobacterium sp. | reverse complement strand
GCCCAGCAGCACCCCGACCCAGATTGGTTTGTGCGCCAGCAGGATCGCCGTCAGCGCGGTCGCGGTGACCCCGAACAACAGCGAACCGGCCAGTCCCTCCCAGGATTTTTTCGGGCTGATCGCCGGAACCATCGGATGCTTTCCGAACAGCACGCCCACCGCGTAGCCGCCGACGTCCGAAAAAACCACCCCGATCATCAGGCAAAACACCCGACCCGATCCGTCGTGCGGATAGACCAGCAGCACACTGAACGACGCGAATAACGGCACCCAGGCGGCCAAGAAGACCGTGGCCGCCACATCCCTCAGGAAGTTCGCCGACGAGTCGGTGCTGGCCGAGCCGTCCGGCGCGGGCCTGCCGGTAAGCGCCAGCCGCCAGAACATGCACACCACGGCCGTGGCGCCGAATCCGGCCAGCGCGCCTTTCACGTGAAACGGCCAGGTCAGCCAGACCATGGCTTGTCCGCCGATCAGGAGCGGAATGACCGGGATGAGGTAACCGGCCTCGCGCAGCCGCCGCACCACCTCGTGGGTGGCCATGGCGATGGCGGCGGCGACCAGTGGGACCCACAGGTATCGGTCGAATATCAAGATCGCGATGATCGTGAGGCCGATAGCCCCGCCGACCGCGATCGCAGCCGGCAGGTTTCGGCCAGCCCGAGACTTCTTCGGCTTCTTCCGCTTCCTTTCCGGGCTTTCTGCGGGTTGCTGCACCGACCCCTCGGCCGGGGTGTCTGCGCCGGTATCCGTTTCTGCCACGGCCGTCGGTTGCTGAGGGCCGTTAGACCTCCAGCAGCTCGCCTTCTTTGTGCTTGACCAGCTCATCGATCTGGGTGACGTACTGATGGGTGGTTTTGTCCAAATCTTTTTCGGCGCGTCCGACCTCATCCTCGCCGGCCTCGCCCTCCTTGCGGATGCGGTGCAGCTCCTCCATCGCCTTGCGACGGATATTGCGCACCGATACCCGGGCTTCCTCCCCCTTGTGCTTGGCCTGCTTGACCAGCTCGCGCCGGCGCTCCTCGGTGAGCTGCGGCACGGCCACCCGGATGAGGGTGCCGTCATTGGTGGGGTTCACCCCGAGGTCGGAATTGCGGATCGCTTTCTCGATGGCGTGCAGCTGATTGGCTTCGTAGGGCTTGATGACCACAAGCCGGGCCTCGGGGACATTGATGCTGGCCAGCTGGGTGATCGGGGTGTTGGTGCCGTAGTAGTCGATCACGATCCGGGAGAACATCCCCGGGTTGGCGCGGCCGGTTCGGATGGTTGACAAGTCCTCACGGGCCACGGATGCGGCCTTCTCCATCTTCTCTTCCGCATCGAAGAGAGCCTCATCGATCATTTGCGCCGCTCCTCATGTTCTGCTGCGTCCCCCGCAAGCGGGTGGTGCCCCCACTGCATCGTCGCAAGCGCGGATCATCTGCGTCTTCCCCTCAGGTGGTGACCAGCGTTCCGATCTTCTCACCGGCGACCGCCCGGGCGATATTGCCACTGGTCAGCAGGTTGAACACCAGGATCGGCATGCCATTGTCCATGCACAGACTGAATGCGGTGGCATCGGCTACGCGCAGCCCGCGGTCGATGACTTCACGATGGCTGATCGCGGTGAGTAGCTCGGCCTCAGGATTCTGTCGCGGATCCTCGGAGAACACACCGTCGACCGCCTTGGCCATCAAGACGACCTCTGCGCCGATCTCCAGTGCCCGCTGAGCTGCGGTGGTGTCGGTAGAGAAATACGGCAGCCCCATGCCGGCTCCGAAGATCACCACCCTCCCCTTCTCCAGGTGGCGGACGGCGCGCAACGGCAGGTAGGGCTCGGCTACCTGACCCATCGTTATCGCGGTCTGGACTCGGGTGACGATGCCTTCTTTCTCCAGGAAGTCCTGCAGAGCGAGGCTGTTCATCACGGTGCCGAGCATGCCCATGTAGTCCGAACGCGTGCGCTCCATACCGCGCTGCTGAAGCTGTGCGCCGCGGAAGAAGTTGCCGCCACCGATCACGACGGCGACCTGCACGCCGTCGCGAACAACCTCGGCGATCTGGCGGGCCACCTGCGCCACCACATCGGGATCCAGTCCCACTTGGCCGCCACCGAACATTTCGCCACCGAGCTTGAGCAACACTCTCGAATACTTCGATCGACCCGCCGGGCGGCTTACAGCTTGTCCACGCTCCGGTGAAGACCTCGGTGCGCCGTTGGCGCTCCTTGGCTCGGGATCCGTCATCACACTCCTCGCATGACAGTGCCATCCCGGACGACCGCACCCGGAACGGCATTTCACATCCTGCCTCATCGCAGCACAATGCGGCGTGGGCGGGGTGCATTATCTGCCCGGTAGATGTTTGAGCGTCCCGCGACACGGGGAATCCGCATCAGCGCGGGAGAAATCAGGGTCTTGAGAATAAGGACCATACCCGCGCTGACCCAGCCGATCATTTCGTCGATCGGCATTGGGCGTGAATTGCCCAAATCACGTACGCCACTGAGGAGGAATCATCATGGCGGACACCAACAAATCGGGACCTGCGGAAGCCGTTAAGGGCGTCATCGAGGACGTCAAGGGACGAGTCAAGCAAGCCGTCGGGGCTGCATCCGGTCAAGATGACCTCACCCGCGAGGGCCAGGCCCAGCAGGACAAGGCCGAAGCGCAGCGCGACGCGGCCAAGAAGGAAGCCGAGGCAGAGGCGGCCCGCGGCAGCGCGCGGGTAGCCGAGGAACGGCAGAAGTCCAACCAGAATCAGTAGCTTGTTTCCACGGATGGGTCCGGCCCGCTTTTCACGGGCCGGACCCGTCGACTTTCTCCGGTCCGGATTCCACCCCAGGGAAATGAAGGTGGCATAGTTCTGCTCTAATCCGGGTACTCAGCGCTGCGCTGGCAGACATCTCTGTGGGAGGTGCCTACGGGTCCACGGCACAACCGTCATGAGTTTTGGAGATGTCTTTGGACGTACTACTACTTACCGATGCCGACGATTTCGAATCGGTTTTGCCGGCGCTGAGCTCATGTGCGCACACGATGCGGCGCGCGCCGCTGGCCGACCACGTTGATGGGCATTCCGACAAGGCCGACGTCGCGATCATCGATGCACGGACCGACCTCGCCGCAGCTCGCGGGGTCTGCCGCCGGCTCACCGCTAACGCGCCGGCCACGGCGGTGCTGGCCGTGGTCACACCGGCGGCCTTCGTCAGGGTTGACGTCGACTGGAATTTCGACGATGTGATGCTGCCCGCCGCCGGCGCGGACGAGTTGCAGGCACGGTTGCGTCTGGCGATCAAGCGTCGGCGCAGTGCAGTCGATGGCATACTCAAATTCGGCGACCTCGCCCTTCACCCAGCCAGTTTCACCGGATCGCTGGCAGGCAAGGACCTGGGCCTGACACTCACCGAGTTCAAGCTGTTGAATTTCATTGTGCAGCATGCCGGTCGGGCGTACAGCCGCACGCGGCTGCTGCATGAGGTGTGGGGCTACGACTGCAACGGACGCGTCCGGACCGTCGACGTTCACGTGCGACGTCTCCGCGTCAAGCTTGGAACCGAATACGAATCGATGGTCGACACCGTCCGCGGTGTGGGCTACATGGCCGTGACGCCGCCGCAACCGGAATGGATTGTCAACGAATCGACGCTGTCCCCGATCTCGACGTCACCGATCTCAACGTCCACTGAAGCGATCGCCCGCTAACGCGGGTCAACTTGAGCTCAAATGCCCTATTCTGCTTGAACTTTCGCGAGTGTAGTCACGCGAAAAGGGGAAGAGCGCGTTTGCGCGCCAGTGCGTCCATGCCTTCCTGAATGCTGTCTTCGACCTCGCGGTACTTGCCGTCGACGTATTCGTCGTCCTCGGCGCGTGCGGGATCGTGGTGCAGCTCGACTACGGGCATGAACCGGGTCCTGATCTTGGCCGGCAGCGGCAGCTGCGGAAGCGCCGCAGGTGCGATGCCCCAGGGTAGCGAGACCGCCAGCGGAAACACCTTGAGCCGCAGCAAGCGGTCCAGTTGCAACACCTTCGACAGCCGGTCGCCACGGATCAACACGGGCATCGCATCGGCACCGCCGACGGTGGCGATCGGCACGATCGGTACGCCGGCACGAATCGCCATCTTCACGAATCCCGTCCGCCCCGCGAGGTTGGCGCGATCACGCTCTGCCCACGGGCGCAGCGAGTCCACTTCTCCGCCAGGCCATAGCGCGACATCACGTCCTTCGGCCAGTGCGGTGGCGATCGCGTCCGGGGCGGCCGGAAGCACGCCCATCGAGCGGAAGTAGCGCCCGATGAGCGGAATCGCCATCAACGCGTCGTGGGCGGTGCCGTGCAGCGGGCGGTCCTGACCGAAGCGTCGCCACCATTGCAGACCGACGGTCCACGCGTCCCAGACGAACGGAGCGCCCGAGTGAATCCCCACCAAGAGCGCCGGTGGTCCGGGAATGTTCTCCCAGCCGTCGACCTCCATGCGGAACCAATAGTCAATCAAGACGTTCCAGAAAAACTTCTGGCGCTGCAGCGTGGTTTCGTCCTGGCCGCTGAGATCCCATTCACCGGCGCGCTCGGCTACCCAGCCGCTCAGCCCGCCGTCCTGATCGGTGCGCTTGTCCTCCATCGTCGCGCGCGCCTGTTCGGCATGTTGCTGCGCCTGCTCACGCACTTCGGTTGGCCTGTGATCCGTGTACCTCATTTGTGTCGTGTACCCCGTTGTGCCGCAGACAATTCGCGAAGTTTTTCTATCAAAGCGGTGCCGGAATGGCCTACTAGGCAACCCTCCCCGCGCCACGGTCCATGGCGCGGGGAGATGTGCAGCAACTATGCCTCGACGAAACTCAGGAGGCTCAGATGTGCGACGGCCCGTTCGGCGCCGGGCTAGGCAGCGCACCAGGTGCCGGGGTCGGTGCGCCAGGCGCCGAGCCCGCCGACATGTTCGACGTCCAGATCAGGATGTCTTGCATTCCGTCGTTGTATGCGACGCCGTTCGGCGGTGCGCCGGTCACGTCGAAGTACAGCGTTCCGGTCGATTCGCTGCCCTGCGGGATGGGCGCCGGGTTAAGGCTGCCCGGGGCCCCAACCTTGTCGATCACCCGGTAGTTCTGACCGTTGGGCCCGCGGGCGATGAAGTCATTGACCATCGGGGTGACCAGCCCGCCATCCGACTTGGCGATGACGTCCGCCTGGTAGAGCGTGCCTTTTGGCGTGTACCCGGGAATCGCCGCATTGCTGGGTTGCAGGTTGCTCACGGTGTAGTTCGTGACCAACGGTCCGTCAATAAGTGGTTCGCTGGCACCGAATGGCTGGATGTTGGGCGGCGCCGCGAACGCGGTCGCTGCCGTGAACACGCCTGCCGCGGCCATCCCCCCAGCGGCAATAGCACTCTTTACAGCAGTCCTACTGACCTTCATTCTCAATTCCTTTCGTATCAAAGAGTCACTCCCTCGACAGGGCGCGACAACCGCTGTTATTTCGCATAACCTTTTCACCGCGGCGCTAAACGCGGGCAACGCCGAATTGCTACGGCCGGGTACGACTACCAGCGCGAACGCTCGACATTCTTTGTGCCGCTTTCTGCCGCACAAGCTTTCGCACTACCTTTCGCACCACAGGATTAACACCGGCATCAGTACCACCACGGGGTCACTCATACCACGACAAGCGCAAACTCGGATGTGCATCGAGAAACCCGAAACATATGTCAATATCGTTGACATGGGTCAGACTGAAGACGCTCCGCTTGGTTACCTGCTCTACCGGGTGGGAGCCGTTCTGCGCCCGGAGGTTTCCGCAGTGTTGGGTCCGCTGGGCCTGACTCTCCCCGAATTCGTTTGTCTGCGAATCCTTTCGATGTCCCCAGGCCTGTCCAGCGCGGAATTGTCCCGAAACACCAACGTCACACCGCAGGCGATGAACACGGTGCTGCGCAGGCTGGAAGTGATCGGCGCGGTGGCACGCCCGGAGTCGGTGTCCTCCGGACGTGCGCTACCGGCCAAGCTGACCGCTTCGGGCCGCACCCTGTTGAAGCGCGCGGAGGGCGCGGTCCGTGTCGCAGATTCGCGCATCCTGGCCAAACTGACCCCGGCCCAGCAACGCGAGTTCAAACGAATGCTCGAAAAGCTCGGATCCGACTGACGAAGCTCAGGCGGATCCCTCGGGAGCCTGGATCCGCGCCCGGGGCCGGGCCTCCTCGAGTTCGTAGGCCAGTTCCAGCAGCAGCGCTTCCTGCCCCATGTCGGCGGCCAGCATCATGCCGACCGGCATGCCATCGGCGGTTTGGGCCAGCGGCAGCGATATCGCCGGTTCGCCCGTGACGTTCTGCAACGGGGTGAATGCAACCCAGTCGATGAGCCGCTGCATCAGCTGCTGATAGTCGGTGGGAGCGAGGTATCCGATTCGCGGCGTCTCGTCGGCGACCGTCGGCGTGAGCACCGCGTCGTAGGTGCGAAACAGCTGCGCGGTGCGGCGCCGCATCCTGCGCAGGCGCATGATCACCCCTGGTAGCCGGTGGAGATTGCGGGTGGTGTGACGCTCCAGGCCCAGGGTCAAAGCGTCCAGCCGGGCGCGATCGAACGTTTTGCCGAACAAGCGCCGCCCGGTTCGCACCTGCGCCAGCGCCAGGAACCCCCAATACAGCACGAAGTCGTCGCTGAAACTGGCCGGCACCGGGTGCTCCTCGACGTGTTCGACGCGGTGGCCCAGTTCCTCGAGCAGACCGGCCGACTTCAGCGTCAGCTCCCGCAGCTGCGGACTGCACTCCCGGTGGACCGAGCGGGTCACCACCGCAATCCGCAGTCGCTGCCTACCCGGGCCGGTGACGTCTCCGACCGGCGCCAGCTTGGGATTTCGCCAGACGCGCTCGGCCTCCCGATAGAACGCCGCCGTGTCGCGCACCGAACGGGTGAGCACACCGTTGGCGACGATGCCTACCGGCATCCGGCGCAGCTCCGGATCCAGCGGCAGCCGACCGCGCGACGGCTTGAGCCCGACAAGTCCGTTGCAGGAGGCCGGAATTCGGATCGAGCCGCCGCCGTCATTGGCGTGTGCGATCGGCACCACACCGGCGGCGACGAATGCGCCCGATCCCGAAGACGAGGCGCCGGCGGTGTAGTCGGTGTCCCACGGGTTGCGGACCGGCCCCAGCCGGGGATGTTCGGCGGACGCGCTGAACCCGAATTCCGACATCTGGGTCTTGCCCAGCGATGTCGGCCCGGTGGCCAGATACAGCTGGGTGAACTCGCTGTCGGTGACGGCGTCGAATGGCGCCCAGGCGTCGGCGCCCCGCATCGTCGGCTGGCCGGCGACGTCGACGTTGTCCTTGATGAACGTCGGGACGCCTTCAAAAAACCGGGAAAAGCCGGTCGCGGGCTTGGCCGCCGCGGTGGCCCGGGCATGCTCAAACGCCTTGTACGCCAGGCCATTCAGGGCCGGGTTGACGGCCTCGGTGCGGGCGATGGCGGCCTCGATTACATCGGCTCTGCTGACCCAATCGGCGCGTATCGCCGCGCTGAGGCCGACCGCATCGAGATCGCCGAGGGCATCGTCGCCGAAAGCGTGCACGCGTCGCATAGCACTGACGCTAGCCGTTCGCGGTTGCCTCTAGGCCTGGCCCACCTCGAAGCGAACGAATCGCGTCACCGTGACGCCCGCTTCTTCGAGCAGCGCCTTGACGGTCTTCTTGTTGTCGGATACCGACGGCTGCTCGAGCAGCACCGCATCCTTGAAGAAGCCGTTCAGCCGGCCCTCGACGATCTTCGGCAGCGCCGGCTCCGGCTTGCCCTCCGCCTTTGCGGTCTCCTCGGCGATCCGACGTTCGCTGGTCACGACGTCTTCCGGCACATCGTCGCGGGACAGATACCGCGCCTTGAGCGCAGCGATCTGCAGTGCGACGCCGTGCGCCGCTTCGGCACCGTCACCGGTGTACTCCACCAGCACGCCGACGGCCGGCGGCAGGTCGGCCGCCCGCTTGTGCAGGTACGTCTCGACGGTGCCGTCGAAGATCGCGACACGACGCAGTTCCAGCTTCTCACCGATTTTGGCCGACAGGTCGCCGATCGCCTGCTCGACGGTCTTGTCGCCCGCGTTGGCGGCCTTGAGCGCGTCGACGTCGGCGGCCTTGGACGACACGGCGGCCGCGACGATCTCGTCGGCCAGTTTCTGGAACTCCGCGTTCTTGGCGACGAAGTCGGTCTCGCAGTTCAGCTCGATGAGCGCGCCGTCGTTGGCCGCGACCAGACCTTCGGCCGTGGCCCGCTCGGCGCGCTTGCCGACGTCCTTGGCGCCCTTGATCCGCAGCGCCTCGACGGCCTTCTCGAAGTCGCCGTCGCTTTCCGCCAGCGCGTTCTTGCAGTCGAGCATGCCGGCACCGGTGAGCTCCCGAAGCCGCTTGACGTCGGCAGCGGTGAAGTTCGCCATATCAGCCTTCCGTGGGGGTTGATTCGGTAGCGCCTCCAGCTGCGTCGGTGGTGGCTGTTGTCGTTGCCGTCGTGGTTGCCCCTGTCGTGGTTGCCGCTGTAGTTGTTGCCCCTGTAGTGGTTGCCCCAGTGGTGGCAGAGGCCAGCAGTTCCTGCTCCCATTCGGCGAGCGGCTCGGCGGCCTCCGCCTCGGGCTTGCCGTCACCCCGACCCAATCCCGCGCGCGCCTGCAGGCCTTCGGCGACCGCGGAGGCGATCACCTTGGTGAGCAGGGCTGCCGAGCGGATCGCGTCGTCGTTGCCCGGGATCGGGTAGTCGACCTCGTCGGGGTCGCAGTTGGTGTCCAGGATCGCGATGACCGGGATACCCAATTTGCGGGCCTCACCGACGGCGATGTGCTCTTTGTTCGTGTCGACGACCCAGATCGCCGACGGGACCTTGTTCATATCGCGGATGCCGCCGAGGCTGCGCTCCAGCTTGTTCTTCTCGCGGGTCAGGCCCAAGATCTCCTTCTTGGTGCGGCCCTCGAAGCCACCGGTCTGCTCCATCGCCTCCAGCTCCTTGAGGCGCTGCAGCCGCTTGTGCACGGTGGAGAAGTTGGTGAGCATGCCGCCCAGCCAACGCTGGTTCACGTATGGCATGCCGACGCGGGTTGCTTCGGCCGCGACCGATTCCTGCGCCTGCTTCTTGGTGCCGACGAACAGCACCGTCCCGCCGTGGGCGACGGTTTCCTTGACGAATTCGTACGCCTTGTCGATGAAGGTCAGCGTCTGCTGCAGGTCGATGATGTAGATGCCGTTGCGGTCGGTGAAAATGAACCGCTTCATCTTGGGATTCCAGCGACGGGTCTGGTGCCCGAAGTGGGTGCCGCTGTCAAGCAGCTGCTTCATGGT
>DASZLQ010000350.1:0-8295 GCA_035552295.1 Mycobacterium sp. | reverse complement strand
CGACCGCGCTGACGTGGCTGGTAGTGACTAGCCCGGCGCCGCTGTTGTTGGGTGACGTTGTCGGCCCGAGACAACATTCCGTCCGCCTTTGTCGGTTAGGCGACTGACCCGAGCACGCACCTGCGCCTTAGCATGCGTGTGTGGCTGCTTCGTACACCTACACTTTCGACGACATCCAGAACCGCCCGGTCGCGGTGATCGGGGCGGGAACGCTGGGCCGCCGCATCGCGCTGATGTTCGCCAGCCGCGGTGGAACCGCGCGAATCTATGCCCGCCGCGCCGAACAACTCGCCGAAGCGACGCAGTATGTGACGGAAACCCTGCCAAAGCTGGTGGCTGACCGGGGCTTTGGCCAAGTCGGCGTTGCAACCGCCGCGCGGTCGCTCGACGAGGCGTTGGACGACACCTGGCTTGCCGTGGAGTCCGCCCCAGAGAAGCTCGAGATCAAGATTCCGCTGTGGGGCCAGATCGACCAAGCGGCACCGGCGGACACCATCTTCGCGACGAACTCTTCGTCCTACCCGTCGCGGCTGATGGCCGAAAAGGTCCGCGATAGAACGCGTTTGTGCAACATGCACTTCTACATGCCGCCTCAGGTCAATGCGGTCGACCTGATGTCCGACGGTGAGACCGACCGCGGCCTGCTCGACACCTTGCTGACTGTATTGCCCGAGTTCGGCGTGCATCCGTTCGAGGCGCGCAAGGAGTGCACCGGGTTCATCTTCAATCGCATCTGGGCCGCCATCAAGCGCGAGTCGCTGGCCGTTGTTGCCGAGGGCGTGGCGCGTCCGGAGGATGTCGACGGCATGTTCAAGGTCAACTGGGGTGTCCCGGCCGGGCCGTTCCAGATGATGGACCTGGTCGGCCTGGACGTCGTGCTCGACATCGAGAACCACTACGCGCAAGAGTTTCCGCACCTACCCAAAAACGTACGGGAGTTGTTGCAGGCCTACGTCGATGCGGGCAAGCTCGGCATCAAGACAGGCGAGGGTTTCTATACCTATCCGACGTCTTGAGCCGCGGTATTAGCCGCTTCAGTTGCTGAGCACCAAGCGCCAGTTTCCGGCCGCCGCACGATCCGGGACGCACCAGAAATTGTTCCAGTTCCCCGGCGTGGCAGCCTTCACGCCCGGGCCGGCGTTCTGACACGCCTCCCGAGTCGGATAATTGCCCTCGGTCTGAATCGTATCGGCGTTTGCGATGCCGACTCCGGTGGTCATCAATCCCGCGAGAACCAGTGCACCGGCAGCGGCAATCGTCGCGCCGCGGGTCTTCTTGATCGATCGCTTCGTTTCCATCAAATCCTCCTGGGGTGTTCCATGTGTCGGTCCGTCACGGGCTTACGGACCAGCGTTAACGTGGAGTGTAGTCAGATGACTACACTCCACGCAAGGGTCACTATCAACCGCGTGCAGTGCCGGGGGCTGACGGACGAATCAGCGGCATCACGACTTCGTCGAGGATTTCGTTGATGGTCTCGTCCCCGATCGGGGCGCCGCGCAACAGGTAGTGGTGGCTGAGAAGCGCGGGCGCAAGCGAAATCAATCGCGGCGTCAGCGCTTGCGGTCCGGCCTGGCGCCGCATCACGGCACGATCGAGCACGGCGGCGATCAGCCGATTTCGCTCATGAGCCAGACCTTCTCGCGCTGCTTGCGTTGCGCTGGGATCTGCGAGCGTTTCGGTGATCAGCCCGCGGGCCGCCTCACCGAACGGGCCAGCGAGGCGATCGGCGGCGGCGCGCAGCACCAGGAACATATCGGTGCGTACATCGCCGGTGTCAGGTGTCGTGCCTTCGTGATTGACGGTGTGATTGACGGCGTGACGGATGGCGTCGGCGACCAGATCTGCGCGTGCGGGCCAGCGACGGTAAATGGATGCCTTACTGGTGCGGGCGCGCTTGGCGACACTGTCGATGGACAGACCCAGGTAGCCGGCCTCGGTCAGCTCAGCGAGCGTCGCGGCGTGGATGGCGTCAACAAGCACCTGGTCGCGGCGGCGCGGTAACCGACGATGGTCCGGCTGCCGCGTAATGGGCGGCCCGCTCTCGGTGCTCAATTCATCACCGCTTTCCCGCTTGCTTTTCGAGCTAGCGTATCCCAATATAGAGAACTAGGAGTTCTCTAATTCTGCGAGAAAAGAGCCTCACCGATGAACCGACCGGTTAACACCAAGGCAGCGGGGCTGAGCCCTCCAAGCCCCGCGGAACGGCAATCGATTGCGCGTGACCAGTTCCAGATCCTCGGTGATGTGTTGAACCAGCGGACCTTTCGTCACATCCGCGCGCTCAAGATCGGCGCTGGTTGGCGTTGCTGGGAGGCCGGAGCGGGCGCTGGCGGGGTGCCCAGCTGGCTGGCTGAACAGGTTGGACCGGCCGGTTACGTGCTGGCCTCCGATATCGACGTCTCCGTGCTTGCCGAAACCCCGGATCGGTCCTTCGAGGTGCGACGACACGACCTAACCGTCGATGCGCCACCCGCTTGCGGTGAATTCGACCTGGTGCACGCCCGACTGGTGCTCGAGCACCTGTCCGACTCTGCTTTTGCGCTGACAGCAATGGCCTCGTCGCTTCGCCGCGGAGGGTGGCTGCTGCTGGAAAGCTCCGATCCGAGATTGCAACCGCTCGCATGTCCCGACGAGAGCGGACCCAAGCATGCATTGGCCAACAAGCTTCGCAACGCGATGTGGGATCTCATGGCTCAGCGCACCCACCTCAGTTTTGGGCGCACGCTTCCTCGACTGCTGCGTGAGAGGGGCCTCGCCGACGTGAACGCCGAAGTGACGTTCGATATAGGCGGCTCGGACGCCCGGCACCTGCAACGCACCCTGATCACGCACGCGCGGCCGGCGTTGATCGCGTCCGGCTTGGCGAGCGCGGACGAGATCGACCCGCACCTCGCCGACCTTGAGTCGGCGGATCTCGATATCGCGGTCTTCCCAATCGTTTCCGCGTGGGGCCGCAAGCCGTCAAGAAGGGACACGCCATGAATCCTCGCGCCCTACGCCTCCTCTACGAGGCGCTCTCCCGCATCGGGTGGAATCCGACGCTCAAGGCGGCCGATCTACCCGACGTCTGGCTCGTCCAGTTCGTGGAAGGGCCGCATCGACTCGAACCGGGCCGAGTCCTCGACCTCGGCTGCGGCGCAGGACGAAACACCCGCTACTTCGCCCGTCATGGCTGGGACGCGGTCGGCATCGACATGCTTGGCCCCGCCATCGAGAAGGCGCGTTCTCAACCCGTCGATAATGGGACCGGCGGCGGGGCGAAAGCACGTTTCCTGCAAGGCGATGTGACCAGACTCGCTGAGCTCGACATTGGAGCCGAATTCAGCCTGATCGTCGACAGCGGCTGCTACTACGGTTTGTCCAGCGACCAGCGGGACAGCTACGCCGCCGGCGTCACCCGCGTCGCCGCGCCCGATGCCCTCCTTGTGATGGCGGGTTTCACGAAAATCCCCGGCCTCGTCGCCGGGATATCGGAGGACGATCTACGCACCCGCTTCCACGGTTGGGAACTGCGCACCAGCGCCCCGGTTCGAATCGGTGACCTCACCCGCCATACGCGTATCCCGTTCCCGATGAAGGCGGCGCTGCGAAGCGGCCGCCTCGGCGTTCACCGGTTCGAGCTGTGCAAGACGGCGAAATCGGACGAATCGTAGCCTGATCGATTCGGTTGTGGCACAACGGCTTCCGTAACCAAGACCGAGTGGTCGCCGGGTCAAGGTCCGGTGTACGCCGGCGGGTTGACGCCGTCCACCCAGAAGTCGACGCCGAGCTTGCCACCCGGCACGCAGTTGTACACCGACAAGTCTTTGACGCCGGAATCGACCAGCACGTCCTCGCACAGCAACGTGTTGCCGGTGTACTCCCGCGCGGGCTTGTTGAGGATGACGTAGGCCGCGTCGGAGTACACCTCGGGCTTACGGGCGCGGCCCATCGCCTCCTCACCGCCGAGCAGGTTCTGCACCGCGGCGGTGGCCACCAGCGTGCGCGGCCACAGCGTGTTGGACGCTATGCCGTCGTCACGCAGCTCTTCGGCCATCCCCAGCGCGCACAGTGTCATGCCGAACTTGGCCATCATGTACGCCGTCGGCTTCAACCATTCCTTGCCGAGCAGCACCGGTGGCGAAAGTGTCAGAATGTGCGGGTTTTCCCGCCCTTTCAAATGCGGAATGCACGCTTGCGACACCGCATACGTGCCGCGCACCTGGATTCCGTTCATCAGGTCGAACCGCTTCATCGGCACCTCGGTGATGGACCCCAGGTTGATCGCCGAGGCGTTATTCACGCAGATGTCGATGCCGCCGAATTGCTCGACGGTCTTGGCAACCGCGGACTCCACGGATTCGGGGTCACGGACATCTCCGACGATCGGCAGCGCCTGTCCGCCCGCTTCCTCGAGCTCTTTGGCCGCGGTGAACACCGTGCCCGGCAGCTTCGGGTGCGGTTCGGCGGTCTTGGCGATCAAGGCGATGTTGGCGCCGTCTTCTGCGGCCCGTTTGGCGATCGCGAGGCCGATTCCGCGACTCGCGCCGGAAATGAACATGGTCTTGCCGTTGAGAGACATGGCGTCACACTAACGTCCTGCTACAACCGGCCGGATGGGGGACGGCACGCTCCGATTGCGGATCGACTCGGCCCGGAAATAGCACGCCGGCTAACGCTGTTAAACCAGTCGGTTACTGATGCACCTGGGGCAGACCCGGGCGGACAGTGTCGGAAGCAGCCTTTAGATTGGGAGGAGCAGTCTGGTGTCAACGGCGACGAGCCTATTGGGCAGTCCGATAGGCGCAGAGCAATTGACTCGCTCGCTTGCGAGTCCGGTGGCGTTTTCGATGCTGTCCGGCGACACCGCAGCAGAAGGGACCGTGTTAATCGAGATGGCCGACTTCGAAGATGGCCGAGAAGATGGCCGAGACGGCGTGACAGGGTCAGAGAATCCCGAGCCCGGGCCCCGTCAAGAAACCGACGAGGAACTGACGGCGCGTTTCGAACGCGACGCGATTCCCCTGATCGACCAGCTCTACGGCGGCGCTCTGCGGATGACTCGCAATCCCGCCGACGCCGAGGACCTTCTGCAAGAAACCATGGTGAAGGCCTACGCGGGATTTCGCTCTTTTAGGGCGGGCACCAACCTCAAGGCGTGGCTGTACCGGATCCTGACCAACACCTACATCAACAGCTATCGCAAAAGACAGCGCCAACCCGCGGAGTATCCGACCGAAGCGATCACCGACTGGCAGTTGGCGGCCAATGCCGAGCATTCCTCCACCGGGTTGCGCTCCGCCGAGGTCGAAGCCCTGGAGTCGCTGCCGGACACCGAGATCAAAGAGGCGCTGCAGGCCTTGCCGGAAGAGTTCCGGATGGCGGTCTACTACGCCGACGTCGAAGGTTTCCCGTACAAGGAGATCGCCGAGATCATGGACACGCCGATTGGGACGGTAATGTCTCGGCTGCACCGGGGCAGACGTCAGCTGCGTGGTCTATTGGCCGATGTGGCCAAGGAGCGAGGGTTTACCCGCGGTCAACAGGCGCACGAGGAGGTGTCGTCATGAGCGAGTTTTCCGGCCCAGCCGGGCCGTACCCCGACGACGATTCCCACGGCAGCATCGGGTGTGCGGAAGTGATCGCCGAGGTATGGACCCTACTCGACGGTGAATGCACGCCAGAGGCTAAAGAGAGGTTGCGTCAGCATCTGGAGGCCTGCCCCGGGTGCTTCAAGCATTACGGGCTCGAGGAGCGCATCAAGGAATTGATCGCGACCAAATGCCGAGGCGAGAAGGCCCCCGAGGGTTTAAAGGAGCGGCTCCGGCTGGAGATCCGCCGGACCACCATCATCCGGGGCATGGAGTAGCGCCCCACTCTGGCTACGAGTTGGGCCGTTTGCCGTGGTTGGCTTTGCTGTACTTACGGTCGCGCTTCTTGCGGCCACGCTTGGCCATGGTCTCGAACCTCCGTCGTTGCTCGGATGCCGGGCGCTCGGCACCCGTCAAATTGTCGACCAGTCTCTCACGGGACGCGGCACGTGGTGTCAACAGCCCGCGCGCCGCGGTCTCGGCCGGCCTTGTGGTTCGATATACAGGATCCTGGTAGAAGCTTGATGGACCAGTAGCCAGCATGCGCGTGGCCGATAAGAGGGCCGAAACGAGTGGGGTGAAGATGGCCGAGGATGTTCGCGCCGAGATCGTGGCCAGCGTGCTCGAAGTCGTTGTCAACGAGGGTGACCAGATCGGCAAGGGCGACATCGTGGTGCTGCTGGAATCGATGAAGATGGAGATCCCCGTCCTCGCCGAGGTCGACGGCACCGTCAGCAACGTGAGCGTCTCCGTCGGCGATGTCATTCAGGCAGGCGACCTTATCGCCGTGATCAGCTAGCCGTTGGACCCTTCATACTTGCCGCCGGGAACCACTCGGGAGTAATCGATGTCCACTCTCGGTGATCTGCTTGCCGAGCACACGGTGCTGCCGGGCAACGCGGTCGACCACCTGCACGCGGTGGTCGGGGAGTGGCAGCTGCTGGCCGACCTGTCGTTCGCCGACTACCTGATGTGGGTCAGCCGCGACGACGGCGCGCTGGTATGCGTGGCCCAATGCCGGCCGAATACGGCGCCGACGGTTCTGCAGACCGATGCGGTGGGTAGCGCCGTCTCCGCCGACCGGCTGCCGCTTGTTGGCGAAACCTTTGCTTCCGGCGTCGTCGGGCGGGAAAGTGCTGCGGGCCAACAGCATTCGTGGCAACTGGCCGGCCACGTCGCGGCTTCCCCGGTGCGGTATGGCGACAAGGTGGTTGCGGTGCTGACGCGGCATCAAACCGCAGTAGCGGCCGACCGCACGTCCGGTCAGCTCGAGACGGCCTACCGGGAATGCGCCGAAGACCTTGTCCACATGCTTGCCGAGGGCACCTTTCCCGATGTGGGGGACGTGGCCATGTCGCGCTCCACCCCGAGAGCGGGCGATGGCTTCATCCGTCTCGATGTCAACGGAGTGGTCGCCTACGCCAGCCCCAACGCTCTGTCGGCCTACCACCGGATGGGCCTGACGACCGAGTTGGAGGGGCACAACCTCATCGAAATCACCCGGCCGCTGATCTCCGACTCGTTCGAGGCACAGGAGGTGGCCGAGCATGTCCAGGACCTGCTGGCCGGCGGGAAGAGCATGCGGATGGAGGTGGACGCCGGAGGCGCCACGGTGCTGCTGCGGACGCTGCCGTTGGTAGTGCACGGCTCGAGCGCGGGTGCCGCGGTGCTGATCCGCGACGTCACCGAGGTGAAGCGCCGCGACCGGGCCCTGATTTCCAAGGACGCCACGATCCGGGAGATCCATCACCGGGTGAAGAACAACCTGCAAACAGTGGCGGCGCTGCTGCGCCTGCAGGCCCGGCGGACGGTCAACGCCGAGGGCCGGGAAGCCCTGATCGAGTCGGTGCGCCGGGTGTCGTCGATCGCGCTGGTCCACGACGCGCTGTCGATGTCGGTGGACGAGCAGGTGAACCTCGACGAAGTCGTCGACCGGATCCTGCCGATCATGAATGACGTCGCGTCAGTGGACCGGCCGATCCGGATCAACCGGGTCGGCGATCTGGGCGTGCTGGACTCAGATCGCGCGACGGCACTGATCATGGTGATTACCGAGCTCGTGCAGAACGCGATCGAGCATGCGTTTGACCCCGCGGCTGCCGAAGGGTCCGTGACGATTCGCGCCGAGCGCTCCGCGCGCTGGCTCGACGTCGTGGTGCACGACGACGGGCGCGGACTGCCCGAAGGATTCAACCTGGAGAAGTCCGACAGCCTGGGCCTACAGATCGTGCGGACCTTGGTGTCGGCGGAGCTGGACGGCACGTTGGGCATGAGTGAAGCCTCCGAGCGCGGCACTGATGTGGTGCTGCGGGTACCGATCGGTCGCCGGGCCCGGTTGCTGCTGTGACGCCCACGCAACAGTGCGGCCCCGACGATTGTCGGGGCCGCACTGTGTGGAGACTGGGTCAGACTCCGCTGCGGGCCTTCGTCCGGGCGTTGCGACGCTTCAACGCGCGCCGCTCGTCTTCGCTCATCCCGCCCCAGACGCCCGAGTCCTGGCCGGTATTCAGAGCCCAGGCGAGACAGTCTGTGGTCACCGAGCACCGATTGCAGACCAGTTTCGCGTCAGCGATCTGCGCGAGCGCCGGGCCGCTGTTCCCTACCGGGAAGAACAGCTCCGGGTCCTCGTCGCGACAGACCGCCTTGTGGCGCCAATCCATAGGTTGTTACTCCTCACTGAGTGCGCAGCAAGGCGCACGGGCATTTTTCTTCGGCTGTTAAG
>DASZLQ010000349.1:0-13159 GCA_035552295.1 Mycobacterium sp. | reverse complement strand
GACGACCTGGCCATCGGTCGGCTCCGCGCCATAGCTATTCCCGAATTGAACCTGCGCCGCCAACTTCAAGCCATCTGGGTCGGCGGGCGCACTCCGCCCGCAGGCGCAATACGGGACCTGGTCAGCCACATCATCAGCGCCCCCCAACCAGCAATCAGTAGATAGGTCGTATCTGGCGCGGCTTGGCACCCTTGGCTATGCCCGGGACCGCGTCAGTGCTCGTCGTAGTGCTCCCCGTGCGAAGCGTGCCGGCACCCGTCGTGCACGTAGTCGACATGGTCCCCGTGTGGCACGGCCACATGACCGCAGCCGTCGCCGTGGACATGGTCGTGATCCTCATGCACGGCGTGCCCGGACGGTTCGCATTCGTCGTAGTGATCGTCGTGCCATCGATGAAGGTGACCCTCGTGCACGTAGTCGACATGGTCCCCATGCGGGATCGCGACATGACCGCATCCGTCGCCGTGGACGTGGTCATGATCGACGTGTTCTTTGTGAGCTGTGCTGGCCATCGTTTCTCGCCGCCGTTCCGACTGAATTTCGACTCGTAAGTCGCTGGCACGTCGTGATTTTAGTCCAGCCGGTCAAGCATGCGCACGCGCCTCACGAGCTCAGGCAAACCGACGCCTCGGCGGTGTAGCACAGGAACGTCAGCGTCTCCTGCAGGTACAACTGCACAGTGTCGGCGTCATGGCTGAGGTATCCGATCGACACGTCGGTGCCCAGCTGCAAGTCGAAGTCACCGCCGCGGGTGGTGAGCACGAATGCACCGTCGATGGCGGGCGCCCAGATGATGTCGCCGTCGATCAGTCGGCGGATGTGTTCGCGGATCGGATAGCCGTGTTCGGTGGTCTCGCTGACTTTGGTGTAGGCGTCGGCGGACAGCAGCACCGAGTACGGGCCGTCGACACCGGCCAGTCGCAGCTCGGACAACGCCTGCGAGACGACGTCGGGAAAGCCGCGTACTTCCTTGGGCAGTTTCAGCGGCGGGTTTGAGCTACTACTCCGGATACCGTCGATCGACGCGGCTTTATAGCCTTCGAAGATGGCCCGGTCTTCGACGAACGCCAGCTTCTTGGCGGCGGCCTTGACCGGGTCCCAGTCGGAGTCGTTGGAACCACGCTCGACGTCGTCGATCTCGGAACGAGACAATGTGAACGGAACACGCAGCCGGACAAGGGATTTGCTTGTCCGCAGGTGAGCCACCACGCCGTCGGTGGGTGCCTTGACATCGATCAGCCGACCGGTGCTGACCGCCGCGGTGACGGGCCCTCCGGGCTCGCTGACGTCGACCACCCGGCGCCCGGCGATATGCCGTTTGAACGTGCGCGTCGCCTCCAATTCGATTTCGGCCCAAGCGACGTCGGTGATCGGTGCCAGATCGCGGTAGAGGTTGTTCATCATTGGGTCGTTCCTTTCAGGCTGCCGATCGAAAGTGAGCCGTCGTCAGACGAGGGTGTGGCGGGCCGCTCCGTCACCAACGGGGCGGGTAATGGCGGTGGGTCGTCGAGGAAATCCACGGTGGGGGAGAAGAACAGCCCGCCGGTGACCGCCGTGGAAAAATCCAGGATGCGGTCGGTGTTGCCGGGCGGATCGCCGAGGAACATGTTGCGCAGCATCTGCTCGGTGACCTCAGGTGTGCGCGAATAGCCGATGAAGTAGGTGCCGTACTCGTCCTTGCCCAGCTCACCGAACGGCATATTGTGCCGCACGATCTTGAGCTCGGTGCCGTCGTCGTCCTCGATCACGTTCAGCGCGATGTGCGAGTTCGGCGGCTTCACGTCGTCATCGAGCTCGATGTCTTCCAGCTTGGTCCGCCCGATCACTCGCTCCTGCTCGGTGACCGCCAGTGAGTCCCACGACTGCATATCGTGCACGTACTTCTGTACGTGGACGTAGCACGAGCCGGCGAAGTCGGGGTCTTCGTCACCGACGGTGGTGGCACTGACAGCGATTGGGCCATCCGGATTTTCGGTGCCGTCGACGAAGCCGAGCAGGTCGCGGTTGTCGAAGAACCGGAAGCCGTGGACCTCGTCGACAACGGTGACCGCACCTGCCATCGACTTGAGGATGCGGCCGGCCAACTCGAAACATACGTCCATCGTCTCGGCCCGAATATGGAACAGCAGATCGCCGGGCGTGGCCGGGGCGGTGTGCCGCGGTCCGGTCAGCTCGATGAAGGTATGCAGTTCGGCGGGCCGAGGCCCGCCGAACAACCGGTCCCAGGCGTCGGAGCCAATCGAGGCGATGACCGACAAGTGTTTGGTGGGATCGCGGAAGCCAATGGCACGCACCAGCCCCGACAGGTCCGGCACCGCGTCGTGCACAGTCGCTTCGCCGCCGTCGTCGATGTTGACCACGAGGAAGATTGCGGCCGGCGTCAACGGCGCGAGAATGGACTGCGGCTGGACCGGAGGCACTCTGCCGACCCTAGCGTGAACTCCGCGGTCGCCGACAGCCATGATGGTCAACATGTCGGCCAGCGCCGTAGGCCTCTGCGATTTCATCGATGCGTCCCCGTCGCCATTTCATGTCTGCGCGACGGTGGCCGCTCGGCTGGTTGAGGCGGGGTATGCCGAACTGAGCGAAGCCGACCGCTGGCCGGACAAACGGGGCCGCTACTTCATCGTCCGGGCCGGCTCACTGGTCGCCTGGAATTCCGACGGGCCCGACGGTCCGTTCCGGATCGTCGGCGCGCACACCGACAGCCCTAACTTGCGGGTCAAGCAGCATCCGGACTGGGTGGTAGCCGGCTGGCGGGTGGTCGCGCTGGAGCCGTATGGGGGAGCGTGGCTCAACTCCTGGCTGGACCGAGACCTGGGCATCAGTGGGCGATTGTCGGTCCGTGACGGCGACCGAGCCACCCACCGGCTCCTGCGGATAGACGATCCGATCCTGCGCGTGCCACAGCTGGCCATCCATCTGGCCGAGGACCGCAAGTCGCTCACGCTGGACCCGCAACGACACGTCAACGCGGTATGGGGAGTCGGCGACGCCGCGTCCTTCGTCGACTACGTTGCCGAGCGCGCGGGGGTGGCGGCCGTTGACGTGCTGTCCGCTGACCTGATGACGCACGATCTGACCCGGTCCACGGTAATCGGCGCCGATGCCAACTTGCTTAGCGCTCCGCGGCTGGATAACCAGGCCAGTTGCTATGCGGGCATGGAGGCCTTGCTGGCGGCGGAGCCGCGTGGCTTGATACCGGTGTTGGTGCTCTTCGACCACGAGGAGGTCGGTTCGTCCTCCGACCACGGCGCGCAATCCGACTTACTCGGCACCGTTTTGGAACGGATCGTGCTCGCGGCCGGCGGCAGCCGGGAAGACTACCTGCGGCGCCTGCCGGCTTCGCTGCTGGCCTCGGCCGACATGGCACACGCCACTCACCCCAACTACCCGGAGCGGCACGAGCCGGGTCACCCGATCGAAGTCAACGCCGGGCCGGTGCTCAAAGTGCATCCCAATCTGCGGTACGCCACCGATGGACGCACGGCTGCGGCGTTGGCGCTGGCTTGCCGGCAGGCCGGCGTCGGGTTGCAGCGATACGAGCACCGGGCCGACCTGCCGTGCGGGTCGACCATTGGGCCGCTGGCATCGGCTAGGACCGGCATCCCCGCCGTCGACGTCGGCGCTGCCCAGCTTGCGATGCACTCAGCACGCGAGTTGATGGGTGCCCACGACGTGGCCGCCTATTCGGCGGCCCTGCAAGCGTTTTTGTCGCCGCGGTGACCAGCGTCCGCGCTCAGCGGTTCGCAAGGATGGCGGGTTCGTAGCGGATGACGTTCTCCACCACGATGCCGTCGCGGGTGCGGACCCGATCGAGCCCGCGGATCTCGAAGGGTCCCGCCGGGCCGGTGCCTTGGCCGACGTAGTGCAGGAAGACCAGCTGTTCACCCTCCGCGGCGCCGGGGACGGTCGCGCTGTCGACGACTTGAAGCCGCAGATCCGCCGCGGCGGCCAGCAACTCGGCGATCTTGGCCGTGTAGGCCTCTTTGCCTCGCACCGGTTCTGGGTTCTCGGGCCAGTAGCCGACGATGTCGTCGGCCAGAACGTCGAACCCACGAGACATATCGGGGTCGGCCCAATACGCCGCCCACAGTTCAGCGCTGAACATTGGGGCAGCCGAGTCGGCATTCGCATTGGCCGCAGCGGATTGGATGTTGCTCATGGTTCCTCCCTGGGTCAGGCTCTTCGATCGAGCGTGTACTAGTAAGCGTTTCTCGGTGCGGTGCGGCGGCACAATTACCTCCGGGGTCATCGCGCAGATGCGAAGGCGTGATTACCGTTGCCTCTTGTGACCGATGCGACGCTTGGGACGTTGTTGCGTGGATGGCGAGCGCGTCGACGGGTGAGCCAGCTCGACCTTTCGTCGAACGTGGGCGTCTCGGCGAGGCACCTGAGCTTCATCGAGACCGGCCGCTCCCGGCCCAGCCCCGAGATGGTGCTCGTGCTGGCCGAAGGCCTCGATGTGCCGCTGCGTGAGCGAAACACGTTGCTGCTCGCCGCCGGCTACGCCCCGCGCTACCCATCGCGCCCGTTCGAGGACGACGCGCTCGCTCCGGCGCGCGCGGCCGTGCAGCGGCTCCTTGATGCACATGATCCCTACCCGGGCATCGTCATCGATCGGTGCTGGAACATCGTCGGTTCCAACGCCGCGGCGACCGCGCTTACCGCCGGTGTGCCACAAGGCTTGCTCGGCCCGCCGGCCAACGTCTACCGGTTATCCCTGCATCCCGATGGTCTCGCCGCGCGAACCCTGAACTTCGAGGACTGGGCCGGTTATCTGCTCCATCAGCTCCGGCGCACGATCGCGCTCACCGGTGACCCGGCATTACAGGTGCTCTACGAGGAGGTGCGCGGGTATCCCGGCGTCGCGGCCGCTGCGGCGGCATGGAACGCGCCGCCGCACAACGCCTCTCTGCTCGTTCCGTTCGAACTCGCGATCGCTGGCGGGCAACGGCTTTCCATGTTCACAACGCTGACCACGTTTGGGACCCCGCTCGACGTCACCCTTGCCGAGCTCGCGGTGGAATTGTTCTATCCCGCCGACACCGAGAGCGCCGAGCTGCTGCGCGGCGGCGCTATCGAGGCTGTGGTGTGAGCCCTGGCCGCTGAGTACCGTCATCGGTATGGCGCTCAACGTGGAGATGGTCACCTTCGACTGCAGCGATCCCACGAAGCTGGCCGGATGGTGGGCCGAGCAGTTCGGTGGCACGACCCAGGAAATGATCCCTGGCGAATTCGTCGCGGTGATGCGCTCCGAAGGGCCCCGGCTCGGGTTCCAGAATGTGCCCGGTCCCACGCCCGGAAAAACCGCGTGCACCTCGACTTCAGTGCCCAGGACGTGGATGCCGAGGTGTCGCGGTTGACGGCCGCGGGAGCCACCGAGGTGGGCCGGCGCAGGTTCAGCGAAAACTTCCGCTGGGTGGTGCTGGCCGACCCCGAGGGCAACGTGTTCTGTGTAGCCGGTCAGTAACTACAGGCCGAACAGCGGCCGGCAGCGGTCGAAGCGGCGTCCAGACGGCGAGAGCAGCGCCAACCTAGACTGTCTGCGTGACGAGCGCGCGCACCCACGTGGTTGACACCGTCGAGCATGCGTCGACCACCCCCGACCAGCCGCAACCCTTTCATGAGCTCGGCCTCAAAGACGACGAGTACCAGCGGATACGCGAGATCCTGGGCCGCAGACCCACCGACACCGAACTGGCGATGTACTCGGTGATGTGGAGTGAGCACTGCTCGTACAAGTCCTCCAAGGTTCACCTGCGCTACTTCGGTGAGACCACGACCGGCGAGATGCGCGCCGGCATGCTGGCCGGGATCGGCGAGAACGCCGGTGTCGTTGACATCGGGGACGGCTGGGCGGTCACTTTCAAGGTGGAATCGCACAACCACCCGTCGTACGTCGAGCCCTACCAGGGTGCCGCCACCGGCGTCGGCGGGATCGTCCGCGACATCATGGCCATGGGCGCGCGACCCGTCGCGGTGATGGACCAGCTTCGATTCGGCGCGGCCGACGCGCCGGACACCCGCCGCGTGCTCGACGGCGTGGTTCGCGGCATCGGCGGCTACGGGAATTCATTGGGCTTGCCCAACATCGGCGGCGAGACGGTGTTCGACGCGTCGTATGCGGGCAACCCGTTGGTCAACGCATTGTGCGTCGGGGCGTTACGCAAAGAGGACCTGCACCTGGCGTTCGCTTCCGGCACCGGCAACAAGATCATCCTGTTCGGCGCGCGGACCGGCCTGGACGGCATCGGTGGCGTGTCCGTATTGGCTTCGGAGACCTTCGGCGGCGACGAGGGTGGTGGCCCCGGGCGCAAGAAGCTGCCCTCGGTGCAGGTCGGCGACCCGTTCACCGAGAAGGTGCTGATCGAGTGCTGCCTCGAGCTGTATGCGGCGGGGTTGGTGATCGGCATCCAAGACCTCGGCGGGGCCGGATTATCCTGTGCCACATCGGAACTCGCGTCAGCTGGCGACGGTGGTATGCGGGTCGAACTGGACGACGTCCCGCTGCGGGCGGCCAATATGACGCCCGCCGAGATTCTGTCCAGTGAGTCACAAGAGCGGATGTGCGCGGTCGTCGCGCCGGAGAATGTGGACGCCTTCCTTGCGGTCTGCCGCAAATGGGAGGTGCTGGCCACCGTCATCGGTGAGGTCACCGACGGTGACCGGCTGCAGATCACCTGGCACGGCGAGACGGTCGTCGACGTGCCGCCGCGCACCGTGGCCCACGAAGGTCCGGTCTACCAGCGCCCGGTTGCCCGCCCCGAATCACAGGACGCCTTGAATGCGGACACGTCGAGCAGGCTGCCGCGGCCGACCACCGGTGATGAATTGCGCGCGACTTTGCTTGCGCTGCTGGGCAGCCCACACCTGTGCAGCCGGGCGTTCATCACCGAACAGTACGACCGGTACGTGCGTGGCAACACGGTGCTGGCTGAGCATGCTGACGGTGGCGTGCTGCGCATCGACGAGTCGACCGGCCGCGGCATCGCGGTGTCGACCGACGCCTCGGGGCGCTACACGCTGCTGGATCCGTACATCGGTGCCCAACTGGCGCTGGCCGAGGCGTACCGCAACGTCGCCGTCACCGGTGCCACCCCGGTCGCGGTGACCAACTGCCTCAACTTCGGCTCACCCGAGGACCCCGGGGTGATGTGGCAATTCGCGCAGGCTGTGCGAGGCCTGGCCGATGGCTGTGCGGCCCTGGGGATTCCGGTGACCGGCGGCAATGTCAGCTTCTACAACCAGACCGGTTCGGCGGCGATCCTGCCCACGCCGGTGGTCGGGGTACTGGGTGTCATCGACGACGTCGGCCGGCGCATCCCCGCCGGGCTGGGCAGCGAACCGGGCGAGACCTTGATGCTGTTGGGCGAGACGCGCGACGAATTCGACGGTTCCATCTGGGCGCAGGTGACCGCCGACCATCTGGGCGGACGGCCACCGGCGGTTGACCTGGCGCGCGAGAAGCTACTGGCCGACGTGCTGAGCTCGGCGTCACGGGACGGGCTGGTGTCCGCCGCGCACGACCTATCCGAAGGCGGCCTGGCGCAGGCCATCGTCGAATCGGCGGTGGCAGGTGAAACCGGTTGCCGCATAGTTCTTCCCGAGGGCACCGATCCGTTTGTGATGTTGTTTTCCGAGTCGGCCGGCCGCGTGCTGGTGGCGGTGCCGCGAACCGAGGAGAGCCGGTTCCGTTCGATGTGTGAGGTGCGGGGACTTCCCGCCGCCCGCGTCGGTGTCGTCGATCAGGGCTCAGACGCCGTAGAGGTTCAGGGCCTGTTCACGGTTTCGCTGGCAGAACTACGCGAGACGTCCGAGTCGGTGTTACCGCGATTCTTCGGATGAGCGAACTAGCGAATCCGGATGTGTGACAAGCGTTTTCGTCTGATTTCCGCGTTGTCTTTGTCCGCCGCGTTGGTCGGCTGGAGCTTGGTCAGCCCGCGGCTACCGGGCGCGTGGCGGGTAGCGCTGCAGGCCGGCGCGGGCGGGTTCCTGGTACTGGTGACCCGTCCGCCGTCGGGACTACGTCCGCCGCGGCTGTGGGCGGGCTTGCGACTGGGCTCCGCCGCCGGCGTGGCAGCGGCGACAGCGACCGCCGCGACGACCGCACTGCCCCCGGTGCGGCTGTCGATGGCCGTTCGCGAGTTGCCGGCGTCGGCGCCGGGCTGGCTGCTGTTGCGGATACCCGTCGGCACTGTCTGGGCCGAGGAGGCCGCCTTCCGCGCGGCGCTGGCCACAGTCGCTTCGCGCGCCTTCGGCAAGTCCGGCGGAAGGTTGTTGCAGGCCGCTGCTTTTGGGCTCTCCCACATCGCGGACGCGCGCGCGACGGGTGAGCCGGTGGTGGCCACCGTGCTGGCCACCGGTGTCGGGGGCTGGCTGTTCGCTTGGCTGGCCGACCGTTCCGGCAGCCTTGCCGCGCCGATGCTGGTGCACTTGGTCATCAACGAGGTCGGCGCCGCGGCAGCGCTGATCGTCCAGCGGCGGTCTCGTTAAACGAAGAACGGCTTGTTTGTCTGCGCGTCTCTTCAGGGGGCCGGCAGCCACCATCGTCAACTTCGTTTTCGGTGTGAGATCGTCCCGAAACTGCGAGTACAGGACCAACCCGATGAGCCCCATGACCACGATCGTCACGAGGCCGACGGTCTTGAACGGTGGCCGCGTCCCCAAGCGAAGACGGCCCATAATTCTGAGACCCTAAGGTATGGCCGCCCGTGAGAAAGCCGATCCGGCCAGGACCCGGCTGGCCGTGTTGGCCGTTGCCGACTGGTTGCGCGACGAAACCCGTCCGGCACCCGACCGCGATGTTCTGGCGACTGCGGTGCGGCTCACCGCACGCACCTTGGCCGCCATGGCACCCGGCGCCAGCGTCGAGGTCCGGATACCTCCGTTTGCCGCGGTGCAGTGTGTTTCCGGGCCGAGGCACACCCGCGGCACGCCACCGAATGTGGTGGAGACCGATCCGCGGACGTGGCTGCTGCTAGCCACCGGGATGGTGTCGCTGGCGGACGCGAAGAGCACCGGTGCGCTGACGCTATCGGGCTCCCGGGCGGGTGAAATCGACCACTGGCTACCTCTCATAGCTGTGAGCTGAATATAACCTTGAACTGCAGGTTCAGGGTAAAGAGAGGAATTTTCGACGCTCAACACGCCTGATGGATTCGGCGCTGAGGCCGTCGTGGCCGTAGACTCCGTTAGGTCACCAACCGTTCCCCAGGGAGCCGCCGACCCGTGACCGTCCAGGAACCCCAGCAGGACCTGAACTCACCCCGTGAAGAGTGTGGTGTATTCGGGGTCTGGGCCCCCGGCGAAGAAGTCGCCAAACTCACTTACTACGGCTTGTACGCGTTGCAACATCGCGGCCAGGAGGCCGCAGGTATCGCTGTCGCCGATGGATCCCAGGTGCTGGTATTCAAGGACCTCGGCCTGGTCAGTCAGGTGTTCGACGAGCAGACGCTGGCGGCAATGCATGGCCACGTCGCGATCGGGCACTGTCGCTACTCCACCACGGGTGACACCACGTGGGAAAACGCCCAGCCGGTCTTCCGCAACACCGCGGCGGGCACCGGAGTTGCGTTGGGCCACAACGGAAATCTGGTCAACACCGCTGACCTTGCCGCACGCGCCCGCGACGCGGGGTTGATCGCCAAGCGTTGCCCCGCCCCGGCGACCACGGACTCTGACATTCTGGGCGCGCTGCTGGCCCACGGTGCCGCCGATTCCACTCTGGAACAGGCGGCACTGGAACTGTTGCCGACCGTGCGCGGCGCGTTCTGCCTGACGTTCATGGACGAGAACACGCTGTATGCGTGCCGCGATCCCTATGGGGTGCGCCCGCTTTCGCTCGGCCGGCTGGATCGCGGCTGGGTGGTGGCTTCCGAAACGGCTGCACTCGACATCGTCGGCGCTTCGTTCGTGCGTGATATCGAACCGGGTGAACTGCTGGCCATCGACGCCGATGGAGTGCGGTCCACGCGTTTCGCCAATCCGACGCCCAAGGGCTGCGTCTTTGAGTACGTCTACCTGGCGCGGCCGGACAGCACGATCGCCGGCCGATCCGTCCACGGCACCCGGGTGGAGATCGGTCGTCGGCTGGCCCGTGAATGCCCGGTCGACGCCGACCTGGTGATCGGCGTGCCGGAATCGGGCACGCCGGCGGCGGTGGGATACGCGCAGGGGTCCGGCATCCCCTACGGGCAGGGCCTGATGAAAAACGCCTATGTCGGGCGCACCTTCATCCAGCCGTCGCAGACCATCCGCCAGCTCGGCATCCGGCTGAAGCTCAACCCGCTTAAAGAGGTGATCCGCGGCAAGCGTCTGATCGTCGTCGATGACTCGATCGTGCGAGGAAACACCCAGCGCGCATTGTTGCGAATGCTGCGTGAGGCCGGGGCCGTCGAGGTGCACGTGCGCATCGCCTCACCCCCGGTGAAGTGGCCGTGTTTCTACGGCATCGACTTCCCGTCACCGGCCGAGTTGATCGCCAACGCCGTGGAAGACGAGGAAGAAATGCTCGAGGCGGTACGGCATGCCATCGGGGCCGACACGCTGGGCTACATCTCGCTGCGCGGCATGATCGCGGCTTCCGAGCAGCCGGCTTCGCGGCTGTGCACCGCGTGTTTCGACGGCAAGTATCCGATCGAGCTGCCCAGCGAAACCGCGCTGGGCAAGAACGTCGTCGAGCAGATGCTCGCCAACGCGGCGCGCGGAGCCGGGCTCGATGACTTCGCACCCGGTGAAATACCAGAAGTACCGGTTGTGCACTGACGAAGTTTGATACCGGCGGTGGGCGCCGCCCGGTAGCCTTTATCGCGATGACGGATCCCGGAAAAAGCCCCGGACGCGACCCGGGCAGCCAGGGCATCAGCTACGCGTCGGCCGGGGTGGACATTGAAGCCGGTGAGCGCGCCGTGCAACTGTTCAAGCCGCTGGCCACCAAGGCCACCAGGCCTGAGGTTCGCGGCGGGCTTGGCGGATTCGCCGGATTGTTCGCACTGCGCGGCGGCTACCGCGAACCGGTGCTGGCGGCTTCCACCGACGGTGTCGGTACCAAGCTGGCGGTTGCTCAGGCCATGGACAAACACGACACCGTGGGCCTGGACCTGGTGGCGATGGTGGTCGACGACCTCGTGGTCTGCGGCGCCGAACCGCTCTTTCTGCAGGACTACATCGCGGTCGGCCGGACGGTGCCAGAACGGCTGAGCGCGATCGTCAGCGGTATCGCCGAGGGATGTGTGCGGGCGGGCTGCGCGCTGCTGGGCGGCGAGACCGCGGAACACCCGGGTCTGATGGAACCGGATCACTACGACATCTCGGCCACCGGTGTGGGCATAGTTGAGGCCGACGACGTGCTGGGTCCCGATCGCGTCAAACCCGGTGACGTCATCATCGCGCTCGGTTCTTCCGGCTTGCATTCCAACGGATACTCGCTGGCCCGCACGGTTCTACTCGAGATCGACCGGATGAACCTGGCCGGTTATGTGGAGGAATTCGGCCGCACGCTGGGTGAGGAATTGCTGGAGCCCACCCGGATCTACGCCAAAGACTGCCTGGCGCTGACCGCCGAAACCCATGTCCGGACGTTCTGCCACGTCACCGGCGGCGGGCTGGCCGGCAACCTGCAACGCGTCATCCCGCATGGGCTGGTCGCCGAGGCGGACCGAGGCACGTGGACGCCCGCGCCGGTGTTCGCGATGATCGCCCAGCGTGGCCGGGTTACGCGCGAGGAGATGGAAAAGACCTTCAACATGGGCGTCGGCATGATCGCCGTCGTGGCGCCTGAAGACACCGACCGCGCAATGGCCATGTTGACCGCACGGCACTTGGACTGCTGGGTGTTGGGAACCGTCTGCAAGGGCGGAAAAGCGGGCCCGCGGGCACGGCTCGTCGGACAACACCCGAGGTTCTAAGGGAATGCGACTAACGCGGTGCCGATGCGAAGCGCATCGGCACAAGCGAGGGGTCTAGCGACGCCAGTCGTCCTCGTGATCCAACGAGTCGTCGGCGGCGTCGCCGTCCAGCTCGTCGGATGCGTCGGCACCGGTCCCTGACAGCTCGCGCTGGAGCCGCTGGAAGTCGGTCTGCGGGGAGCTGTACTTAAGTTCTCGAGCAACCTTGGTCTGCTTTGCCTTAGCCCGGCCGCGGCCCATGGGGGGACCCCCTCGCGCAATAACGGAGCGGCCTAACAAGTAGGCGGCTCCGATCTCTTGGTCTCGTTATTGTCCTGCCGACAGTTTACCGTGCCTCACGGTTGGGCGCCGGTGCCCCCTGCCCGCTGCGGCGGACCACATTGCCAATTACCGCGTACCGCCCCGCAACCGTTCAACGGCCAGTCGTCCCGCGCCGGTTTGTTCGGCGGGCCGCAGCGAGTCGGGGTCGATGACCGCGGCGACCGCGGCTTGGTCGCCGGTCGCCAGGTCGGTGTCGGCGGGTAGCCCACGCTTGAGCAGTGCCAGCGCGACCGGCCCGAGGTCCACGTGGTCGACCACGGTTCCGAGGCGGCCGACGGTGCGACCGCCGGCCAGCACCGCGTCACCTGTCGAGGGTCGCTCCACCGAACCGTCGAGGTGCAACAACACCAGCATCCGGGGCGGTTTCCCGAGGTTGTGTACCCGCGCGACGGTCTCTTGCCCGCGATAGCAGCCTTTGTCCAGATGGACGGCTCCCGCACCGGGGCCACCGATCCAGCCCACTTCGTGGGGGATGGTGCGCTCATCGGTGTCGACGCCGAGCCGGGGGCGCAACGCCGCCACCCGGTGGGCTTCATAGGCCCACACCCCGGTCGGCCGCACGCCCGCCTGCGCCAACCGCTTCTGCCAGTCGGCCGCCTCGCTACCCGCCACCACTAGGTCCAGTTCGATGTGGCCGGCAGGCGCTTCGGGCATCCGCCGCACGAATCCACTGCCGGCCACCGGAACCGCGGTCAGCTCGGCGGGCAGAGTATCCAGGCCAAGCACGTCGAGCACCGCCCGGTCAGCTAACCGCGGCCCGAGTAGCGACAGCACTGCCAGGTCGGCATTGGCCGGTGTGACGTCGGACCAGAACACCATCTTGCGCAGGTAGCTCAGCAGCGGCTCACCCCGCCACGGTTCGGTATCGAGATAGGTGGTGGCGCCCAGCTCGCTCTGCATCCAGTGGTCCTCGACCCGGCCCTGGCCGT
>DASZLQ010000348.1:0-16183 GCA_035552295.1 Mycobacterium sp. | reverse complement strand
AGGCGATAGCGGCCCGGTGTCCGCTGCCCGCCGGTGGAATCCGCCTGACTGTGCCGCATCAGCCGCGCAGCGGCTTCAGCGCGCCGGCCCAACATTCAAGCTGATCGAACAGGGTGACAGCGGCGTCGTTGTGCAGCGCTGCCGGGGTGAACGCGGCGAAGTTCTCGAAGTCCGTGAACAACGAGAACGACAGCTGCTGGCGGACAGTGGCAATCTGAAGTTCGCCACACACCGCGCGCAGATGCTCGATCGCGCGCGCGCCGCCGAGGGAACCGTAGGAGACGAAGGCAGCCGCCTTGTTGTTCCATTCCGCGTAGAGGTAGTCGATCGCGTTCTTGAGCACCCCGGACGTCGAGTGGTTGTACTCAGGGCTGACAAAGATAAAGCCGTCGTACCCACCGATGGTGGCCGCCCACGTCTTGGTGTGGTTGTGCTGGTACTGACCGAATGACGGTGGCATCGGCTCATCGAGGTGGGGAAGCGGG
The DNA here is from genome assembly GCA_035552295.1 of Mycobacterium sp. Classification (GTDB taxonomy): domain Bacteria; phylum Actinomycetota; class Actinomycetes; order Mycobacteriales; family Mycobacteriaceae; genus Mycobacterium. The sequence goes on along the minus strand of DASZLQ010000348.1, from coordinate 15,698 downwards.
TGGTCGGCGAGATCGATGATCTCATAGCGTGCGCCCGACCGCCCCGAACTCTGCCCGAGTACCCAATCGGCGACCGCCCTGGCGTGACGGCCCGGCCGCGTGCTGCCGGCGATAATCCCAATTTTCACATCACTCATAACTGCCTCGTATTCGTTTCTGATTGCGGTTGAATCCCGGTGTGTGCACCGGGCGGCGCGCGTCGAATGCCTCCGCCGCTCATGGTCGCAGCACCAACTTGCCGCGGGTGTGTCGCAGTTCGACCGCCCGGAACGCGTTCCGCACATCCTCGAGGGCGAAGACTCCGGCGATCGGCACTTCCAGCTCACCCCGTGCGACGAGGTCGGCCAACTCGCCGACCACCGCCGCTGTCGCGGCATCCGCGCCGCCTGCCGACAAGACCCCGAACCGCTCCACGGCAGCGAAATCGGCGATGGTGTCGATCCTGTCGCGTGGCACTTCGAGGTCCTCGACCGCCATCGCGACGTATCCACCACCGAAGAAATCCAGCAGGGCGTCGATATGTCCGGACGGTGCCGCGGCGCGCAGCCGGGCCGGCAGGTCCTCGCCATAGTTGACCGGGACCGCGCCATGGTCGGCGAGCCATGCATCGTTGGACGGCCCGGCGATGCCGAGGACCGTGGCCCCGGCGCGTCGGGCGAGTTGAATCGCGATCGAACCGACACCGCCGGCCGCACCCGCGATCGCTACCGTCTCTCCCGGTACGAGGCGCACCGCCCGCACCGCGGCATAGGCAGAGGCGCCCGCGACAAACAGCGAGCCGGCTACCTCCCAGGAAACCTCCGACGGCTTGGCGGTCAACTGGTTTGCCGGCACTGTCACGTATTCGGCGTGGCTAGACCGGCGCATGGAGAACCCGATCACCTCATCGCCCACAGCGAAATCGCTGACGCCCGAGCTGAGTTCGGCCACCACTCCCGCCAGGTCGCTGCCTTGGCCGGACGGAAACGTGGCCGGGAACTGGTCGGCCAGGGCCCCACTCCGGATCACCGCCTCACTCGGATTGATGCCGGCCGCCTTGACCTCGACCAGAACCTCGCCGGCTTCCGGAACGGGGCGGGGCACGTTGCGCACCTCAAGGACGTCGACGCCGCCGTACGAATCGAACTGCACTGCTTTAGGCATGAGCGCTATAGTAGTATTTTTACATGATAAATCAATTAGTTGAGGCTCGCGGCGATAGGCGGTGTGTACCACACCGTCGACCGCGCCGATGACTGCGTGGATCGGCACTTCTGGACGCCGACGCGCAATCAACCAACGACTAGCAGTTCTGCTGGAAACGAACTTCCGGTCGTTGGTCGGCACCGGTGCGTAGGGGTACCGAGCTCGCGGGAGAGCGCGTCCGGGCTGCAGTCCGTTCCCCATTTCCGATGCGTCGCATCTCGCCGAGTGCGGAACTTAATTGACGTATCATGTAGATCCACTACTGTGACGCTTATGAGTACGACAGACTCAAGTTCCTCCCAAGGGTCCTCCGGATCACCGCACATCGATTACGAAGCGCTCTACCGTGGCGAAAGCCCGGGCGAAGGCATAGCGCCGATGACCACACCGCCATGGGATAACAAGGCGCCCAGCGAGAGTGTCATCGCCTGGCAGACCGGCGGCTGGGTCCACGGCGACGTCGTCGACATCGGCTGCGGGCTCGGCGACAACGCCGTCTACCTGGCTAAGAACGGTTACACGGTGACCGGGTTGGACATTTCACTCACCGCCCTGAAAGCCGCTGAGCAGCGGGCAAAGGACGCCGGAGCCGACGTGAATTTTGCGGTGGCCGACTCCACCAAGCTCGAGGGCTACACCGACGCGTTCGACACGGTGATCGACAGCGGCCTTTTCCATAGCCTCGATGACGACGGCAGACGTAGTTACGCCGCCGCGGTGCACCGGGCTACCCGGCCGGGCGCCACCCTGTTGCTCAGTTGCTTCTCCGAGGCCAACCCAGTAGGTAAGGAGCCGCGACCGGCGGTGTCCGAAGAGACACTGCGCGACGTCCTCGGCGGCGGCGGCTGGGACATCACGTCGCTGGAGCCTGCCACCCTGCGCGGCGAACTGGACGGCGCGCAAATCGAAATGGCGTTCTGGTACCTCCGCGCGCAACGGAGCTAAGTGGAGGAGGAACCCCGATGGGCGCCACGATCACTGAACTGATGCACGCGAACCTTCTCGAGGTCTTCAACGAGCGCGACCCTTCGCGCCGGCGTGCCACGGTCGAACACGTCTATGCCGACGACATCCGATGGACCGACGACGGCGGCGTGACCACGGGCCGCGACGCGCTGGACGCCAAAGCGGCCGAGCTGCAAGCCAAGCTCGGCGATCTTCAGTTCATTGCCGCAGGTCCCGTCTATCAGACATTGGGTTTGGGCTACTTAGCGTTTCAGTTGGTCAAACCCGGAAGCTCGGCGCCGGAGAGCTCGGGATTCGACGTTGCAATCGTGCGAGATGGCTTCATCGTCGAGTTGTACACCGTGCTGACAGATCATGCGCCGTGAATCCACGGGTGTGCCGCCGAACCGGACGCGCCCAGCTGAATTGATCTGATCGAAATCAACGAGGAGGCATCATGGCAGAGGGCAACGAGTTTAACCGCCGCAACATCGAAGAGTTCCGCAGCAATCATGGCCGCCTCGGTGGACCGTTTGAGGGCGCACCGGTTTTGCTACTACACACGACCGGAGCACGAAGTGGCCAAGAACGGGTGCACCCACTGATGTATCTGGCCGACGACGGTCGCTACCTGTTGTTCGCCTCGGCCGCCGGTGTTGACCGCAGCCCCGCGTGGTACTGGAACCTCATCGCCAACCCCGATGCCAGCATCGAAGTCGGAGACGAGCGCCTCGACGTACATGTCGTTGAACTGAGCGGAGCAGAGCGCGATACGAAGTACGCCGATCAGGCGCAACGGTATCCGCAATACGCCGACTATCAGCGCATGACGACGCGCACCATCCCAGTTGTCGCACTTACGCCTACCGGTGGGGCGAAGCCGCGCGAATGAAGGTCCGGGCGACCGGCGCGGCCAGTTCGGATCCACTGGCAGCGCCCTTGCCGGCAATTGACGCGCCTTGAACGGCCAGCGCCCTTGAACGATCTCGGTGATGGTGAATCCTCCGAGCCAGCTCGCATCAGTTCAACTACATGCGTGATGTATCAATTGATTGTTCTTTGCGGTCTCAACCAACCGCTCGTGGTTGCCTTCCCAATCGTGGTAGGCAGTGATCTAGAGGGGCTGGTATCCACGGTCGCTGACGACGCGTCGGAGCAGTTACCGGGCATTATCGCGATATCCTCGGCGTATAGCCCGAAAAGGAATTAGCCGAAGTGGCACATAATCAGCGCCGAAAGACCGCTCAAGAGCCTTGGCTGTCGCCCGCCCAGCTGCAAGCTTGGCGTACCTTCATGCGCGTGCAGATGCGAATGAATTATGAGATGAATCGGCAGCTTCAGAGCGACAGCGATTTGTCGCTTGCCGACTACCACGTTCTGAATGCGTTGACTTCGGCGCCCGGCGGGCGCCTTCAGGTCTCTGACCTCGCGGCCCTGATCGGTTGGGAACGGAGCCGTGCGTCGCATCAGCTGCGGCGGTTGTGCGAACGCGGTCTCGCTGAACGGATTCCATCAGAGGACGACGGCAGGGCAACGGACGCGATTCTGACACGAGCGGGTCGGGAAGCGATTGACGCCGCAGCCCCCGGTCATGTGGCCTTGGTCCGGCGTCTGTTCTTCGGCCCGCTGCCCGACGAGCTCCTCGCGCCCCTTACTGCAGCGTTGGAACACATTCACGTCCACATGAACTTCAACAGCTCCTTGCCGCCGGCTCCGTGGTGAGTAGCTACGAAACAACACAGAATGAAGCATCATCCGCTTCTCGAGGTATTGACACTGCCCCGTTAGAAGCAGATCTACCCAATCGTAGGGCTCGGCTCTGGACACAAGCCTGCCCGGAATAGCATGCGGTCTCTTGAGATATAGATGATGTATCACGTATCCTGAGCCAAGATCGGGCCTGGAACTAGGAAGGGATTACCCATGGGTGCGACAACCCGTCCCAACACGCGTGACCTGTTCGCCACGGTCGACTCGATGGATGTCGCCGCGATAGCCTCGCTCTTCGCCACGGACAGCCGCGTTGTTTTCGGGAACGGCCAACCGTTGGTCGGTATCGACGAGATCCGCGCCGGGATAACCGCTTTCTATGACACGATCGCGGGCCTGCGTCACGAAATCGTGAACGAATGGAACGTCGGCGACGACTCGATCGTCGAGTTCAAGGTCAGCTACGGCCGCAAAGACGGGCAACAAGTCGCTATCCCGTGCGTCACGATCTTCCATACAGACGCCGCCGGTAAGATCGACAACTATCGCGTCTACTTTGACGTGGCGCCCATTTATGCCTGACCATTCAGTGCGCAATGGTCCAGTTCGCGAGCAGCGACAATGACGACGTCGCGGCAAGAGCCCGATGCAGCTCAGGATCCGAGCGGCCCAATGCCTATGCGCTGTCACGTTGGGGACAAAGCGGTTTGGCGCGTTGGGTACGGCGCGATGCAGCTGGCCGGAGACGGCGTCTTCGGTCCACCGCGGAACCGTGATGAAGCTATCGCCGTGTTACGGGCCGCGGTGGACGCGGGTGTAGATCACATTGACACCGCGCAATATTACGGACCTGGGGTGGTAAACCAGCTGATCCGGGAAGCGCTCTTCCCGTACCCCGACGAACTAGCTTTGGTCAGCAAGGTCGCCGCCCGTCGGGATGGTTTTGGCGCGGTAGTGCCGTATGACGAGCCCGATCAGCTCCGCGTGGGCATCGAAGACAATCTTGCGACGCTGGGCGTCGAGCAACTCACCGCTGTAAACCTGCGCGTGATGGACAATGCCGTGCCTGACGAACGATTTGTTGACCAGCTTGGCGCCTTGATAGCCGCGCGCGACGACGGCTTGATCGCAGGAATCGGGATCAGCAACGTGACCCACCGACACCTCCTGCGGGCGCTTGAGGTCACCGACATCGTCTGCGTGCAGAACGCCTACAACCTCGCGGATCGGTCTTCGGCTGCGGTCCTTAATGAGTGTATGGCCCGAGGCATCGCGTTCGTTCCGTTTTGTCCGCTGGGCTGGCCGAAGAAGCAGCATGATGCGATCCGCACCAATCCGGTCGTCGCTGGCACCGCTGTCAGCCACGGCGCTACACCGGCCCAGGTTGCTCTCGCCTGGCTGCTGGCCATCTCGGATAACGTGCTGCTGATCCCGGGAACTAGCAGTCGCGGCCACCTCGCGGAAAACCTTGGCGCTGGTTCATTGTCGTTGCGGGACGATGAAGTCGCCAGCCTCAGCGCGACATTCGGTGAACCGTGAGACGTAGGCGACTGCGACTGGGACGAAGTCTTACGGCTTCCGGAATCGTAGCGCGAGCTGGACCGACACCAGTTAGCGGTTCTTAATGCATACGAAATTGAAAGCGGTCCAACCAATCTGTCCATTCACATCAACAAGGAGGACTTCATGAACTCGGCGCTATGGATTATCGCGATTGTCTTAGCAGCTGTGTTCGCCGGAAGCGGACTGATGAAACAGTTTGTGCCCAAAGACAAGCTCGTCACGTCTGGCCAGGGCTGGGCGCAGGACTTCAGCCCGAGCAGTATCCGATTGATCGGGCTCGCCGAGATACTCGGTGCTATCGGGCTAGTGCTGCCGGCCGCAGTTCACATCGCTCCGATACTGGTACCGCTGGCTGCTGTCGGGCTCGTGTTGGTGATGGCCGGTGCGGCCGCGGTGCATGCTCGGCGCAAAGAAGCGCCGCAGGTTGCTGTGAATGCCGTGCTGCTGGTGCTCGCCGTCGTTGTCGCCTGGGGCCGTTTCGGGCCGTATTCCTTTACCGTGTAACGAGATTCCAGACACATCGACCTGACATTGAATCAACGGATCCGCAGCACGATGAATCGCTGAGTCGTGCGACCTGTGCACAAAGACATGGAGCTCAGTAAAGATGACGATGCCCGCAGTGGTGCTTACGGCACAAGGGCGGATTGCGCTGCAGGACCGGCCACGCCCGAGGCTGCGAGCTGATCAGGTCCTGGTCGAAGTCGATCTGTGCGGCATTTGCGGCAGCGATCTGCACGCCTCTCAGTTGCCGCAGGTGTACCGGGGCGACTGCATTCTCGGACACGAGTCCACCGGCCGGGTCGTGGCGGTCGGGGGCAACGTCGCGGACTGGGCAGCGGGCCAGAGGGTTGCGGTCAACCCCAACGGCAACGTGGACGGGTCTTGTGTCTACTGCCGGTCCGGGCGGCCAAACTTTTGTCGCCAAGCCACGTTGGAGACGGCGCTGGGCCTGCAGGCTGACGGAGCTCTGGCACCGCTGATGGCCGCCTTCCCCGGCCACCTGCGCCGAATCCCCGAAGAGCTGGGAGCTCTTGAGGCGGCCTGGGTCGAACCCACGGCGACTGCACTGCGAGCGGTGGAACTTTCCGGCGAGCTCGCTGGGCGCACGGTGTTAGTCACCGGTGGAGGCCCGATCGGGCAGCTCGTTTGCAGGCTCGCTCACCTCAGATCGCCTGCACAGATCCTTCTCATGGAACCGGCGCAACAGCGGGCCAAGTTCGCGGCCGATTCCCATGCTGTGTCGCTCGCCGCCGACGCAGCACAAGGCGACGCCCGCGGATTGGGGGTCGACGTCGCGCTCGAGTGCTCAGGCAGCGCAGCCGCCACCGCTGCCGCGCTGAAACTGCTACGGCCCGGCGGCATTCTGGTGGTGGTCGCGACGGGGCCAGACCCTGGCCTCGATTCGGCGACGATCCTGCTTAAAGAGATTACGGTGCGGGGGACGTACATCTATACCGACGAATTCGACCGCGCGATCCACCTACTGACCACCCGACAAGTCGACGTCGCAGACCTCACCACGGTAATCAGTCCATTAGCTGACGCACTTACTGTCTTCGATGCACTGCGCGCGGGCCGAATCATGAAGGCCCTCATTGCGCCCGGCACCCACCACACCGGGCATCACACGCAAGCCAAAGGGATGGAGGAATGAGCAATCCGGCTTCCGACCCGGACCAACCCGACGGTGTTCTCATCGTGCGGGCTCAGCGGGTGCGACCCTGGCCGCCCGGTTGAGTGCGGACCGCAACCGCCGCGTGCGCCTGCTGGAGGCCGGTAGGGCGTTCACGCCCGACGGCGTGCCCCCGAGTTGAGTAAGGCCGAGCATGTGGCCGCCGCGACTTTCGGCTCTTGACGCCGTCAAGACTCGAAAACAAGACCGCGGGTAACGAGAGGTACTGAATTGGACCGAACCGGAACGAACCGGCAGTTCAGAAGACATTTTGCCTCGTAGGGCATCGGGTTCGACTCCCGGCAGCTCCACCACTCAAATCGATGGTCAGTTGCCCGCCTCGATAGCCGCGACTCGTGCGGCCGCGTCGGGTCCACAGAAGCGCTGGAGGTCCACTGCGCCCGCGGCCACCAGATCGTCGATGCGGCGCTTGAGGCCACCCGAGGAAAGGTGGGCATACAGGCTCGCGCCCGGGCAAGAAGTCTGGGCTAGGTCCCGATGGCCGGCCAATGTGTCGGTCGCGATGCCAAAGTTCCGGGCGGCCCATGCGAACGCGAGAGCGGCTCCGCGCAGCTGGGCCTCCGACACAACCTCTTGATCGAAGTCTCCTTCGCACAGGACCAGGAAATGGCCCGTTGTGTCGTAGTCCGTGGCGGTGTCGCCCGCAACCTCATTGTTCCGCAGTTCATAGATGTTGCCATTGCGGTCGACGCCGACGTGATAGGCGATGTCGATCCATCCGTGCTGGTCTTGGTGGTACCGCTGGTCCTGTCGGAGGTGGCCTGGGGCGTTGCGGTTGTCGCCAAGGACCACGGCCTCGTGGTGGAGGGTCATACGGGTGATGGTGTGGCGCTTCCCTCCGGAGCGGGCCGGGCGCGCGCCCCAAGCGTCTCGGCATAGCAACAGTGCCGAAGTGGTAGTGGTCAGATTGGCACTGGTCGTCGACGTCACAGCAGGACTCGGAGCCGAAGGTGGCGTGGGGCCGGTCTCAGATGCCGAGACAGAATCTATTCGCGTCGTAGTCGAGCAGGCGCTGACCATGGACGCCACGCCGACGTTGCCGGCCAGCCCTAGCAGCTGACGGCGGCTGACGAAATCCGGCCGTACATCGGGCCGGCCGGGCGCTGGCTCACACACGGTCCTCACGTTACTGACTTTCTCAGTGGCTTCTCAGCGGCCTGTTTATACGCTGGCGCTCCCATGTTTAGGACAACTCACTGCGCCTACCGGGCCGCACGGGTCAAGGTCTCGAAGTGATGCGGCAAATGGTTTCGGCGCATGTTCGCGATGACGCCGAAGCCTGTCACACGCTAACGATGAGCGGATGTGGTCCGGCTCGATCGCTACGACCCGGCGAACTGGCGCATGCCTCGGTGATGGGCGCCCTGTGCGCGGCGATAGCGATCATTGCGGTAATCCTTCCCCACGCAGGGGGGCTAGGACTGCTGGGCACGGTGCCGATGGGGCTGCTGGCCTATCGCTACCGGGTCCGCGTTCTGATCACCGCGACCGTCGCCGCTAGTGTGATCGGCTTCTTGGTAGTCGGCCTGAGCGGGTTCGGGGCGGTCGCCCTCTGTGCCTATGTCGGTGGGCTGGCCGGAATCGTGAAACGCCGCCACCGTGGCATGCCGACCGTAATCGCGGCGTCCTTTGGCGCCGGTGTTGTCGTGGGTGTCGCGGGGGTCATCGCATTGACCTTCCTGGTGCGGCTTCGGCAGCTGGTATTCCACGCGATCACCGCCACGGTGGACGGAGTCGCGACGGCCATGGCGCGCGTGCCGCACCTGCAGGCATTCGCACATGAGATGAAATGGTTCTTCGCCGACGCGCTGCATTACTGGCAGTGGCTCGTGCTCGGATACGCCGTCGTCGCGATCGTGGGCGCCTCACTGATCGGTTGGTGGGCGTTGTCGCGGGTCCTGGAGCGGCTGCGCGGCGTTCCCGATGTGCACAAACTGGACGCGCCGGTCAGCACCGGGCCGATCCAGCCGACCCCGGTGTGGCTGGATGAGGTGCGCCTCCGCTACCCGCACAGCGACCACGACGCGCTGCGTGCGGTCAGCCTGGATGTGCGGGCAGGCGAACACGTCGCCGTCACCGGTGCCAATGGCTCGGGGAAAACCACGCTGATGCTGATCCTGGCCGGCCGTGAACCGACATCGGGCACGGTCGAACGCCCCGGTGGGGTGGGTCTCGGTCAGCTCGGTGGAACCGCGGTCATCATGCAGCACCCGGAAACCCAGGTGCTCGGCACGCGGGTCGCCGACGACGTGGTCTGGGGATTGCCGCGGGGCAAGGCCACTGATGTCGACCGGTTGCTCAGTGAGGTCGGGCTGGCCGGCCTCGCCGAACGCGACACCGGCGGCCTGTCCGGCGGTGAACTGCAGCGCCTGGCCGTGGCCGCGGCGCTAGCGCGAGAGCCGGCGCTGCTCGTCGCCGACGAGGTCACCAGCATGGTCGACCAGCAGGGCCGAGACGCACTGCTCGCCGTGCTGTCCCGTCTGACCGACCGTCACCAAACCGCCCTTGTGCACATCACCCATTACGACAACGAGGCTGAATACGCCGACCGCACAATCGACCTCAGCGATTCGCTGGACAACACCGCAATGGTCGAGACCGCGGCCGCGCCCGCGCCGACGCCCGCGCTGGTACTCCGATCTCACACGCCGGTGCTCGAGCTCAAAGGTGTTGGCCACGAATATGGCAGTGGCACTCCGTGGGCGCGGGCCGCGCTGCACGACATCAGCTTCGTGGTGCATGAGGGTGACGGGCTGCTGATCCACGGCGACAACGGCTCCGGTAAGTCGACGCTGGCTTGGATCATGGCCGGATTGACGGTCCCGACGACCGGCACCTGCCTGCTCAACGAGCGCCTCGCCGCTGAGCAGGTCGGCGCGGTCGCGCTCCAGTTCCAGGCTGCCCGGCTGCAGTTGATGCGCGGCCGCGTCGACCTGGAAGTGGCCGCGGCGGCAGGCTTTTCGCCTGATGATCACGACAGGGTGACCGCGGCACTGGCAGCTGTCGGCCTGGACGCCACACTGGCGAAGCGGCGCATCGACCAGCTCAGCGGCGGCCAGATGCGCCGCGTGGTCCTGGCCGGATTGCTGGCGCGATCGCCGCGCGTCTTGATCCTCGACGAGCCGCTGGCGGGACTGGATGCCGCCAGCCAGCGCGGTCTTGTGCGGCTGCTCGTGGATCGGCGCCGTGACACCGGTCTGACTGTGGTGGTCATTTCGCACGATTTCGCCGGGCTGGAGGAGCTGTGCCCGCGCACCCTGCACCTGCGCGAAGGTGTGCTGGAACCCGCATCAGGCGCGGCCAGAGAGAACAACGTGGCCGCGACCTCGCCGACGAAGCATCCGACCCGCCGCCCAGGTCGCCCCGTAGTTCTGCTGCGCCCGGTGCCCGGGCGCTCCGCGGTCCACGACTTGTGGGCCGGCACTAAACTGCTTGTCGGTTTTGGTATTTCACTGATGTTGACGTTCTACCCAGGCTGGGTGGCGATCGGACTTGTGGCCGCGCTGATTCTGGCGGGAGCATGGGTCGCACACATTCCCCGAGGCGTGCTGCCGTCGGTGCCGCGCTGGCTGCCGATCCTGCTGGCCATCGTCGGTATCACTGCAACATTGGCCGGCGGTGGTCCGCAGATCCAGGTGGGCACGGTCTCGCTCGGTCTCGGCGGCCTGTTGGACTTCCTGCGCATCACGGCGCTGGCGATCGTGTTGCTCGGCCTGGGCGCGCTGGTGTCGTGGACGACCAATGTCGCCGAAATCGCGCCGGCGGTAGCCGCTCTCGGTCGACGACTGCGACCGCTGCGGATCCCGGTCGACGACTGGTCGGTCGCATTGGCGCTTGCACTGCGCACCTTCCCGATGCTAATCGACGAGTTCCGCGTGCTCTACGCCGCTCGCCGATTGCGGCCCAAACAGACGCCGCGGACTCGCAGGGACCGTCTCAGGCGACTGGCGGCAGACGTGATCGACCTCATCGTCGCGGTCATCACCGTGACACTACGGCGCGCGGACGAGATGGGCGATGCGATCACCGCCCGCGGCGGCACCGGTCAGATCTCGGCGGCCCCTTCGCAGCCGAAACTGGCTGACTGGATAGCACTCTCGATCACGTCGGTGGTGTGCGCGGCGGCCTTGGCGCTGGGCGCGTAACGGCTGGCCTCGCTCAGAACCGCACCAATGCCGGCACGTCCGCCAGTGCGCAGTTCGGGATACCTTCGGCCACGCGCAGTAGGAAGTTGAGCTTCTCGATGCGCTCGCCCGATCGCGGCGCGCCGTTTTTCTGAAACGGTGCCCCTAATCCCACGGCCAGATCCATCACGACATCGTCGATGACACCACCCGACCGCCCCGACGGGATCGCCAGAATACCGTTCTGTGCGGCATATTCGAAGCAGTCCAGCGCCTCAGCGATGGTTCCGACCTGATTGGGCTTCAGGATGAACCCGTCAACGGCCGAGGTCTTGACGGCACGTTCCAAGCGTTCGCGGTTGGTGACGATGAGGTCGTCACCGAGGATGATCGAACGGCCAACGGTCTGCGCCGCTTTGGTAAACCCACCCCAGTCATCCCCGTCGAGCAGGTCCTCGATGAACACCAGCGGAAACTCCTCCGACAGCGCCCGGGCATAGTCGATCAGGGCCTCTGCGGTCACCCGCTCGGCGTTGAACGCGTATGTCTGAGAGCTCTTGTCGTACACCTCGCTAGATGCACAGTCCAATGCAAACGCCATAACGTCGGCACAGCCGGCGCGGTCGACGGCCTCGGTCAAAACCTCCATGACGACCCGAGGGTCGCCGGACGGAGCAACATACCCGTACGACGACGCCACGAGGGGCGCGCGGCCATGCCGCCGCGCAAGCACCTCGCCCAGCACACCGAACAAACTCACGCCCTTCTCGACCGCCGACTCGATGGAGTCGGCGCGATAAGGCACCACGAGGAACTCGTTGAACGTCTGGAAGATATCTCCGTAACGGCCACCGTTGATCATGTTGAAGCTGGGCACCGGCACGGTGGTCGGCGGCTTGAGTCCTAGCAGTGCGCGGACGTAGGTGTGTGTGGGCATGCCCGCCGCCGCGGACGCCGCGCGCAGCAGCGCGACCGAGGTGGAGTAAATCGTGTTTCCGCCAAGCCGGTGCTTGTCCGGCGTGCCGTCGAGTTCGATCATGACCCGGTCCAGAGACCGCGGGTCATCGAGTTCGGCACCAACGAGGACGGGAGCGATTTCGTCGGTCACCGCACAGACAGCGCGGTGCACGCTCAGCCCGTTGTATTCGGTCCGGTCTCCGTCACGCAGCACGAACGCCTCGTGGACACCGACCGACGTACCGGTCGGCGATGCGCCGCGGCCGACATGGCCGGTATCAGTGGTGATTTCGACCTCTACCAACGGCCGCGCCTTGCAGTCCAGCAGTTGGCGGGCGACCACGGATGCAATCCGCATCAAGGCGGTACCCCGGCCTGCGCGTCAACCACCCAGCGCAATTGCTCGATATTCATCGGACGCCCAAAACCCGTGTCCGCTACAAACCTGCCCGTTGGCCATCAATGTCGCGGCGCGGATCGCAGTCCATCCCACACCGCACTTGACGGCAAGCGCCGTCGTCACGAAACACCGGCAACGGCAGACGATCCACGACCTGCCTGCCCGAAAGGCGCGGGGACCCGTCGTAAACATGGCAGCGCCAGCTTACGAGGGGGCCGCTGAGAAGCCGCTGAGAAGCTGCTTGTCTCAGAACACCGCGATGCAGACCGAAATGAACTGGCAAATCGCTGCGACAGCGGTACACGCGTGAAATATCTCGTGATAGCCGAATGTCGCCGGCCACGGGTCAGGCCAGCGCAGTGCGTAAAACACCGCACCGAGGCTGTAAAACGCGCCGCCGGCCGCGAGCAGCACCGCCGCGGCCACGCCGGCGTTGTGCAGGATTATCCCCGTGTACCAAACCGCGACCCAACCCAGCAGCAGATAGAGCGCCACGCCCAGCCAGCGCGGGGCGTCGGGCCAGAGCAACGTCAACGCAATTCCGGCCAGCGCCCCGCTCCACACGATCGCCAGCACAACCTGCCCGGTGGAGTGTGGCATGTCCAGCCTGGCGAACGGCGTATAGGTGCCAGCGATGAGGACAAAGATCATCGAGTGGTCCAGCCGTCTCATCCAGTTCCTGGCGGCCACCGAACCCCAATGGACGCGGTGATAGGTCGCGCTGACGGCAAACATCGCCACGATCGCCAGCGCGTAGGCCAACGTCGCATGACCCGCCTGCTTCGACGCCACCGCCCACGACACCGCTACCAGTGCTGAACCGGCTATCAGGGCCGCGAAGGCGCAGTAAAGATGAATCCATCCGCGCAGCCGCGGCTTGCTCAGAACACCGGCCTCGGACTCGGCGAAACGTCCGGTGTCGTCGACGTCAGCGGTCGGTCCGTATGCGATGGACTGGCGGGGCGCATCGATCTGGTAGCTCAACATCTCTCCCTTGCTCGCAATCCGGATTGCCGTTAAGTGTCTCTGCACCAGGCAATCTGGGTTACAGACCTGTCGTTCCGTAGCGCGTTAAGGAACCGCTTTCGCAAAGCTATGAATTGGGCTTTCATCCATGGGAGCGCCAGGGTATGAGCGGATCGCTGAGAAGCCGCTGAGAACGGCATCGAGCTGGGTGACCTGCGCCGGACGGGACAGTGAGCTTCGCTGTTCTCAGCTGACTCTCAGCCCTGCAGAATCAGACTATGTGGGTGCCTACCTGGCCGCTGCGGCGAAATGAGCTCGGGCGTCTGATGCGCCTGCCCACTTTGGGCATCCCGGTTCGATCAGCCGCGGTCTCGGCAGTGGTCGTCCTAGTTGCACTTACGGTCGCGGGCGCGGGCTTGGACCTGATCTTGTACCGGTCGTTGCTGGCGGGTGTCGACGACGCCGCCGCCGGCAGAGTTCGCATCATTGTTGACGCCCTGCACTCGGATTCGCCCGACAAACTCGACAGCACGCTGTTGACCACCAGCCAGCGCGTGGTCGCAATCCAATTGATAGCCCCTGATGGCAAAGTGGTGAAGCGGTCCGGGGCTGCGCCTGCGACAGCTCTAATACCCATCACGGAGCTCAACTTCAACTTGCGTCGCGGCATGTCAGACGATGCGGTGCCCAACGACGACATGCGTGTCAGCGGTCAGCGGGTCAACACCGCATCCGGTGAGTACACAGTGCTCGTCGGCGGAGGTAGCGAGGCAGCCGAGGCGACTGCGCGGATCGTTGCGCTGCTGTTGGCCGGCGGCGCCCCGATCATCATCGCGGTGGCCGCAGCTGCCAGCTACCGGCTCGTTCGCCGGTCACTGCAATCGGTGGACGCTATCCGCAGCAGGGTGGCTGAAATCTCAACCTCCGACTTGGCCGAGCGGGTTCCTGTGCCCACCAGTCGTGACGAAATTTCAGCCCTGGCCGTCACCATGAACGAAATGCTGGCGCGTCTAGAATCCGGCCACCGTGCGCAACAGCGGTTCCTCGGCGACGCCTCTCACGAACTGCGCAGCCCGCTGGCCACCATCATCTCCGGTTTGGAAGTCGCCGAGGCGCATCCGCAACTGCTCGACGCGGAATTGGCGATCGACACCCTGCTTCCCGAGGCGCACCGCATGCGGGCGCTGATCGAGGATCTCCTCCTGCTGGCCCGCGCCGACGAACAAAGCCTTGTGATGCGCAAAGAGGAGGTACCGCTCGGCGAACTTGCCGGAGCGGAGGCTGCTCGGGTGCGGCGCGACGGCTGCACAATCCACACCGCGATCTCTCCGGCACGGTTGATTGGCGACCCGGCAGCGGTCTCGCGGGTGATTCGCAATCTCGTGGATAACGCTGTCCGTCACGCGAAATCGCGTGTCGATATCCAGGTCGGCAGTCGAGACGGCAACGTCATACTCACCGTCAGTGACGACGGGCCGGGCATCGCACCGGCCGACCGGGCCCGGGTCTTCGAACGGTTCGTGCGCCTGGACTCAGACCGCGCCCGCTGCGGCGGAGGAACCGGCCTGGGCTTAGCGATCGTCGCCGAGGTGGTAGCCGCGCATGGCGGCACGGTCACTATTGATGACCGCTTCGGCGGCGGGACCACAATAACCGTGACGTTGCCTCAACAAACCAACCGATAGCCGACGCCTCGAACTGTCTCAATAGTATTGGTACCGAAAGGAACATCGATCTTGCGGCGCAGATATCCCACATACACCTCAACAACGTTGTCAGGTCCCTGGTAGTGGGCATCCCACACGTTGCGCAATATCTCGGCCTTGGTCACCACCGCCTCCTTATTGCGCATGAGGAACTCCTGGAACCGATAATGCATGATATCGCCGCAGGTGGTACGGCTGGAATTCGCTTTGCTGCCGGACAGACCCGCGCACGCATCGGCACGCCGCACCTGTCACGACGAAGGCGCACGACCCGACACCACGCGTAGCCACGGGTCACACCCGGTTCGAAAAGCGGGATCAATCAGGCCACGGCAAGCTGGCCATGGACAGCTTGACCGCCACCGGGTGAAATGAGTACCAGCGAATCCCCCCAACCGCCCGACCCAGCAGAGGAGCTCGGCCATGCATGCCTTCTCAAAACCAAG
>DASZLQ010000347.1:0-32305 GCA_035552295.1 Mycobacterium sp. | reverse complement strand
CGAAGCCGACCAGATCAGCACGGAAGATGCCACGGACGATTCGGAAGAATCGGACGCCGGCGCCGAAGCTGTCGCCGACGCGGGGGATGCCGGTGTAGAGCGCCGTCCCTCGCGGGTGGGGCGCGGGTGGCTCGCCGGTATCGCAGCGGTACTGGTCCTGGTCGCCGGCGGCATTGGGGCCGGCGGCTACTTTGCGCTGCGCTACCACCACGAAAGCCAAGCGATAGCGCGCAACAACGCTGCGGCGCTCAAAGCGGCGATCGATTGTGTTTCGGCGACCCAGGCGCCCGACACCAACGCGATGATCGCGAGTGAACAGAAGATCATCGACTGCGGCACAGATGCTTTCCGCGCCCAAGCCCTGCTTTACACCACAATGCTCGTTCAGGCCTATCAGGCGTCGAACATACATGTTCAGGTGGCCGATGTGCGGGCAGCGGTCGAGCGCAACAACAAAGACGGTTCCGTCGATGTGCTCGTCGCAATGCGCGTCAAGGTCTCCAGCGATAAGTCGGAAAATGAGACCGGCTACCGCCTGCGAGTGAAAATGGCAACCGCCGAGGGGCAGTACAAGATTTCCAAGCTCGACCAGGTGACGAAGTGACGGTGGTGGTCGAGGAGACTCAGACTAAGACACAGACCACGGCGGCCGTCCCAGAGTCACCGCCGAATGCGTTGGCGCCCTGGCATATTCGTGCCTGTGCATTCGCTGTCGACGTGCTACCGAGCGCCGCCTTGGTGACGACGACGGGGTTGGCCGCGCGGACTGTCCACCAGCACCCTGTCTGGTGGTGGGTGTGTGTCTCGGTCGGCGGGTTGGCCATCCTGCTGACGCTGGTCAACCGGTTGCTGTTGCCGACCGTGACCGGCTGGAGCTTGGGACGCGCGCTGTGTGGGATCACGGTGGTACACCACGATGGCGCGGGCATCGGGGTGTGGGGACTGCTGCTCAGGGACCTGGCTCACCTTCTCGACACCGCATCGGTGGTGGGATGGCTGTGGCCGCTCTGGGATTCGCGGCGCCGCACCTTTGCCGACATGCTGCTGCGCACCGAAGTGCGGCGCGTCGAAGCCGACGAGGTGCCGCCCAACGTGAGGCGCTGGACCGCGGTCGCGGTGCTGACCGTGGCGGCGGTATGCCTTTCGGGCGCCGCCGTGAGCTATCTGGTGGTGTACTCCCGAGATCGGGCGAGCGAACAGACCAAGGCCCAGATCGAGACGCAGGGACCGAAGATCGTCGCACAGATGCTGACGTACGACCCGAAATCGTTGCACGACGACTTCGTGCGCGCCCAATCGCTGGCTACCGACAAATATCGACGCCAGCTGGCGGTCCAGCAGGACATAGTTCAAAAAGGCAAGCCGGTCATCAACGAGTATTGGGTGACCGACGGCTCCGTCGAATCGGCGACGCCGGATCGGGCGACGATGCTGTTGTTCATGCAGGGTCGCCGAGGCGCGGCGCCAGACGAACGGTATATCACCGCGACCGTTCGGGTGAGTTTCGCCAAAGACGGCAACGACCGTTGGCGCGTTGACGACCTCAGCGTACTGACAAAGCCGAAACCGCCCGGGAACGGAAAATGAGTCCCCGCCGCAAGTTTCAGCCCGGCGAGGAACCACTGCTCGTCGCGCACCCACTGACGCCGTACCGGCCATGGGCGTTCCCGCTCATGATCACCGTTGCCGCGTTGCTGATGATAGCGGCAATCACGGTATCGACCTTGATGCTGATCTCCCATCAATCTGCTGAGCGCGAGGCGTCGAAGAACCGCCAGGCGCTCAACTATGTGACAGGTTTCATGACGGAGTTCACCTCCATCGATCCCTTTCACGCCAACGACTACATCAACCGGATATTGGCCCAAGCAACCGGCGACTTCGCCAAGCAGTACACGGACAAGGCAAACGAGATCCTGCTCCAGGTCGCCCGCGCCGAACCGGCCACAGGCACCGTCCTCGGCACCGGCGTCGAACGGTGGAACGACGACGGCAGCGTCACCGTGATGGTGGCGACCGCAGTCACCTCCAAGTCGCCGGATGAGAAACAGGTAATCGAAAACGCGAATCGGTGGACGGTAACCGCAACGCAGGAAGGGAAGCAGTGGAAGATCAGCAACCTGCTGCAGGTGATCTGACCGGCGACGCGGCCGTAGCCGCCTCAGAAGACGAAACCGCGCCTGCGGCAACAGAAGTGGACTCCGACGATGTCGACGGTGATGCAGCAGAAGAGCCGGACGGTGAGGCTGAGCCCGAAGAGTCCGGCGAGACCGCGACGACGACCAAAGCCAAGCGCGCCCGCACCGGACGACTTGCCGGAAAGGGGAGGGCCATCGCCGTCGCAGTGGCGGCCGTGCTCTTCGTCGGTTCCGCGGCATTCGCGGGTGCGACCTTGCAGCCCTACCTGACCGACCGTGCGACCGCCGCAACCAAACTCAACGTGGCGCGGACCGCGGCCAACGCGATCACAACATTGTGGACCTATACGCCGGAGAACATGGATGGCCTGGCTGATCGCGCGTCGACCTACCTCAGCGGCGATTTCGAAGCCCAGTACCGCAAATTCGTCGACGCGATCGTGGCTCCCAACAAGCAGGCGAAAATAACGAACAGCACCCAAGTCACCGGCGCAGCGGTCGAATCGTTGGATGATCCCGGTGCCGTCGTCATCGTGTACACCAACACCACGTCCACCAGTCCGCTGACCAAGAACATCCCGGCATTGAAGTACCTGTCCTACCGGCTGTTCATGAAACGCGCGAGCGCACGCTGGCTGGTGACCCGGATGACGACCATCACCTCACTGGATTTGACGCCCCGCCCTTAGCACGCCCCTAGACGACTTCGCTTGCGCCGAAAGACACTCCCATCCCATGGCCGTTACTTCGCCGGTATCGGAGCGACACACCGTTGCGGCGTTGCTGTTGCTGACCTTCGCCACCGGCTTGGCCGACTCGATCAGCATCCTGGTGCTCGGCCACGTGTTCGTCGCCAACATGACCGGAAACGTGATCTTCCTGGGCTTCTGGCTCGCCCCGAAAACCAGCATCGACCTGACCGCAGTCGTGGTGGCGCTCCCTACCTTCGTCTGCACCACCATCCTCAGTGGCCGGTTGTCACGGCATTTCGGTGAGCGGACGCGATCGTGGATCACCACAGTGTTGGCGACGGAAATCGTGTTGTTGATCGCGTTGTCAATCCTGGGCGGCACGGGAGTGCTGCGCTATCACGACGACACCAAACTGATCCTGATCGGGGTCCTCGCGGTGACGTTCGGTCTGCAGCACTCGAGCGCCCGGCAGTTCGGGATTCAAGAACTCTCCACCACGGTGTTGACGTCGACAATCGTCAGCCTTGGCCTGGACAGCCACCTGGCCGGTGGCACGGGCGCCCGCGAAAAGCTGCGATTCAGCGTTGTCTTCACAATGTGTGCGGGCGCGTTTGTCGGCGCGACGATGTCGCGATTCGTCGTCGCTCCAGTGTTCGGGGTTACCGCGGCGGTGGTGGCGGCAAGTCTGCTGATCTTCAGATTCGGGCCGAATGTGACGAAAACCGCTGCGGCTGTGGCTAGTTGAACGCCAGCCAGCTCGGCAGCCCGCGCTCGTGCGAGTCGCACAGAACCTGCCGGGTGTCGCACGATCCCCGTGGGGAGCCGGCACCCGCCCACATGCCGCCGGTTTCGCGGCGCAGCACAATGGCCGATGACCCACCGCCGTCGAGCAGGACTGCCGTATCGCTCCCGAGGCCACGGAACAGGTCCTGGATGTTGTCCGGTGTGTAGTTACCGCCTTCGAATATGTACATTTCGTCCTTTTGCTTTGCGTAGGCCAGCGCCGTACGCGCAGCGCTGGGACCGCCATCGTGGAGTTGCCCGGTATTGCCCGGGGCCAGCAGCCCGATGCCGGACACCGCGACGAACCGCGCATTCTTGTTGAGCAAGTCCTGGATCACCGGAGTGGCGGAGTCGTAGTCGTTCTTGCCCCGCGGCCACACCACATACGGTGCACCGCCCGACGGCAGGATCATCGTCGTCAGCGCGCTCCAGCTCTCACCCCCGCCCGACAGGCCTTGCTTGCCTGGGTAGGCGACGGTGCCGGTGACCGCCTGGTTGGCGCGGCCCTGGCCATTGGTGTTGTCCACAAATGCGCCCAGCGGCGAACTGCAGCCGGTTTGTCGCCAGGAGCCGCCTTTCTGCGGGCGTACGTCAAAAAAGTTGGCGTTGATCGCGATTGTCGGTTGCCCCATCCGCTGCCAGGCCTGCAACGGCGGGTAGGTCTCCGAGGCTTGCCAGAGTCCCTCGCCGGTGCGGGCCGCGGGATTGTTTTCGCAGCGCGCCTGATCACCTTGGTGGCTGTCCACCAGCAGGTGTGGGGCAAGCCGTCCCGCCGCATTCTTGATGATCATCAGATGGCCGCCGTTGTCCATCTCATACCAGCCACCGCCGGCGTTGAGCATCGGCGTGGGGTGGCCGGGGCCGAAGTTGTAGACCAGGTACGAGCCCTGGGTGGCGCTAATGGCGCTTGCGAGCATTTCCCGGCCATCGGCGGCGCGCGCGACAGGCTGTCCTGTGGTGCTCGCCAGCGTCACGCACGCGACTACGGCAGTGCAGCAGGCGGCCAGTCGGCGCCAACCTGGGGGGCGGGTCAGCACGGTAGCCCTTTCGGCCCGAGTAAGGATGCAACATGCACAGCATCAGCCACACAGGCCTCACTGTCAACTTAAATAACAAACGTGTGACGCTTTGGCCGCGCTGGAATTACGTTTGCTCGCTTGGGCTTTCGTGCGCGGGCTGCTGTTCGCTTTCGTCGGCAGCCTCGTTGCTTTCGTCCGCGGCTTCCTGCTCGCTCTGGTGCGCGGGCTCGTGCACACTTGCGCGCGCACTCTCCTTACTCGTCCGCGCTTGGTGCTGCGCTTGATGTTCCGCGGCTATCGCCATCTCGACAGCCCCCGGAATCCGGTGAAAGCCCTTGCGGTCGTAGAGGTGCGTGATGATGCCGCCCACCAGCACCCCGATGACCAGACCGACGGACGTCATCAGCAACGCCTGCGACAACCCCGCATCCGCGTGTCCACCGAGATACACCAGTGACCGCACGCCCAGGAACACCTGGTGCATCGGCTCGAATTCGGCCAGCCAGCGGAAGATCGGTGGCACCGCCTCCAGCGGGACAGTGGCGCCCGCCGACGGTAGTCCGAGGATCACGAAGATCAACATGCTGAACAGCAGACCCATCGAGCCCAGCACCGCGATCAGCGAGCTCGACGTGACGCCCACCGCGATGATTGCGAAAACCCCATACAGCCACAACTGCCAGCCGAGCGGGATCGGCATTCCGAGGCCGTGGGCGATCGCCAGGTAGACCGCCGAAGTGAGCAGGGCCAGAATCGCCATGATTCCCCACTTGACCAACAGCGTCCGGAATCGCGAGATGTTGGCTTGCTCGGCGAAGCGATACACCGGGCCCCATTCGGCCGGTACATAGCCGAGCAGCGAGTCCACCAGCGTGCTGACGACGATGCTGCCGGTAAATCCCGCCAGCAGCAGCAACAGCGCGTAATAAAAGGCCGAGAGCCCGTTGCCCGTTCCGTTCGGTAATGGGTTGTAGACGCCTGACTTGATGTCGATAGGACTGGCCAGCCCCACCGTGGACGCGCCGGCCAGCGGTGCCCCGCCGGTTTGAGCTGCCACATCCGCGGTAAGTCGTTGGCCCACTTTGCTATTGACCACGGCCATCGCCTGGGTCAGGGTCTGTCCGGCGATGCCGGAGCCGAGTGTGCCCGCCCGTGGGTTTGTTGAGATCGAGATCACCGGCCGCTCGGCACGAGTGGTCGTGACCGCACTCGCCCCGTAATCCCGCAGCCGCGACGAGAAGGTCGGCGGTATCACCGCCTGGCCGTACACCTGGGCCCTGTCCAGCAGATGCTGAGCCTCGTCGTGGGAAACCACCCGGATGTCGAACTTGTTCTTGTCCAATCCGGCGACCAGACCGTCGACGATTCGCTTGCCCGCCGGCCCGGCATCCTCGTTCACCACGGCGATGGGGAAATGCCGCAGGTTGGTCGTCGGATTCAAGATTCCGCCCAAATACAGCGCACAGAGCGCCGACATGAGGGCCAGCGTGACGACGATCGGCAACGCCCAGAACCGCACGGTCCGTAGCGCTTTTATGTTCCGCTTGGGGTTCGGCGCCGCGTGCCGCGGCTGCGATTGAGACATGCGGGCTCCTGTCTGTCGTGCCCACTCTATGTGCTCTTAACCGCCCAGCCTGGTGTGCATCTCCCAAATAAGCAGTTCCGTCGGCTCACTCGCCGTCAGCCGCCGGCCGTCGGCGTTGGTGAACCGGACCGCATCGCCCTGGCCGAGCTCGCCGACCTCCTCCACGGTGGCCCGCCCGCGCGGAACGAATAGATGTAGGTAGGGCGCCGCGGGTAACTCGACCGCGTCACCGGATCCCAGCCGTGCGCCGTGCAGCGCGGCATTGCGGTTGTGCAGCGAAATCGCGGCGTCATGTCCGGGCATGCCCGACGCGATGGTCACCAGATCGCCGCTCAACAGTTCCTCGTCGATTTCGTGCTGCTGGTAGCTGGGAGATATTGCGGTCTCGTCGGGGATCACCCACATCTGCACGAAATGCACGGGATCCGTGAATGAATCGTTTTTTTCCGCATGGAGGATTCCGCTGCCCGCCGACATGCGCTGAGCGAGGCCGGGGTAGATCACTCCGCGGTTGCCGGTCGAATCCTGGTGCGTGAGTTCGCCTTGCAGTACCCAGGTCACGATCTCCATATCGCGGTGTGGGTGGGTGTCGAATCCGCTTTTGGGCTCGACGATGTCGTCGTTGTTCACCAGTAGTAGCCCATGGTGGGTGTTGTCCGGGTCGTAGTGGTCGCCGAATGAGAACGATTGCCTGGATTTCAGCCAGGATGTCGTGGTACGGGCCCGGTCGGCCGCGCGCCGAATCTCGGCGTTGGCAGGCATAACCCCAGCCTAATCGGAGTCTGGTCAGGCGACCCCGGTGGTGAGCAGTCGCTGCGCATGCACGAGCGCGGCGTCCAGTGCGCTCAGCGACAGCCCGGCTGAGTGGCCCAGATGGATCTCGATTTGATATTCCGGCTGGCCATCCTGCGCGAAAATCGGCAGGACAACAAATTCCGTTGCGGTCAATTGACTTTCGAGAGCATCGGTGACTGATTGCAGCGTCACCATCGTCATCAGGGTGGTCAGCTGGCGAGTCACCTGTGCCGTCGGCTCCAGCGACGCCAGCAATGCGGCCAGCCGGTTGTGTAGCGATTGGTGGGTGTCGTCGAACCGCCACGCGCCGTAGCCGCGGGCCCGGATATCGGCCAGTACCCGCTGATGATCAGCGATCTCGGCGCGGGTCAGCCGTGGGGTCACACGATACAGCCAGGCCTGAACGAAATCGTCGTCGCGCCAGGCCATCGCGACGAGGCCGAAGGGTGGGTCGATGGGGAAGCGTTGGCCGACGGCATGCTCGCCGTCGGTGCCATGACCGACGGTGTCGACAGTGGTCAAGTGCCGGCCACCGATCTTCGACATCGAGCAGCCGGCGCCGAGTGTGTTGTGCAGGAAGCGCAGCGCTTCTCGCCCGCGGTCCAGCAGCGGGAACTGCGTTCGCAGGCCGTGGACCAGCGCGAACAAGCGACTGCCCAGGACAAAGCGGCGGTCCTCGCGCCGCGTCACCCACGCACCCTTTTCCAGCTCCGCCAACACCAGGGCACACGTCGAGGTGCTGATTGCGCAGATCTTTGCCACCTCGGCCGACGTGCGCCCCTCCGGTGAATCCGCCAGCGTGGCAAGCACATCCATCACCCGGCTGGTCGGCGGCGACTTGGCGGTTGACGTATCCACGGCCACCTCCCTAGATTTGGCCTAAATGTAAGAGTAGTCGTCCTAATATTAGGAGAAGATTCGTGTTCAAGGTAGGTGTCTGGGGTCCGGGCTCGATGGGCGTGATCGCCTTGCGTGGCGTCATCGACCACCCGCAGCTGGAGCTGGTCGATGTCGTCGTCCACAGTGATGCCAAAGCGGGTCGCGACGCGGGCGAACTCTGCGGCATCGCGCCGGTGGGAGTGGTGGCCACCCAGGACCCGGCGCCGATGCTGGCCGGGAACGCCGAGGTGGTGGTGTACGCGGCCGGCGCCAACTCGCGGCCGTTGGAGGCCGTCGAGGACATGGTGGCCGTCCTGCGGGCCGGCAAGAACGTGGTGTCATGTTCGGTGGTGCCGCTGGTGTTTCCCGATGCCGTCGACGCCGCGTTCACCGAACCACTGCGGCAGGCCGCGCTGGACGGCGGGGTGTCGTTCTTTACCACCGGCATCGACTCCGGATTCGCCAATGACATTCTGCCGCTGGTGCTTACCGGCGTGGCCCGGGTCATCGAGTCGGTACGGGTGACGGAGATGTTCAACTATGCCACCTACCCGGACAAGGCCGCGGTGTACGAGATCCTCGGATTCGGCAAGCCGCCGGAATTCACCGCCTTCGCGGCCACGCCCGGGGTGTTCACCTTCGGCTGGGGCCCGGTGCTGCACCAGCTCGCCGCCGGGCTGGGCGTCAAGATCGACAACATCGAGGAGACCAACGAACGCCTGCCGGCGACCGAGGCCTTCGACACGCCCACCGGGCACATCGCGGCCGGGACGATCGCGGCGATGCGCTCGACGCTGACCGGTTACGTCGGCGACAAGCCGACGCTCGTCATCGACCACGTCACCCGCATGCGCGACGACATCGCCCCGGACTGGCCGCAACCACACATCTCTATTCCACCCAAGGACCTCGGCTACGGATTAGCTTCCGGGCGCGGTCTCTACCGCGTCGAGATCGACGGTTCCCCGAGCATGCGGTGCGAATTCGAGATTGCCGACGACCACGACCACGATCTGGGCGCGCGCATCGCGGGCTCGTCGCGCATGGTCAATGCCATCCCCGCGGTGTGCGCCGCCGCACCCGGTCTGCTGTCGGCACTGGACCTGCCGCTGATCACCGGGGCCGGACTGGTCCGCCCGGTGGAAGGTCCGCCACCGGACAGCCGCCTACTCTGATTGGCCGCGCGGGTACGTCGCGTCGGCGAGCTGGAGGATCTCTGCACGATCCGCCGGCAGGATGAACCCGGATTGGATCGCCGCGTCGAGCGCGGCCGTGAACCGTTCCAGGTATTCGCCGGCTCCGCCCGGATAGAGCCGGTGCAGGGCGGCGTCGTCGAAACGTTCGCCAGAGCCGAAAATCGCCGCCATGATGTTCTCGTCTGTGCTGACACCGGATGTCCGTGCGACCGGCACGTCGACCCACGGGGTCCTGACGCCGTCGGTGGCGAGGCCGTTGGAATCCAGAATCGGCTGAGGCTGGTCGGTTTCGCGCACAGCTATGGGTGGGGCGGTGGGCGCCGGCTCGCCGGTACGGACCCACGCGTTCAGCGCGGCCAGGGCGGCCTGCACCACGTAATGGTGTTGCGGCGCAAAGTTGATGTAGTGCCCGAGTTGCTGACCCATCAGCATGTTGGTTGGCGCGTAGGCCGCCACGATGTCGTCGAGCGGTGCCGAACCAGAGTCGATCGGCGCCACCTGGATGGTGTAGTTGTCGGCATGAGCGGCCCCGGGAATCTCCCAGACGCGTAGCAGCTCGTTGTCGGGTTGCCTCGCGAAGTAATAGCCGGGCGGCACACGGCCGAAAAGGTCCGTTTCGGTGATGATCGTGAGCAGCGGCACGCGCAGGTCCGGACGAAACCTCACCGCCTCCAGCAACTCGCCGGGCGATTCCAATGCGGTGATCAGGGAACTGCCGTCCAATGGGGCGGCCGGCCCGAATCGCGAATGCACCAGGAAGCCGTCGTAGACCTCGGCGACCGGATCGACGGCGTTGATGTAGGTGGTGAGGAACATCGCCGATTGCGACTCGCCGATGGCGACGACGTGTTGCGGTCGCAGCTCGCCCAGAATGCCGTCGTCCGCATTCCTGATCAGCCCACCGATCTGGGAAAAGATGTCGAAGGCAAAGGCGTCGCCCGGGTGGCGCAGTGATGCGTATCGTGCCGGCTCCTGGCTCTTGAGCGACATGTCGATGCCGAGCAGGTTCGCACCGCCGTCCACTCCTACCTTCTGGACCGAGATCGCGACGTAGGCATAGCCCGCGCGCAATATTTCGCGATGGGCCATCATCCACACGGCTGGAGCATCGATGCCGCCACTCACATTGAGCCATTCGACCAGCACTGTGCCGTTGAACTGGGTCCGGTCGGCCGGCGTCAACACCACCATTCGAGTGATGTAATCGGCGGTGCCGAAAGGGATTACGCGCCACCGGCCGTCGGAACTCAGCTCCGATTCAGGGGTGTAGGACGTTGCCGTTCCGGAGATGAAGAACTCCTCGGCGACATAGCCCACGCTGCCAACGTCGAAGGCCCCCAACAGCAGAAGCGGCTTTCCGGGTAACGGTATCGCTCGCGGGGAAATTGCCGCTATGCGCTCGGGGGACACATCTATTTGCTACACCAGATCGACTCTGCAACCAAACCCGACCCAGGCGCGTCACGCTCGAGGCGAGAGGCATCACAGCGAATCGGGCAGCCCGAATTTCGCGAACAACGTGTCGTCGAGGAAGGCCACCACGTGTGAGACCCTGTCGCCGCGCACATCCAGCACGTGCAACTGAAACGGCGCATGCACCTCACCGGCACGCATATACATCGCCGCGGCGGGCTGGCCGTTGGCGGTCAACGGGATCATGCGAATGTCGCCGGCTGATTCGGCGGGGCACTGCTGGTGAACGAGGGTGACGATGGCCGGCTGGCCTTGGTACCAGCCCGTGTATGGCGGCATTTCCCAGACCGCCTCGGCGGTGAACAGTTCCACCAACCGGTCGATGTCATACGTCTCGAACGCCGCGATGTAGCGGGCCAGCAGGTCCTGCGCCTCAGCTGACTCCGGCGCCGCCAACCGATCACCGGAGCCGGGACCGACGGCCTCCATCTGCGAGCGCGCCCGCTGCAGCAGGCTGTTGATGGCGATCGTGGTGCTACCGATAGCGTCGGCCACCTCGGCAGACTTCCACTGCAGTACTTCGCGAAGCAGCAGCACCGCCCGTTGCCTAGGCGAGAGGTTCTGCAGCGCAGCGACAAATGCCAACCGCACCGACTCCCGGGACTCGACGATGACCGAAGGGTCGGCCGGATCGTCCGTCAGGTCCGGCAGTGGCTCCAGCCAGGGCACCTCGCGGCGTTCCACCAGCTCCGCAGCCGGGTCCGAGCTGGAACTCCCGAGCCCGGTCGGCAACGGCCGGCGCTGCCGGCCCTCCAGCGCGGTCAGGCAGGTGTTGGTGGCGATGCGATGCAGCCAGGTTCGTATCGACGACTTGCCTTCGAAACGGTCGTAGGCCTTCCAAGCCCGCAGGAACGTCTCCTGCACCAGATCCTCCGCGTCGTGCACCGACCCGGTCATTCGATAGCAATGCGCCAGCAGTTCGCGACGGAACGGCTCGGCATGGGCGGAGAAATCCCCGCCGAGCGCCGGGCCACCTTCAGAGTTTTCGGCGAGCACGCTCACGGGTACGAGCCTACGCAGTGTCTCCGACACCCTAAAACCAAAGGCCCACCCCTTGAGCCACTACGCTGCCCCTAATGACTACGCGCACTGAACAGAATTTCGACGGCCTGGGTGGGGTGCGCATCGTTTACGACGTCTGGACGCCGGACACTCCGCCACGAGCGGTGGTCGTGCTGTCGCACGGTCTCGGCGAGTATGCCCGCCGCTACGACCACGTCGCCCGGTGCTTCGGCGACGCGGGGCTGGTCACCTACGCGTTGGACCACCGTGGCCACGGCCGCTCCGGCGGAAAGCGGGTGCTGGTACGGGATATCTCCGAGTACACCGCCGACTTCGACACCCTGGTCGGTATCGCCACCCGCGAACACCACGGCCTCAAGTGCATCGTGCTCGGGCACAGCATGGGCGGGGGGATCGTCTTCGCCTATGGCGTCGAACGCCCGGACAACTACGACATGATGGTGCTGTCGGGCCCGGCGGTGGCCGCCCAGGAGCAAGTGAACCCGCTGATGGCCATCGCCGCCAAAGTCCTCGGCGTCGTCGTGCCGGGACTTCCTGTGCAAGAGCTCGACGTCAATGCCATATCCCGGGACCCCGCGGTGGTGGCGGCCTACAACGCCGACCCGCTGGTGTACCACGGCAAGGTTCCTGCCGGCATCGGGCGCGCGCTGCTGCAGGTCGGCGAGACCATGCCGCGCCGGGCACCGGCATTGACCGCGCCGCTGCTGGTGCTGCACGGCTCCGACGACCGGCTGATTCCCGTCGAAGGCAGCCGCCGCCTGATCGAATGCGTGGGATCTACCGACGTGACGTTGAAGGTCTATCCCGGCCTGTACCACGAGGTCTTCAACGAACCGGAGCGTGACCAGGTCCTCGACGACGTGGTCTCGTGGATCCTGGAACGGCTCTGAGCGGCGGTCAGCGACATGTCGTATCGCTCCCGTAGTTTGACGCTATGACCGACGACAAGATGCTGGCGCGTATTGCTGCGCTGCTGCGTCAGGCCGAGGGCACCGACAACACCCATGAGGCGGATGCGTTCATGAGCGCCGCGCAACGGCTGGCGACGGCCGCATCCATAGATTTGGCGGTGGCGAGGGCCCATTCGTCCAACCGATCGGCGGCACAGACCCCGACGCAGCGGACGATCACCATCGGGATGGCGGGCAGCAAGGGGCTGCGGACGTATGTGCAGCTGTTCGTGGTGATCGCGGCGGCCAATGACGTGCGCTGCGATGTGGCGTCCAATTCGACGTTCGTCTACGCGTACGGGTTCACCGAGGACATCGACGCGACCCACGCCCTGTATGCCGGCCTGGTTGTCCAGATGGTGCGGGCATCGGACGCCTACCTCGCCTCGGGTGCGCACCGGCCCACTCCGACGATTACCGCCCGGCTCAACTTCCAGCTGGCGTTCGGCGCCCGCGTCGGTCAGCGTCTGGTCGAGGCCCGCGACGAGGCCCGGCGCGAAGCCACCAAGGACCGCCACCGGCCACCGGGCACCGCTATCGCCTTGCGCGACAAGGAGGTCGAGCTGCACGACTACTACCGAAGTGCGTCGAAGGCGCGCGGCACGTGGCAAGCCAGTCGAGCTTCGTCGGGGTATTCATCCGGGGCACGTCGCGCAGGTGATCGGGCCGGCAGGCGGGCACGGCTGCAGAACAGCGCCGAACTGCCCGGGGCTCGGTCCGCCCTGCGCCGGTGACTCCAGGGGATTCGCCACGCGATTCTCAACGCTCGAAGGTTTATGCGGCTGAGGAGTTCGTCCGGACCCTATTCGACCATGCCGCTGAGCACGGATCACCCGTTGTCGAATTCTTCGGTACGCAATTGACGCTGCCGCCGGAAGCGCGATTCGGATCTGTTGCATCCGTGCAGCGCTATGTTGACGAGGTGCTTGCGCTACCAGCTGTGCGGCAACACTGGCCCGACGTGTTGCCGCTGGGCGTACGGGTACGGCGCGCAGCCACCGCGGCGCACTACGAAAACTACGACGGCGCAGGCGTTATCGCGGTTCCCGACCGAGACACCGCTGACTGGGCGCTGCGCGAGCTGGTTGTGCTGCACGAAGTGGCGCACCACCTCTGCCAGGCCCATCCGCCGCATGGCCCGGAGTTCGTCGCGACGATCTGCACGTTGACCGAACTCGTGATGGGACCCGAACTTGGGCACGTGCTGCGGGTCGTGTACGCCAAAGAGGGTGTGCGGTGAGCGATCCAGACGCCCGGGCGCGCGAAATCGAAACCCAGATGACCGACGGCGAGCGGTTCTCGCTGATTGTCGGCGTGATGGGTGCAGGAGAACTGTGGCCACTGCGCGATGAGCGCATTCCGCCCGGCGTTCCGATGAGCGCCGGGTATGTGCCCGGGATTCCCCGGCTCGGTGTCCCGGCGCTGCTGATGAGTGATGCGGGCCTCGGCGTCACCAACCCCGGATACCGCGCGGGTGACACCGCCACCGCGCTGCCGTCCGGGCAGGCGCTGGCCGCAAGCTTCAACCCGTCGCTCGCTCGTATGTCGGGCGACATGATCGGCCGGGAGGCGCGCAGCCGCGGGTTCAACGTGCAATTGGCGGGCGCGATCAATCTGGCGCGCGATCCGCGTAATGGCCGCAACTTCGAATACGTTTCCGAGGACCCGCTTTTGAGCGCCACAATGGCGGCGGAGTCCATCAACGGGATCCAGCAACAGGGCGTCATCTCGACGACCAAGCACTACTCGCTGAACTGCAACGAGACCAATCGACATTGGCTGAACGCGGTCATCGATCCCGACGCGCACCGCGAATCGGACCTGCTGGCCTTCGAGATCGCCATCGAGCGCTCGCAACCCGGTGCCGTGATGACGGCCTACAACAAAGTCAACGGTGACTACGCCGCGGCTAACGACGTGTTGATCAATGACGTGCTGAAAGGCGCGTGGGGGTATCGCGGTTGGGTCATGTCCGATTGGGGCGCGACGCCGAGCTGGGAATGTGCGCTCGCCGGCCTCGACCAAGAATGCGGTGCGCAGCTCGACGCGCTGCTGTGGCAGTCGGAGTCGTTCGCCGGCGACCTGCGGGCCGCCTACGCCGAGGGAAGGCTGCCCAAGGAGCGTCTGTCGGACATGGTCCGGCGGATCCTGCGCTCGATGATCGCCGTCGGAGTCGACCGTCGCGAGTCCGTCCCGGCGCCGGATATGAACGCGCACAACAAGATTGCATTGCAGATCGCGCGGCAGGGCATTGTGTTGCTCACCAACCGCGGGGTGCTGCCGGTGGCACCCGAGTCGACCGCGCGCATCGTCGTCATCGGCGGCTACGCACAGGTCGGTGTGCCTGCCGGCTACGGGTCGAGCGCCGTTGTTCCTCCGGGCGGCTACGCGAAGGTGATCCCGATCGGCGGGTCGGGGCTCGAGGCCGGCCTAAGCAACCTGTACCTGCTGCCGTCGAGTCCACTGGACGAGCTGAGAAAACAGCTCCCCAACGCGCAGTTCGAGTTTGATCCCGGGATCAGCCCGGCGGAAGCGGCGCTGGCCGCGCGGCGAGCCGACATCGCGATCGTGTTCGCGATCCGCGCCGAAGGGGAGGGCTTCGATATCGCCGATCTGTCGCTGCCGTGGGGGCAGGGCGCCGTGATCGCCGCCGTATCGGCCGTCAACCCGAATACCGTCGTGGTGCTACAGACCGGCAACCCGGTGACGATGCCCTGGCGTGACTCGGTGAATGCCATTGTGCAGGCCTGGTATCCGGGTCAGGCCGGTGGTCAGGCGATCGCGGAGATTGTGGCCGGCCGGGTGAATCCATCGGGTCGGCTGCCCATCACCTTCCCGGTCGATGTCGGTCAGACGCCGCGGCCAGAACTGCGTGATCTCGGTGCCCCGCCGGGCACACCGACCACCATCGACTACTTCGAAGGAGCCGACGTCGGCTACCGCTGGTTCGCCAGAACTGGCCGGATGCCGATGTTCGCTTTCGGTCATGGCTTGTCCTACACCAGGTTTGAATACCACGACCTGGCGGTGACTGGCGGTGACACGATCCACGCGACCTTCAACGTGGTCAATACCGGTGACCGCGGCGGAGCCGATGTCCCACAGCTGTATCTGACCGCCGGGGTCGGTGAGCAACGCCTGCGGTTGCTGGGATTCGAGCGGATCGAGTTAGCGTCGGGAGCGACGTGCCGGGTGAGGATCGAGGCCGATCCGCGCCTGCTTGCCCGTTACGACGGCGCCTACGACGGGGGGGCCGGAAGCTGGCGCATCGAACCGGGTGCTTACTCGGTGGCGGTGGGGGCTTCGGCGGTCGCGCCGCAACTTGCAGCCGAGGTCGAGCTGGCCGGTCGTACGTTCGGACATTAAGGGCTGCAATCGTCGACGTCCGAACGCACGACCGGGGGTGCGACGGTTACTGGACGGGGGTCAGTTCGTCCCCGCAGGTGCACCGGTACGGCTCGCCCGCACCGGAGCAGTGGCATGGGACCTCAATGCGAACGCGACATCCGCATCCCTCGTGGCCGCAGCTCAGCAACGTTCCCGCCTCGTAGTTCGCCATCTCAATGACCCTTCACTGTCGGTGATTCGCGTGGTGTGTGTTAACCACGGCATCACTATATACCCCATACGGGTATCTGGTAAATAGCCGGAAATGTGTCGGGTACCGCCCGAGCCGCTCCCGCGAAGGCCCGCCCGCCCGGCTAGCGTGGGCGACATGACCGAGAAACCAACCCCGCAAGCCGTCGATGCCTTCTTGGACAGCACTGTGGTTGGCGACGATCCGGCGTTGGCCGCGGCTGTGGAGTCCAGCAACGCGGCCGGGTTACCGCCCATCGCCGTATCGGTGCAGCAGGGCAAGTTCCTATGTCTGCTGGCCGGTGCGATCCAGGCGCGCCGCATCCTGGAGATGGGCACATTGGGTGGCTGTAGCAGCATCTGGCTGGCGCGTGGCGCGGGCCCGGAGGGCCGGGTGGTGACACTGGAGTACGAGCCCAAGCACGCCGAGGTGGCACGGGCCAACCTGCAACGGGCCCGTGTCGCCGACCGCGTCGAGGTGATAGTCGGCGCCGCGCTGGACACGTTGCCGACGGTGAACGGTGGCCCCTTCGACCTCGTGTTCATCGACGCCGACAAAGAGAACAACGCCGCATACTTGGAGTGGGCCGTCCGGCTGGCTCATCCCGGCTCAGTCATCGTGGTAGACAACGTTATTCGCGACGGCCAAATCCTGGATCCGAAATCCGATGATGCCAAAGTGGCGGCGACGCGCCTGACATTGCAGGTGATGGGTGAGCACCCTCGGCTGGACACCGCGGTGATCCAGACGGTCGGGGCCAAGCACTGGGACGGTTTCGCGCTCGCATTGGTGCGGTAGCGTCAGCGCGGGCGCAAGTCCTCGACCGCCTGCTCGGCAGACGTGATTTCGCCGATTCGCAACGCTGTTTCGCCGGCATACAGTGCTGCGTGGTCCACCCACGAATCGGGCATCCCGGCCAACGGCGCCAACGGGGTAAAGAACGGGAGCGCCGGTGATTGCAAACGCATCAACGCGCCCGCGTCGAAATAGCCCAAGACGGCCAGTGGGCGGCTTACCGCGTTGAGGGCGGCCGGCAGCGTCCTGGCTTTGCCGTCGTCGCCGCACCAACGCCGGGTGGCGGCATTGGGGACGACGCGGTGACGCAGCGGCCAGCTGAGACCAAACAGGTTGGTTTCGATGGTGGTGTCCGCGTGCATGATTCGCTGCTGGTATTCGCGGTTGGCGTTCGCCTCGTGCGTCAAGAGAAAACGCGTACCGGCGATGACACCGCTGGCTCCGGCCGCCAGCGCGGTGCGGGTATCGGTGCCGGTGGCGATACCGCCTGCCAAAAACACCGGGCGCTCCCCGGCCGCCGTGAGCGCGTGGGGCAGGAAGTCCAGGGCCGGCATGGTCCCGACGAGGTGGCCGCCCGCCTCGCGTCCCTGAGCGATCAGACCGTCAGCGCCCCAGGCGACAGCGGCGTGTGCCTGGGCCTGGGTACCGACCATGACGAACACGAATATCCCGGCCTCGCGGAAGTGCTCTACAAGCTCTCGCTTTTCGCCGAACGCCAGCACGACGGCATCTACGCGGGTGTCGACGCAGACCGCGACGTGGTGGCGACGGACGAAGGGCATCAATAGGTTTACCGCGACGGCGCGACTCGGGGCCCGTTCGCGTACCTGATCGATCGACGTGCGCAATTGGCGGGGCGTGGCGATGCCGAGTGTTCCCAGGCCACCCGCTTTGGCGACCGCGGCCGCCAGCGCTGCGCCGGCCAGTCCGCCGCCCATTCCCGCTTGTCCTACCGGAACGTCGAGCCGCAGCCGGTCCGCGATGTCCATGTCTAACGACGCTACGCGGCCGGTGGATTAGCCGAGTGACCTGGCGTTTTGGCGTCTTAATTTTCGTTGCTGGCGTGCTGCGATCGAGCGTAATCTTGACAGCAGATGGATGGGTGCAGTCGGCCCACAGTGCTTGTTACACAACGGGCTTGCTGCATAACAGAAAGGTCACAAAATGAGTACAGTCCATTCATCAATCGATCACCACCCGGATTTGTTGGCTCTACGTGCGCGCTATGAGCGCGTCGCCGAGTCGATGAGTGCGCATGTCACCTTCGGCCTGGCTCTGCTGACGGGTCTTTATGTGGCTGCGTCACCGTGGATCGTTGGGTTCAGCGCAACGAGATCGCTCGCGATGTGCGACCTCATCGCCGGAATCGCGGTCGCGTTCTTGGCGTACGGGTTCGCCTCGGCACTTGACCGTGCGCATGGTATGACCTGGACGTTGCCGGTGCTCGGCGTGTGGGTCATCGTCTCGCTGTGGATTCTGCCGGGCTTGACGCTGACGGCCGGCATGATCTGGTCGAATGTCGTGGCGGGTGCGATGTTGGCGTTCCTGGGCTTCAACGCCACCTACTTCGGCATGCGCACGCGCGCCGAAACTACACAGGCGTAGTTGTCCAAGTACGTTAAGCCAGACACGGATTCACCCTGCCTGGCCGGTTGATTTCGGCCCGGGCAGAGCTAACCGCAGACTGCGCCGATAGCGGCCGAGCCGACGAGCTTGACGTATTTGGCCAGTACGCCGGTCTTGTAACGCGGCGGCGGAGGAGTGAAATCCTTTTGCCGAGCCGCGAATTCGGCCGCGTCGGCCAGCACGTCTAAAGTGCGGCCCGCCACGTCGAGTCGGATCCGGTCGCCGTCGCGCAGGAAGGCGATTGGTCCGCCGTCGACCGCCTCTGGGGCAACGTGGCCCACGCACAGCCCGGTGGTTCCGCCGGAGAACCGGCCATCGGTAAGCAGCAGAACGTCTTTGCCGAGGCCGGCGCCCTTGATGGCGCCGGTGATCGCAAGCATTTCCCGCATCCCGGGGCCGCCCTTGGGGCCTTCGTAGCGGATGACCACTGCGTCGCCCTGGGTGATAGTGCCGTCCTCGAGGGCATCCAGCGCGGCTCGCTCGCCGTCAAAAACCCTTGCGGTGCCTTCGAACACATCGGAATCGAAGCCCGCCGTCTTGACCACCGCGCCGTCGGGCGCCAGCGATCCGTGCAGGATCGTGATCCCTCCGGTTGGGTGGATTGGATTGTCCAGCGCCCGTAGCACCTTGCCGTCCGGGTCCGGCGGGGCAATGGCGGCGAGATTCTCGGCGACGGTCCGGCCGGTCACCGTCAGGCAGTCACCGTGCAGTAGGCCGGCATCGAGCAGCGCCTTCATCACCACCGGCACGCCGCCGATGTGGTCGATATGCGACATCACGTGACGGCCAAAGGGCTTGACGTCGGCCAGGTGGGGCACCCGTGCGCCGATCCGGCTGAAATCCTCCAGGGACAACTCGACGTCAGCCTCGTGCGCGATCGCCAACAGGTGCAGCACCGCGTTGGTCGAGCCGCCGAACGCCATCACCACCGCGATCGCGTTCTCGAATGCCGGTTTGGTGAGGATGTCGCGGGCGGTGATGCCGCGGCGCAGCAGCTCGACGACCGCCTGGCCGCTGCGGCGCGCGAACCCGTCGCGACGGCGGTCGGTCGCCGGCGGCGACGCACTTCCGGGCAAGGACATGCCCAGTGCTTCGGCCGCGCTCGCCATGGTGTTGGCGGTGTACATGCCGCCGCAGGCCCCCTCGCCGGGGCAGATCGCCCGCTCGATGGCGTCGACGTCCTCTCGGGGCATCAATCCGCGCACGCATGCGCCCACCGCCTCGAACGCGTCGATCACCGTGACCTCGCGCTCGCTGCCGTCGGACAACTTGGCCTGCCCGGGCAAGGTGGAGCCCGCGTAAAGGAATACCGCCGCCAGATCGAGTCGGGCGGCGGCCATCAGCATTCCCGGCAGCGATTTGTCGCATCCGGCCAACAGCACCGAACCGTCGAGCCGCTCGGCCTGCATCACGGTTTCGACACTGTCCGCGATCACCTCACGAGACACCAGCGAGAAGTGCATGCCCTCGTGGCCCATCGAGATGCCGTCGGAAACCGAGATCGTCCCGAACTCGAGCGGGTAACCGCCGGCCGAGAACACCCCTTCCTTGACCGCCTTGGCGAGTCGGTCCAGGGAGAGATTGCACGGCGTGATCTCGTTCCATGACGACGCGACCCCGATTTGTGGCTTGGCGAAGTCTTCGTCGTCCATGCCGACCGCACGCAACATGCCGCGGGCGGCGGCCTTCTCCAGGCCGTCGGTGACGTCACGGCTGCGCGGTTTGATGTCAGCGACTGTCGCCGCGTCGGGGGTGGTGGCCATTTGTCAAGTATGCGCGGGCCATTCGCGCCGCAAATGCGCGGGTTATACCCCGTTGGGGTATAGCGTAGACTGGCCGTATATCAATCGGGATATCAATCGGGCGGATTTTGAGAGAGAAATGACGACTGCACACGGATATTCGCAGCAGAAGGACAATTACGCCAAACGGCTGCGGCGCATCGAAGGTCAAGTGCGTGGAATCGCGCGGATGATCGAAGAAGACAAATACTGCATCGACGTCCTGACCCAGATTAGCGCGGCGAACAGTGCCTTGCGGTCGGTGGCGTTGAATCTGCTCGATGAGCATCTGAGCCACTGCGTCACCCGCGCCTTGGCCGAGGGTGGAAACGAGGCCGACGATAAGCTTGCCGAGGCGTCGGCCGCCATCGCGCGCCTCGTCCGTTCCTAATCGGTGACCTTGTTGATAGGCGTGTTGAAACCGACGATTGGATGAACCCGTTGCGGCGGTGCGTACCGTAAGGGCATTGTGAGCGCGCCAGCAACTACCGCCCAGATACCGGGAAGTCCGGCCGATGCCGACGCTATGACCCCCGAAACCGGAACCGCCACCGCTACCGCGCGAACGTGGACGCCACGGATCGCCGCGCAACTAGCGGTGTTGGCCGCGGCGGCCTTTACCTACGTCACCGCCGAGATCCTGCCCGTCGGCGCAATATCGGCGATCGCACGAGACCTGCAGGTCAGCCTGGTCGTCGTGGGCACCCTGCTGACTTGGTACGCCCTGGTGGCGGCACTGACCACAGTTCCGCTGGTGCGCTGGACCGCGCATTGGCCCCGGCGGCGAACCCTGGTCATGAGCCTGACCTGTCTGACCGTCTCGCAGCTCATCTCGGCGCTGGCGCCGAACTTTGCGGTGCTGGCCGCGGGACGGGTGTTCTGCGCGATCACCCACGGCGTGCTGTGGTCGGTCATCGCCCCGATCGCCACCCGGCTGGTGCCGCCCAGCCATGCCGGACGCGCCACGACGTCGATTTACGTCGGAACCAGCCTGGCGCTGGTGGTCGGCAGCCCCCTTACCGCGGCCATGAGCCTGATGTGGGGCTGGCGGCTCGCGGTGGTGTGCGTGACCGTTGCGGCGGCCATTGTCACGGTGGCCGCCCGGATCATGCTGCCGGAGATGGTGCTCACCCAGGACCAACTCGCGCACGTCGGCCCCCGGTCGCGGCATCACCGCAATCGGCGGTTGATCACGGTGAGCTTGCTTGCGATGGTCGCGGTGACCGGCCATTTCGTGTCCTACACATTCATCGTGGTGATCATCCGCAACGTCGTCGGGGTGCGCGGGGCCAATCTGGCTTGGGTGCTGGCCGCCTATGGGGTCGCGGGGCTGCTGTCGGTGCCGTTGGCGGCGCGGCCGTTGGACCGCCGGCCCAGGGGCGCCATCATTCTTTGCATGGCCGGACTGACCGGCGCGTTCGTGGTGCTGACCGCGCTGGCGTTCAGCGGCCAGGCCTCCGCGGCGACAGCGGTGCTCGGAACCGCTGCGATTGTGCTGTGGGGCGCCATGGCCACCGCGGTGTCGCCGATGATGCAATCCGCAGCGATGCGTAATGGAGCCGACGACCCCGACGGGGCGTCGGGTCTGTACGTGACGGCGTTCCAGGTGGGCATCATGGCCGGCTCGCTGGCGGGCGGGCTGTTATATGAGCGCAGTGTTGCGCTGATGCTGACCGCCTCGGCGGGATTGATGGGTGTCGCGCTGGCCGGTATCGCGGTCTACCGGAATATGCTGGATGTTCCGGCGGCAAGCTCACGCGATTCATAAATTGGCAGCTCAAACGGCGTAAAATGTGTCGCTGGGCGGCCCTTCCCGCTGTCGCGGATTAGGTAGCTGGCCACCGCGCTATGCCACACTAGGCTCCAGACCTGACTGGAGGGATGCATATGGCGAGCTGGACGAGGGGAAGCCTCTTCACGGCTCTGAACGCAGCCGGATTCGCCGCTCTGCTGGTGCTGGGCGCCGGACCCGCCCTGGCCGATCCGGACCCGCCGCCCGGCGATCCTGGCGTGGTTGCCGCACCCGCAGACCCGCCTGCGCCACCGCCCTTGGTGGCGCCACCGCCACCACCGGGTGACCCGCTGGCGCCCGCGCCACCGCCGAACCCGCTGGCTCCACCGCCGCCGCCCGCCCCGTTCGCACAACCGGCGGCCGCCGGTCCGGCTGCCGGGCAGGACCCGACACCGTTCACCGGTACGGCGCCATTCGGGCCACCCAAATTCATCCCCGCCGGCGGCTCGACGATAGGGGTGGGCCAGCCGGTCATCCTCAACTTCCCTGGGCGGGTTGACGACGCGGGCGCAGCCATCAACGCCGTCCACGTTTCGTCCGTCCCACCGGTTCCCGGCAAGTTTTATTGGATGACGCCCACGCAGCTGCGCTGGCGCCCGTTGAGCTTCTGGCCCGCTCACACCGCGGTGACCGTCGACGCGGGCGGTACGGTGTCGAGCTTCCGAACCGGCGACTCACTGATCGCCACGGCCGACGACGCCACGCACCAACTGACGGTCACCCGCAACGGCGCCGTGGAGAAGACCATCCCGATGTCGATGGGCATGTCGGCCGGTAATCACCAAACTCCCAACGGCACCTACTACGTCCAAGAGAAGATGCCCTCGGTAGTCATGGATTCCTCTACCTACGGCGTTCCGGTCAACTCGGCGTACGGATACAAGACCACGGTCGAGCTAGCCGTCCGGTTCGATGACAGCGGCGACTTCGTGCACAGCGCTCCATGGTCAGTGGATGACCAGGGCAAGCGCGACGTCAGTCATGGTTGTATCAACATCAGCCCCACCAACGCGAAATGGTTCTTCGACAACTTCAGCGCCGGCGATCCGATCGTGGTGACCAACTCGAGCGGCGGCACCTACTCCCGGCACGACGGATCCAACGACTGGCAAAGCTAGATCGCGGCGCCAATTTCCCTACGCGGTGCCGGTGACATCACCGCCCAGAGTGCGTCCCCGAGACCCGGACCTCGTCGCACTTGCGAGCCAGATATTGCCGAATCTTGTTGAGCCCGTCGCTGTTCTCCATCTTGAGTCACCCGAGCAACCGCCACAAAGCCGTTCGACTGGATTCCGAGCAATTCAAGAACAGCTTCGCCAACATGCTCGGCCAAGACGAAGCCGACGGACTTTGCGAGAGGTGGACGATCCCGAGCCCGGCGCGGACTTTGTTCCAGCTCGCCCTCAGTAGCGTCGAACCGCACTCACCCGCAAAGGATGGCCGCCAAGCAGGATCGCACCGTCGATCAGGTACTGGTGCATTCCGCGCTCAAGCAATACCGCCACTCCAGCGCCGTCACTGAACTGATCGACTACGACGACCGCGGTCACTCACTCGTCGTCGACAGCGGCGCCCACCAGCTCATCGACGACTCGCTGGCCTGGC
Source organism: Mycobacterium sp. (assembly GCA_035552295.1). Taxonomy (GTDB): domain Bacteria; phylum Actinomycetota; class Actinomycetes; order Mycobacteriales; family Mycobacteriaceae; genus Mycobacterium. The sequence goes on along the minus strand of DASZLQ010000347.1, from coordinate 8,596 downwards.
TGGACAAGCACGGTCTGCACTGATCGAGGAGCCAAGCCCGGCGGTCAGAAGTAGGCGGGGTTGAAAAGGTCTTCGACGGTTCCGAGCAAGGCGGTGATCGCTCCGCTGTCCGCAACGCCATGGGTAAAAGCGTCCAACAGCGCCGTCGTGTCGTTGATCAGGGTGCCCGCGTCCGCTCCGTCCGGAATGGTGATCGTCGTGGTTAATAAGCCGTCGGGCGTTGTTGCGACGCCGCTGGCGACCTCCGCCGGCGTCAGCCCCAGGTATTCCACGTGGGTGGTGAAGAAGTGATAGAGACCGTTCCCGAGGGCTTCCAGAGGGCTGCCGCCACCGGCGAGGACAGCGTTCCAATCCTCTTGCCAATCGGCGACCCCGTCGGTGTCGATCGTGTAGACGGTCGTCTGGTAGAAGTTGTCCGGTGTCAAACCGGCGAGTGAGCCACCGGGGGCGAATTGGTCTTCGTTGATGGCGGTGAGGATGTCGTTCGTCAGAGTGGTACCGGTTGTACCGCCGCCGAACAGCTGGACCAAGTCTCCATAGATGTTGGTGGCTATCCCATTCGCGTCGCTCGGGTCGCCGATGAACACGAAATGCAGGTAGTCCTGAGGAATGCCGTCCGCCGCAAGCATCTTCTCTGCCGCTGAAGCGGCGATGGCACTCTGCGAGTAGGCAAACACCGTCAGCGGATCGGTGGGACTCGCGTTGTATTCCGCTTCTATCGCGTAAACGAGGTTCGTCTCGTCCTGAAGGCTGCTCGGGCCGAACTCGAACACTTCGGGCGTCGTCAACACCTGCAATGAACCTTCGCACGGCAAGTTCCCAGCCATGTCGCAGATTGACGAGGCCGCGGAGAACCCCAACGGTTCCAGATACAGCTTCTCGGCGGCGTCCACGTAGGCCGTCGACGGCGTCGGTTCAGCAGTGCCGCCGAGGAAGATCGCGTTGCTGCTGCCCAACAGGGGGTCGTACACATCGACGTCCGCATGGCCAGACACGGACAAGGCGATCGACACGCCGGCCGCACCGACAGTCGGCGCCAGGACACGAAGACTCTTCAGCATCACGGACCTCACTCATGCTCGGGGCACGCCAACTTCTTAAGGCTTATCTGATGGCGCGCTAACAATAACCTGAGTGACACCGTCCAACTGCGGAAAATACGACCGTTTTTATCCTTGCGGCTGGAGATTCATAAGACGCGCGGCGGCCGCGGCGCTCAGCGGAGTCGCGCGGTGAGTACGGTCGTCGACCTGCACGATGACCGTGGTGGCGAGGGCTACACACCGGTCGTGTTGAAACAGGCCCTGCGTCAGGGTGATCGAGCTGCGGCCGACTGACTCGACCTTCGTCCCGATCGCGACCTGACCGGGCCAGGTCAATTCGCCGCGGAAGTCAAGCTCGAGACGAGCGATGACGAAAGATCTGCCCGCTTCGGCGATGCCCGCGTCGGGCGCGTGAAGAAGTTCGACCCGACCGGTTTCCAATGCCGTCGAAAACACCGAGTTGTTGACGTGTCCTTGCCGATCAGTATCTGAATACCGCAACTTGTCGTAGGAATGCGCGGGAAACTGCGCAAGCGTCGGGGCGTCGTCCATAGCGGTATCCACTCCTGTCGGCGTATCGCGGTGCGGTCATATCAGCTGATTACAGTCTGAGTGGGTCAGTCGGCGGCGAAGGTCACGATGTGGTCGATAGCAGTGCTGAGCGCGGTCTCCAGCGGACCGCCGTCACGCAGCACTTTGGCGAGCAGCAGTCCGCCTTGCAGGGAAGTCAACAGTGCCGTGGCCAACATGTCGACGTCGGCGCTGTCGACCAGCCCGCCGCGGTCACGCAGGACCGCGAGTCCGTCGCGGATGGTGTCATGCCAGCGTCGGTAGCCTGCCACGACGTCTTCTCGTGCCGCGTTGTCGGTTTCGACGAGCTCGTTGGCCAGCGAGCCCAGCGGGCAGCCACCGCGAAACCCGTTGCTGCGCTGGATCTCCACGATGGCCGCTGCCCAACTGCGCAGGGCGTCGAGCGAGTCAAGCTCAGCCAGCAGAGGCTCCTGGAACCCCAGCACAGCGTCTGTCTGGTAGTCGATGACCGCTCGGGTGAGCGAGCGCTTGTCGGCGAAGTAGTGGTAGAGCTGCGACGCGCTGACGCCGGCGGCGGCCTGCACGTCCTCAGTACTGGTCCCGGCGACGCCGTGTTCGTAAATCAGCGCCGCTGCAGCGGCCACGATGCGATCCCGGGTGGCCTGGCCCTTCCGGGTGATCATTCGACGATTCTACGTTTTTGGAGTTGACAATCCAAAACTGTGAGAGTTTTCTGGAGGGATCAATCCAATATTCCGCGGAGGCCGAGATGACAATGCACACCCCCACAATCAGCGAGCAGGCACGCGCCATGGCAACTAGTGCCGCAGCGAGGATGCCGGCGGATGTCATTGCCGCCTTTACCGCCGATCAGTCCGCATTGGACGCTCGGGGCGTACCGCAGAATGTCGCGACGCCCGGATCTGTGATGCCTGACGGCCAGCTGCTCGACGTCCACGGTGCCCCAACCTCGTTGGCGCGGTTGCGGGCCGGACGGCCGGCGGTCGTGGTGTTCTACCGCGGAGCGTGGTGCCCGTACTGCAACATCGCGTTGCGCACCTACCAAGCTGAACTGGTTCCCGCGCTCGGCCAACGCGGCGTCGAGTTGATCGCGGTCAGCCCGCAGAAACCCGACGGTTCGCTGACTTCTGCACAGTCCAATGAGCTGACTTACTCGGTGGCATCAGATCCAGGCAATCAGATCGCTACCGCCCTCGGCATTTTGACCCAACCCTCCCCCGATTCCGTTGCCGCACAAAGAAAGTTGGGGCTAGACCTCACCGAGGCGAATGCCGACGGCGGCAAGGCTCTCCCGATGCCCACCGTCGTCGTCATCGACGCCGCCGGCGTCATCAGGTGGATCGACGTGCACCCAAACTACACCACCCGCACCGAGGTGCCCGACATCCTGGCCGCCGTCGACGCGGTGTGCTGAAACCCTTGCCCGACAACGCCCCTTAGCTGTACCGCACGTGACTCGAGGCACCGCCTCTTGTATGGCTGCGGCGGTTCTGGGGACGTAATGGGACGGGGTGGGCTACCTCACGCGTAGGCCGGTGCACCGGCTGAGCCGGACCGCACGAAGGCGAACGGGTGTACTTGACGGGGACGCGACGGTTTGGCAATCTGAACAATGTTCGATTCAGAATACCGTTCGAAAGGTTGGGCATGGGCGGCCAGCAGTCCGCACGAGTGCTTGGCTACGGAATGCTGGACCGGGGTCACCTGACAAAACACCTCCTCCGACTCGCGCAGCGAGTAGGGGTCGAGAACGTCACCATGCGAGGCCTTGCTGTCGAGGCGGGCACCTCGGCATCATCGGTTTACTACCACGTCGCGGGTAAGGCTGAACTGCTCGATCTGCTGATCGAAGCCGTGGTGAACAGCATCGAGGTTCCCACTGAAGGCGAATGGCGGGCTCGCGTCGTCGCGCTGTACACCAACGCATTTCGCGTGCTGGTCACCGTCCGGGGTATCGCAGGCCTGCTTCAGCAGCACCCGCACACGACCGCCGCCGCGAACATGGACGGGGCCACGCATTCCATCCTGCGCGAATCAGAGCTGCCCAAGCGAACTTTCGAGGCAGCGTATGTCCTGCTGCACGTCCACCTGCTGGGCTCAGTGCAGCTCGAGCACAATCGCCCCGCGCGAGCGGGTCGCGCAACCGCACGGGCCGAAGCGACGTTCCGCGACGGACTGCAGATCATTCTCACCGGCCTTGCGCACTCCGACACACGATGAGGGAAGACCATGCCTGAGGCCACACTCGATCTCGCCGACCTGTCCCTGTGGGACGGCGGCTTTCCCGACGAGGTATTCACAGACTCGCGACTGACGGCCCGTTGACCCAGGCAGTGGGGTTCTTCTCGGCCTACCCCGCGATCGTCAACCTCGATCCACCCGACCACACCAAGCGTCGCCGCACCATCACCAAGGCATTCACCCCCCGCGCCATAGCCAAGCTCGAAGAGGGCATCCGCACCCGCGCCCGCGATATGGTCTACATATCAGGTTCTCAACTTTTGTGGCGGAAGCCGGCTCTCCTACCTGCGCGTTTGCAGGATCCTCACCAAGATGGCGGACGGGTTTTTCTCATCTACGTGTCCATTCCTAGAACCGTACGTTAGTGCAGTTCAGGTGCTTGCAAAGCGTTGCAGATTCCTGCTCGACCTACCACGAAATACCGCGTCGCCTATGAGCCATCCGGCTGGGGTGCGTCGAATCTTGCTGCCTCCGTATCTGCAGGAGATTCGTCGAGGTATCTGAGGGCGCTGTGATGTTGGTGCGCAATCCGGCGCAGGCTGAGTAGCAGCTGGCCGAACACGACCTGGCCTATCACCATTTGCCGGACAACAGCATCGCGGTCCTCGATGCGCTCTGCTGTATCCAGCCGGCTCACCTCATATGCGGCGAGGGCGTCGATGAGTCCCAAATATGTTGCCGCATGATTTATGTCGAACATCGCGCCTAAATCGACGGTCACCCCAAGCAGGCCCGCAAGATCGTCGAGCGCGGGTGATTCCGGGCGCACATGTGCCCAGCCGGCTTCCTGCACTACTCGAGCGGCGAGCATCCGCATTTCTGGGCTCACCTCCCCCGATGTACGGGCGAGTGCATCGTAGGCGGCCCCGTTCATTTCACGAGTCGACAGCGACTCGTTGTCAATCGCATCCACGATTTTCTTGAGGTCAGATACCGGTATGTCCCCGACGTCGCGCAGCACACGCAGCAGTCGCAGTCGCGTCAGATGCCGGTCACCATATTCCGAGCGTCTTTCTCCCAACTTGCTTCCGGGCGGCAGTAGACCCTCTCGCAAGTAGTACTTGATCGTCCGGACGATGTGCCCGATCATCGGCATCAATGACTCCGGGGGTGCACGCATCCAAGACGCGGCGACATCGCTGGCCTGGTACGCCGAGCTGGGCTACCGGCACGAGATGCTGTCGGGCCTGGTGCCGCAAATCTCCCTGATCGTCGGTAAATGCGCTGGGGGCGCGGTGTATTCGCCGATCCAGACTGACCTCATCGTGGCGGTTCGCGACCAGGGCTACATGTTTGTCACCGGTCCCGACATCATTAAGGACATCACCGGCGAAGTCATCAGCTTCGACGAACTCGGCGGCGCCGACGCCCAGGCGCGCTACGGAAACATCCACCAGGTCGTGGAGTCCGAGGAGGCGGCTTTTCAGTACGTCCGAGACTTCTTGGCCTTTCTGCCGTCGAACTGCTTCGACGAGGCGCCGACGGTAAACCCCGGATTGGAACCCGAGATCACCGCCCACGATCTGGAACTGGACTCCATTCTTCCCGACCCCGACAACACCGGCTATGACATGCACGAAATCCTGCTGCGCATCTTCGCGATGACGGCGACTTCCTCGAAGTCGGCGGTCAAGCAGGCCTTGCGATCATCACAGGTTATGCCCGCGTCGACGGTCACCCGGTCGGAGTGATCGCCAACCAGCCCATGCATATGTCCGGGGCCATCGACAACGAGGCTTCCGATAAGGCCGCGAGGTTCGTCCGGTTCTACCACGCCCGCAACACCCCCCTGGTGTTCGTCGTGGACACACCTGGATTCTTACCTGGCGCCGAGCAGGAGAAGGCCGGCATCATCAAACGCGGCGGGCGATTTCTCTTCGCGGTCGGGGAAGCGGACGTCCCGAAAGTGACTGTGACCATCCGTAAGTCCTACGGCGGCGCGCACGCCGTGATGGGATCCAAGCAGCTCGCCGCTGACCTGAACTACGCATGGCCCACCGCACAAATCGCAGTCATCGGCGCTGAAGGTGCCGCGCACCTCCTGGTCAAGCGGTTCCCGGACCCCACCGCTCCCGAAGTGCAGAAGATCAAGGCCGACTTCATCGCGGGTTACAAAGCCAACATGGCAACACGCTGGATCGCGGCCGAACGCGGCTACATCGACGCCGTGATCCAGCCACACGAAACCCGCCTACTGCTCAGGAAATCGTTAAAGCTGTTGCATGACAAGCAGAATCACGGTCGAGTGCTCCGCAAGACTGAACTTACCCCGATCTAATCCTCAAGACTGACTCCAGCATGGTCGCGTCGCACCGAAATTACGCCGAGATGGTTGCGGTAGCGACGACTAGGCCACCGGTCCTGATAACGAGGGCAGAACACGTTGAGAGAGAACGGATTTAATTGTTGTCGTGACTGTTATCGACCGGCTCGGCCGCTCGGTGGCCGAGGTCACCTATACGATCGCCACCCTTCGCGAGCGTCGAATCTTGTTGCGCGCGTTGCGGGAGGGCAGCCCAGCTGGATCCGGCCGCGGTGTCCAGCGGCGCGGCGTGTGGGTTGATCTGCGATGGCGCCAATGGCCACCGGGGGCGAGTCGCTGGCGGCCGCCGACGGCCAAGCTGGCGGCTTATTGTTCGGCAACGGCGGGAACGGCCCCACCGACGCGGCCGATCAGGGCGGGACCGGCGGGGCCGGTGGGGCCGGTGGGGCCGGTGGGGCCGGTGGACTGTTGTACGGCAACGGCGGCGATGGCGGCGCCAGCACGGCCAATGGAGTCGCGGGCGGTGCCGGCGGCGCAGCCGGGCTGCTCGGCAACGGCGGCATCGGCGGCATGGGCGGATACGGCGCATCAGGCGGGGTCGGGGGCGCGGGCGGAGAGCTGTGGAGCAACGGCGGAGACGGCGGCCTAGGCGGACCGACCGGAAGCGGCGGAGCCGGCGGCAACGCGCAGCTGTTCGGTAGTGGCGGGATGGGCGGCCAGGGTGGGACGTTCACGGTCAACGATGCCAACGTCGTCACTCACGGCGGCAGCGGCGGGCCCGGGGGCACCGGAGGATTGCTGTGGGGCAACGGCGGCGACGGCGGTACCGGAGGTCCCTTCGGGATGGGCGGTATCGGCGGCAACGCACAGTGGTTCGGTAACGGCGGCGGCGGCGGAATGGGCGGCGCGTTCGCCAATGGCGGAATTGGCGGCGACGCCGGACACCTGATCGGCAACGGCGGCCACGGCGGAATCGGTGGCGTCGTCTCCGGTGTCGGCGGCACCGGTGGCGCCGGCGGCGGATTGGCGGGCCTTGCCGGGGCGGTCGGCGCCAATGGCGGTTCGCCCAGCGTCACGCTGGCCTTAAACGGGGTCGCAGGCAACCGTCCCGAGATCGGGGTTTCTGTCGATGACGGCCCGCAATCGTTGGGGCTCGTGGACACCGGCTCGACCACGATCTTGGTTCCGATCGACCATGTCAACGTCGCGTCGTTGGGGAACCCGATCGCGACCGGCCTCAAATACGAGTTCGGTCCAAGTTCTGATCCGAGTTTGCAGACAATCGACTACTACAACACCTACACAGCCGAGCTGAACCTGGGGAACGGCATCGTCACCCACCCCATGACGATTGGCGTCGTCACCAACGAAACCAACGGACTAGGAGTAGAGGCTCCCCGAGACGACTGGGAAACCGTCCTTGGTGTCGGGGCCAACACAGATTCCACCACCTTCCCCGAAGGCTTCGTGCAGCAACTCCCCGGAGAACTCGGCAGCGGCATACTCATCAATCAACCCGGCCATTATGTCGAGTTCGGGACGAATCCCTTAAGCTCCTTCGTCTCGGTCACGGGGGCACCGGAGACCACACAGCTACAACTCGACGTGGCTTACGACGGAGTGAGCACTGGTTTCCAGCCCGTGGACCTCACCAATGTCGACACCGGCGGCGTCGGTGGTGACATTCCGCAGGACCTGTTGCCGTCGAACCTATCCGATACAGCGCCCGGCACCGCGTTGCCGACCGGGACCACGATCAGCGTCGACGCGCCGGGCGGGCAGCTGCTCTACCAGCAGATCACCTCGGTCCCGCCGATTTATCCCGCCACCCTGGTTGAGGCACCGCAAACGAGCGACCCAGGCGGCACCTTCAACACCGGAAACTACATCTTCTCGCAAAGGCCGATCTACTTCTCCTACAGCCCCACAGGTGGAACCATTTACTTCGACAACGCCCGCTAAGGACGGCCCGCAGCCTCGAGCGAGTTATTCGCGTGAACCCCGCCTTGGCTCGGGGCTTCCTGGTTGTCATGCTCTGCTCAAGTGTGCGGCTGGCTGCACAATCGGCGGGCAATGTCAAGCGGTCAGTGCAACATCGGGTTAGGCGGCTTGGTCGAGTAGGGCGGCGAGGCGTTGGCCGGGTGTCTCGAGATTCAGTGTTGGCCGGGGCCGGCGGTTCAGGGTGTCTTGGATGCGTTTGAGGTCGGTTTTGGTGTGACCGCTTAGATCGCTGCCCTTTTCAAACCAGAAATCTCGTCAGGAGCCGAGCGCCCGGCACCGCGGGACGCACGATCCCGAGAGCTCACTTCGGATTCGTGGTGGGGAAGCTGTCGAAGTACATCGTGCCGGCGGGGCTGGGGTTGTAGGCAAGGTAGACCGGATACTGCGTGAACGGATAATTGCCCGTGATGAAAGGGGCGCCACTTACCGACACGGGAGTCCCGACGGTGGGGGAGCCCGAAGCCACCTGTGTGTACAGCTGGACCGGATCGCCACT
>DASZLQ010000346.1:0-20945 GCA_035552295.1 Mycobacterium sp. | reverse complement strand
CGGGTATCGGTAGCTATACCGCGCGAGCGGTGGCCTGCTTCGCTTACCGCCAGCCGGTACCGGTGGTGGACACCAATGTGCGACGGGTGGTGGCTCGAGCGGTGCACGGTCTGGCCGACGCCGGTGCACCGTCCACCACGCGCGACCACGCCGATGTCTCGGCGCTGGTGCCGAATGACGGGGAAGCGCCACAGTTTTCGGTCGCGCTGATGGAGTTGGGTGCGACGGTGTGTACCGCGCGTACGCCGCGCTGCGGGTTGTGTCCGCTTGACAACTGCGCGTGGCGACATGCCGGGTATCCCCCAGCGCAGGGGCCGCCGCGCCGCATTCAGACCTACGCCGGAACCGACCGTCAGGTCCGCGGGCGGTTGTTGGATGTCTTGCGCGCCAACGACTCTCCGGTCACGCGTGCCCAACTGGATGTGGCCTGGCTGACCGATTGCGGTCAGCGCGACCGCGCGCTGGATTCGTTACTTGCCGACGGGCTGGTAACCCCAACCGTCGACGGCCGGTTCGCGTTGGCCGGCGAAGGGTAGCCGCTTCAGGCGGGCGCGTTCAGCCCCGCGAAGAGGGATTCGACCGCGTCGCGGTATACCTGCGGCGCTTCGTCGTGGATCAGGTGACCGGCTTCGGCCACATGCAAATACGTTGTCGGAGAACTGGTCTTGGTCATCGCATGCATCTGGCCCGGCGGTGTGACCGAGTTGCCCGCCTCGATGAGCAGCGCCGGCACCCGCACGGCCCGCCAGTGCGACCAGTAGTCGCGGGTACCCCACTCGGCGGCGATCTCGATCCATCGTGACGTGTGGCCGTGCAACCGCCAACCGGTGGGGGTGCGATCGAAGGCGTCCAGGAAATACTGCCCAGCGATTGGCCCGAATTCATCGAATACTTGTTGCGCGGAATCGAATTCGACCGGAAGAGCATGTAGCCAGGGCTCCCAGGGACCGGTGGTGCGGCCGCGGAAGTCCGGGGCCATATCCTCGACCACGAGCGCCGACACCAAATCAGGACGCTCCGCGGCCAGACACCACGAGTGCAGGGCACCCATCGAGTGACCGACCAGCCTGGCCGGTGCACCCAACCCGCCCACCGCGTCGCCAAGATCAGCCACGAACCGCTCGGTGCTGATCGGAAATGGATCGTCGACGTCGCGGCCCCGGTGCCACAACGCGTCGTAGGTGTACACGGTGCCCAACCGGGTCAGCCACGGTAGCTGCCGCGACCAGGTGGTGCCCCGGCCCATCAGGCCGTGCGCCAGTACCAACGGTGCGCCTTGGCCGCCGTGGCAGGTCAACAGATCGCCGGGCATATGACCATCTTGCGTGCCCGCCCTCGAGTTGGACGGGCGAGGGGGCGCGGTAGCCTAAGCGGCATGCCAGTGGTGAAGATCAACGCAATCGAGGTACCCGCCGACGCTGGCCCCGAGCTGGAGAAGCGGTTCGCCCACCGCGCACACGCGGTAGAGAACCAACCCGGTTTCCTCGGCTTTCAGCTGTTGCGTCCGGTCAAGGGTGAGGACCGCTACTTCGTGGTGACACACTGGGAGTCCGATGAAGCATTCCAGGCGTGGGCGAAAGGGCCTGCCATCGAAGCCCATGCCGGTCACCGGGCCAACCCCGTGGCGACTGGCGCGACGCTGCTGGAATTCGAGGTTGTGCTGGACGTTGCCGCCAACGACACGACCGGCTAGCAAGCAACGCTCGGCGCAGCGCCGGGCGTCGGCGTTGAGTGCCGCCGCAGCACTAGTAATGGCCCTGGCTCCCGGTTGCGCCCCCTCACCCTCCCCGCAGGCGAATGCGGCGAACCCGGGTCGGCAGATCGACACCCGGACTCCTCCCGGTATCCGGGCCCAGCAGACCTTGGACATGCTGAACTCCGACTGGCCCATCGGTCCGGTCGGTGTGCGCACCCTCGCCGCACCCGACAAGGTCGAGTCGGTGGAAACCACGATGGAAGGGTTGTGGTGGGATCGCCCCTTCACCCTCGGCGGTGTGGACATCGGCGCCAGCGTTGCCACGCTGCACCTCATATCCTCCTACGGAGCGCGACACGACATCCGGATCCACACCGACGACGACGGGCGGGTCGATCGGTTCGACCTCGAGACGCAACCTCCCACGGTTACGTCATGGCACGACGTCGACGCGGTGCTGAGCAAGACCGGTGCGCGCTACTCCTACCAGGTCGCCAAGGTCAACAACGGTCACTGTGACCCGGTGGAGGGCACCAACACCGGTGAATCTCTGCCGCTGGCGTCGATTTTCAAATTGTACGTGCTGCACGCGCTGGCGGTTGCGGTCAAAGACGGCACGGTGTCCTGGGATGACCAGCTGACGGTCACCGAGAAGAGCAAGGCCGTCGGCTCGTCAGGCTTGGAACTGCCTCCCGGAGCACATGTTTCGGTTCGCAAGGCCGCCGAGAAGATGATCGCCACCAGCGACAACATGGCCACCGACATGCTGATCGGGCGGATGGGCACGCACGCTATCGAGGAAGCTCTCGCCACGGCCGGCCACCACGACCCGGCCAGCATGACGCCTTTCCCCACGATGTACGAGCTGTTCTCCGTCGGCTGGGGCAAACCGGATCTGCGCGACCAGTGGAAGCAGGGTTCGCCCCAAGTCCGGGGTCAATTGCTGGCGGAGGCGAATTCCACTCCCTATCAACCTGATCCCATCCGCGCCCACACCCCGGCCTCCAGCTACGGCGCGGAGTGGTACGGCAATGCCGAGGACATCTGCCGAGTCCACGCCGCGCTGCAAGCCGACGCCGCCGGCCCGGCCGCCCCGGTAAGACAGATCCTTTCTGCCGTATCGGGCATCCAGCTGGACCGCAACATTTGGCCGTATATCGGCGCGAAGGCCGGGGGGCTGCCGGGCGACCTGACATTCAGCTGGTACGCCGTCGACAAGACACAGCAGCCGTGGGTGGTCAGCTTCCAGTTGAACTGGCCCCGCGATCATGGCCCGGCCGCGACCGGCTGGATGTTGCAAGTCGCCAAGCAGGTCTTCGCGCTGATCGCGCCGCAGTAACCACTACAACCGCAGCGCGGACAACCCGAGGGTAGTGTCCGTCCGCACCGTCCGGTTAGCGCTTATCCCCAACCCAAGTGCGCCACACGAGCCCACGGCACACAAAGGCTGGTGCGGCGTTTGCGGCGGTCGCGGGCTGGACTAGTTTGACCACATGCAACACGAACGCGTCGCTTCACCGTTGATGCTCGAACTCGAACCGGTCGTCATCGACACCTACGCACGCCACATCGACACGGCAACACCGTGGTATGCGCACGACTATGCGCCGTTTGATCGCGGTCAGAATTTCAAGTCCCTTGGTGGCCAAGATTGGGACCCATCGCAGGTGACGCTGCCTGACCACGTCACCGACGCGCTGGAGGTCGTGCTGATCACCAAGGACAACCTGGCGGGCTACCATCACCGGCTCGCCGAGCACTTCATCCTGGCGGGCTGGTGGGGCAAATGGATCGGGCGGTGGGCGGCTGACGAGAATCTACACGCGTTCGCGCTGCGCCAAAACCTCGTGTTGACCCGCCAGATCGACCCGATCGCCAACGAGATGGTCCGCCTCGAGCATGTGATGAAAGGCCACCGTGCCGACGACCACACCCAGGTCGAAGTCCTGGTCTTTATGACATTGTGGGAACGCGCTCACGCGGTGTTTTTGCGGCGACTGGCCGCACAGATCGAGGAACCCGTCCTGCGCCGCCTTGTCGAGGTCATCGCCGTCGACGAGGAGCGCCATGAGATGTTCTTCGCCGAGATTGTCCGGGCCTGCTTGCGGATTGTGCCGGCCGCGACCATCGCGGCGATCGTGGCCTGCGCACTCGAGTTGCAGGTGGTCGGCGCAGATATCGACGCGTACAAGGACAAAGTCCGCAACATCGCCAATGCCGGCATTTTCGACCAGGACACCCTGCGCGACGTGATTTCCGACCGCATCAAGACGTGGAATCTGGCGGAGCTTCCCGAGCTGAGCAACTTCGTCGTCAAGTGAGGTTCGCGCCGCAATAACCGTTACAGCCGCAGGGTCCACCGGCCGCCCCGGAAGTGCATGACGGCGCGGCTGAGCGGTGCAATATCGATGCGCCAGAACGATTTCGGTGGAGTGTCAAGAGCCAGCAGGATCGCCGCCCGGATCACCGCCGGATGTGTCACCGCGACCGTGCGCAACGTGTCGTCTGTTAGCGAGCCCAGCCATCCTTGCACCCGCTGCATCAAGTCGGCTATCGACTCGCCGCCGTGCGGGGCGTGAGCGGGTTCGGCCAGCCACGCCTGCAGATCTTCGGCGCCGATGTCGGCAAGCACCTGCCCGCGCCAGCGTCCGCAATCGAGATCGGCCAACCGCGGCTCCGTTGCGGCATGCAAACCCAGCAACTGTGCGGTTTGGCGGGCACGCCGCTCGGGACCGGTGAGTTGGCGGGTATCGCCGGCAATCTCAAGTGCGGCAACGGCTTCGACAAGGCGGCGGCCGGTGTCGTTGAGCGGCTCGTCGGCGGGAAAACGCCCGGCCGCCATCGCATCGGTCATCGCATGCGAGATCAAGGTCAGGCGGACGACCTCGGTCACGCGGCGGTACGCGACGGGAGTCCGCCCTCGGCCCGCTCGCCCAGCAGCCGCCCCGCCAGCGTCGCAAAGACCACGCCAATGGTTACCCACAGCACTAGCTGCGTACTCAGCGAAACCAACCTGAATTCGTAGAGATCATCGGCGGGAAAGCCGGGATAGATGATCGCACCCGAGGCGTCACGCAAAGGTTCCGGCGTCTCGTTCACGGCCGGCAGCAACACCATCACCACGGTGATCGCCACCAGGTAGGACCCGGCCGCGAGCAGCCAACCGTTCGATGTGCCCAGCCGGGCAGCGAGCCGGCGGGCCAACCACACCCCGGCGATCGCCAGCACGACGGACACAAGGACCATCACCAGATACCAGCCGGTGCGCGCCCCGATCGTGTCCGCCTGCCCGACCGCCGGCGGGTTGGGCGGATACTTCACGAACGGCACCAAGTACACCGCGCCGAAGGCAGCCGCCGCCAGCAGTGCCGAAAGCGCCTGTGGTCCAATGCCCCTCGCGCGTGCAGCCACGACGCAGAACAGTACGGCGAACAATGCGCCCATCGCAACGCCGAAAATGACCACACCGAAACCCAATCCGGCGTTTGCCTGCACTCCCCGGGTGAACAACTCGGCGCCGTGCTCGTGCACGCCATGCGCATTCTCGGCGTCGGTTCGACCGTCCTCAAATGCAATCGCACGGCCGATGACGGACTCGGCGCACAGGCGGGCGAATACGAATGCCAGCACCGCAGCGACCGCGCCGGCGAAAAGGCCGCGCGCGATCAGACGCTTCTCCACGTGGCCCGGTCAGTGGCAGGGGAAGCCGAGCAGATGCCGCGCGTCGTGCACGAACTCGTGCACGTGGGAATCACTGCCGAACAGCGACACCGCGCCCTGATCGACGCCGACGAAGTAGAGGGCCAAGAGCGCCAGGAAGACGGTTGCCGCCAACCAGACCGCCGCGCTTGCTGCCGATATGCCGATCGACTCGACCCGGAGGTCGGTGGAATTGGACACAGTTGACTCCTTCTGGGGATATCGCGTCCCGCTTGGGTGTTGGTGACGAGCTTCGGGTCTGACTTTGGACAGTGGCGCGACCGTTCTGGAATTTCACCAGATTCCGTCACCCCGTCGACAACACGGGTCAGTCTAAACCGCGGACCCGTCGATTGATCAAGCAGTTCACTGCTGCGGCGCGGCCCCGTAGCCGAGCTGACTCGCCGTGTACTTCGCCCCATCGGTGAGCGGTACCGCCTGGACCGCCGTGCCATAGGCGCAGATCTCGGTCCACACGTCACCGATCTCGGTGGTGTCGAACCGCATCGCGACGATCGCGTTGCCGCCGCGATTGCGCGCTTCGGCGATCAGCCGGCCCATCGCCTCGTTGCGGCTCTCGGCGAGATTCTTGGTCATTCCAGCCAGCTCGCCGCCGAACATCGACTTCAACCCGGCACCGAATTGGGAGAACGCGTTTCGCGAACGAACGGTCAGCCCGAAGACTTCGCCGCACACGCGTTGGATTTCCCAGCCCGGGAGGTCGTTGGTGGTGACGATCAGCACGGCGAGCCCTTCTCTTGAGCAAACGAAAACGGGCGGTAGTCCCGTCAGAGACTAACCGCCCGTTTCCTGCAATCGCTACTGCGCGTCCGGTCCTGGGGTGCCGGCGGTGTGCGCCCCGGCTTTCGCCAGATCAGGCTCGGCCGGCGGCTTGCGGGTTCCGGTGAACGTGAACGCCGCGTCCTCGCCAGTGCCTTCGCCGTCCCAGTTGTCCACGTCGACAGTGACGACCTGTCCCGGGCCGACCTCCTCGAAGAGGATCTTCTCCGACAGCTGGTCCTCGATCTCGCGCTGGATGGTGCGCCGCAGCGGACGAGCACCCAGCACTGGGTCGAAGCCACGTTTGGCCAGCAACGACTTGGCCTTGTCGGTCAGCTCCAGCGCCATGTCCTTGCTCTTGAGCTGGCCCGCGATCCGGGTCATCATCAGGTCGACCATCCGGATGATCTCGTCGCGAGTCAGCTGGTGGAAGACAATGACTTCGTCGATGCGGTTGAGGAACTCCGGTCGGAAGTGCTTCTTGAGCTCGTCGTTGACCTTCTGCTTCATCCGCTCGTAGTCGTTCTCACCGCCACCCTGGGTGAAGCCCAGGCCGACCGGCTTGGAGATGTCGGAGGTGCCGAGGTTGGACGTGAAGATCAGCACGGTGTTCTTGAAGTCCACCGTGCGGCCCTGACCGTCGGTGAGCCGGCCGTCCTCGAGCACCTGCAACAGGCTGTTGTAGATCTCCTGGTGCGCCTTCTCAATCTCGTCGAACAGCACCACGGAAAACGGCTTGCGCCGCACCTTCTCGGTGAGCTGGCCACCCTCTTCGTAGCCGACGTATCCCGGTGGTGCGCCGAACAGCCGCGACGCGGTGAAGCGGTCGTGGAACTCGCCCATATCGATCTGGATGAGCGCGTCGTCGTCGCCGAACAGGAAGTTGGCCAGCGCCTTGGACAGTTCGGTCTTACCGACACCGGACGGGCCGGCGAAGATGAACGAACCCGACGGGCGCTTGGGGTCTTTCAGCCCGGCACGGGTACGCCGTATCGCCTTGGACACGGCCTTGACCGCGTCCTCCTGGCCGATGATCCGCTTGTGGACCTCGTCTTCCATGCGCAGCAGCCGGGTGGTCTCGGCCTCGGTGAGCTTGAATACCGGGATACCGGTCCAGTTGCCCAGCACCTCGGCGATCTGCTCGTCGTCGACCTCAGCAACCACGTCCATATCTCCTGAACGCCACTGCTTTTCGCGTTCAGCCCGCTGAGCCACCAGCTGCTTCTCGCGGTCGCGCAGGCTGGCCGCCTTCTCGAAGTCCTGGGCGTCGATCGCCGATTCCTTCTCGCGGCGGGCCTCGGCGATCTTCTCGTCGAACTCACGAAGGTCTGGCGGCGCGGTCATCCGGCGGATCCGCATCCGGGCGCCCGCCTCGTCGATCAGGTCGATCGCCTTGTCCGGCAGGAACCGGTCGTTGATGTAGCGGTCGGCCAGGGTCGCCGCGGCCACGATCGCCGCATCGCTGATCGAAACCCGGTGGTGGGCCTCGTAGCGGTCGCGCAGACCCTTGAGGATCTCGATGGTGTGCTCCACCGTCGGCTCCCCCACCTGCACCGGCTGGAACCGGCGCTCCAGCGCGGCATCCTTCTCGATGTACTTGCGGTACTCGTCGAGTGTGGTGGCGCCGATCGTCTGCAACTCTCCACGGGCCAGCTTGGGCTTGAGGATCGACGCGGCATCGATCGCGCCCTCGGCGGCACCGGCGCCCACCAGGGTGTGCAGCTCGTCGATGAACAGGATGATGTCGCCGCGGGTGTTGATCTCCTTGAGCACCTTCTTCAGGCGTTCCTCGAAGTCACCGCGGTAGCGGCTGCCGGCCACCAGCGATCCCAGGTCCAACGTGTAAAGCTGCTTGTCCTTCAACGTCTCTGGAACCTCGCCGTGCACGATGGCCTGCGCCAGACCTTCGACAACAGCCGTCTTGCCGACACCGGGCTCGCCGATCAGCACCGGGTTGTTCTTGGTGCGCCGGCTCAACACCTGCATCACCCGCTCGATTTCCTTCTCGCGGCCGATGACGGGGTCCAGCTTGCCTTCCATCGCAGCGGCCGTCAGGTTGCGGCCGAACTGGTCGAGCACCAGCGAGGTGGACGGGCTGCCGGATTCGCCGCCACGGCCACCGGTTCCGGCTTCGGCGGCCTCCTTGCCCTGGTATCCCGACAGCAGCTGGATCACCTGCTGGCGCACCCGGGTCAGCTCGGCGCCGAGCTTGACCAGCACCTGGGCGGCCACGCCCTCACCCTCACGAATAAGGCCCAGCAAAATGTGCTCGGTGCCGATGTAGTTGTGGCCGAGCTGCAGCGCCTCGCGCAAGCTCAGCTCAAGAACCTTCTTGGCGCGCGGAGTGAACGGGATGTGTCCCGACGGCGCCTGCTGGCCCTGGCCGATGATCTCCTCGACCTGGCTGCGGACACCCTCCAGCGAGATCCCCAGCGATTCCAGCGACTTCGCTGCAACGCCTTCGCCTTCGTGAATCAAGCCCAACAGGATGTGCTCGGTGCCGATGTAGTTGTGGTTGAGCATCCGGGCCTCTTCTTGCGCCAGGACGACGACCCTGCGGGCACGGTCGGTAAATCTTTCGAACATCGGGTTACCTGCTCTCCCTCACCATCGGTACTCCAGTCATTGTCGGCGCAGGGGCCGACACTTGCGTACCTGCCATCCACTGTAATGGTCGGCCTGCCAGGGTTCCTAACCTTGCGGTTCCCTGCCGTTCGGGGCTTGCTTGGCCTGTCTGGGCGAGCTCCCTGCCGCCAACACAGTGGTAACTGAAGAAACGCGGCAAACCACCAAATCGTTTCCGTTACCCTCCGGCGATCCTTTCGCCAACAGCGAAAGGAGAAAGAACCGGCGCCCGGCCCGTTGCGGCCCGGGCGCCGGTAAGCGCTGTGTTGTTAGGTCGCCGCGTGGAATGCGTCGATGACGTCGGCCGGGATGCGGCCCCGGGTGGACACGTTGTGCCCGTTTCTGCGAGCCCATTCGCGGATCGCCGCGCTCTGCTCGCGGTCGATCGCGCCACGGCCGCGTCCGGAGCCGGAACGGCCACGACGCCGACCACCGACCCGACGGCCGGCTGCTACCCACTGCTTCAGATCACCGCGAAGTTTCGCGGCATTCTTGGAAGAAAGGTCAATCTCATACGTCACCCCATCAAGCCCGAATTCGACTGTTTCGTCGGCGGCGCCCGCACCGTCGAAATCATCGACCAAGGTGACGGTCACTTTCTTCGCCATCAGATTACCCTCGCATTTCTTCCTGAGCTGTTGCTGAGCAGATTGGATTGACTCCCCGTCACCAATCTGCCATAGAAACGCAGCATACTCAATCTGGAAGCACGACGCACAGTTGAACTTCAGTGCGGACGAACAATCGGGAACAAAACTGTCTCCCTAATTGACAGCCCGGTCAAAGACATCAACAACCGATCGATGCCTATTCCGGTTCCGGTGCACGGTGGCATCCCGTACTCCAGTGCGGCCAGAAAATCTTCGTCGAGCAGCATCGCCTCATCATCGCCGGCGGCCGCGGCGCGGGCTTGTTCAGCGAACCTCTCGCGCTGCACGATCGGGTCATTCAATTCGGAATACCCGGTGGCCAGTTCGACTCCGCGTAGGTAGAGGTCCCACTTCTCGGTCACACCGGGGATGCTGCGGTGCTGACGCGTCAAAGGTGTTGTCTCGACTGGGAAATCCTTGACGAAGGTGGGCGCGGTCAGGGTGTTGCCCACCGTGTGCTCCCATAGTTCCTCGACCAGCTTGCCGTGCCCATAGCCGCGGCCCTCGGGGATCTCGATGCCGAGCCGTTCCGCGATGGCACGCAGTCGATCGACGGTGGTCTCGGGTGTGATCTCTTCACCGAGTGCCGTCGACAGCGACGGATACATTTGTAGCGATGCCCATTCTCCGTCTATGTCGTAGGCGCTGCCATCTGGCAACGGTAGTTGTCTGGTGCCGATCGCCTCGTCTGCTACCTCTTGAATAAGCTCGCGGGTGACCACTGCCGAATCGTCATACGTTCCGTAGGTCTGGTAGGTCTCCAACATGGAGAATTCCGGAGAATGCGTCGAATCGGATCCTTCGTTTCGGAACACCCGATTTAGTTCGAAAACCTTGTCGAATCCACCGACGATGCAGCGCTTGAGGAACAGTTCCGGCGCGATCCGCAGGTACAGATCGATGTCCATCGCATTGGAATGTGTGGTGAACGGCCGAGCCGCTGCGCCACCCGCCAGTGTCTGCAAGATAGGCGTTTCGACTTCGAGAAACCCGCGTCGTTCCAATGCGCCGCGGATCGCGCGGACAACGGCGATGCGCTGACGGGCCACCGAGCGAGCTTGCGGGCGGACGATCAGGTCGACATAGCGCTGCCGCACCCGCGCCTCTTCGCTCATCTCCTTGTGCGCGACGGGCAGCGGCCGCAACGACTTGGACGCCATCCGCCAGGTGTCGGCCAGGACGGACAATTCGCCGCGTCGTGAGCTGATCACGTTGCCGTGCACGTAGACGATGTCGCCGAGATCGACGTCGGCCTTCCATGCCTCGAGCGCTTCGGGACCAACCTTGTCCAGACTGATCATCACCTGCAGGCTGGTGCCGTCACCGTCCTGGAGTGTCGCAAAACACAATTTCCCGGAGTTGCGCGCGAAGATGACCCGGCCCGCGACACCGACGATGTCATCGGTCGCGGTGTCGATCGCCAGGTCGGGGTGGGCGGCGCGCACCTGCGCCAGGGTGTGGGTGCGTTCGATGGCTACCGGGTAGGGCTCTCGACCCTCCGCCAATAGGCGAGAGCGCTTGTCCCGGCGGATCCGGAATTGCTCAGGAAGGTCCGCTGCGTCGGCAGAGTTCACGACGTGCCAGCTTAAATGACGGCGCATCGAGGGGGTCGACGCCGTCGAGTGTGAGCTCAGGGCTTTGAGTGTGCGCTGAGGGCTTTGAGTGTGCGCTGTGGGCGGAAAATCGGGCTGAATCCCTGCGAGGTTTCACACTCGGCGCCGTGAATGCACGGTCAACGAGGCGGGCGCTCAGCGTGCCGTCTTCAGCCGGCCGCGCTGGGCGTCTCGGTTGCGTTCGAAGACCAGCCGCAGGCCGTGCAGAGTCAGGTGCTGGTCGTAGTGGTTGACGGTGTGCAGTTGGGGCAGCAGCAGCGGCGCGGTGTGTCCGGTCGCCACGATCACGACCTCATCGCCTAGGTCGCCGGAAAAGCCGTCCACGTCCTCGCGGATACGCGCAACCAGGCCGTCGACCAATCCGGCAAAGCCGAACACCGCACCCGCCTGCATGCATTCCACGGTGTTCTTGCCGACCACCGACCGGGGCCGGGCCAGCTCGACCCGGCGCAGTGCGGCCGAGCGGGCCGCGGCGGCATCCGACGAAACCTGCACCCCGGGGGCGATGGCGCCACCGAGAAACTCGCCCTTGGCCGACACCACGTCCACGCAGATCGACGATCCGAAGTCGACGACGATGGCGGCCTTGCCGAACTTGTGAAAGGCCGCCAGGCAGTTGACGATCCGGTCGGCACCAACTTCTTTGGGATTGTCGACCAGCAGCGGGATACCGGTGCGTACCCCTGGCTCGATCAGCACGTGCGGCACCGACGGCCAATACTGGTCGAGCATGATCCGCACCTCGTGCAGCACGGACGGGACGGTGGACAGAGCAACGGCGCCGGTGAGCCGCTCCGAATCCTCGCCGATCAGGCCGTCGATGGTCAGCGCCAATTCGTCCGCGGTGACCTCGGATTCGGTGCGAATACGCCATTGCTGCACGACTTTTGCGTGCTCCTTGGAGCCGGACAGCAGCCCGACGACGGTGTGCGTATTGCGGACGTCGATCGCCAGCAGCACGGTTACCGTGCACCCATCCGGGGGTTTAGTAGCTCGGCCGCGTCATCGGGCACGAAAGCCGGATCGTGCCCCAGGTCGATCGGCTCGTTGTCCGCGTCGACGAAGACGATCCGCGGCCGGTAGGCACGCGCCTCGGCATCCTCCATGGTCCCGTAGGCAATCAGGATCACCAGATCGCCGGGGTGAATCAGATGCGCTGCGGCCCCGTTGATTCCGATCACTCCAGAGCCCCGCTCGCCGGTGATCGCGTAGGTGACGAGCCGGGCGCCGTTGTCGATGTCAACGATGGTCACCTGTTCGCCCTCGAGCAGGTTCGCGGCGTCCATCAAGTCGGCGTCGATGGTCACCGAGCCGACGTAGTGCAAGTCGGCCTGCGTGACGGTGGCGCGGTGAATCTTCGATTTCAGCATCGTCCGTAACATCAGTTCCTCCAATGCGATTGGGCGTATTCGTCCGGCCCGTGGGTGCCGGCGAGGTTTCCGATCTGAATTGCGATGTTGTCGAGCAGTCTGGTGCTGCCCAGCCGGGCGGCAACCAGCAGGCGTCCGGGCCTGTCGGCCTGCACCGGACCAAGCTCGGCGTCGCGCAGCTCCAGGTAGTCGACCTCGATTGCGGGCGCAGCGTCGAGCACTGAGCGAGCTGCGTCCTGTGCGGCCTGGACGCCGGCCGGCGCGGCATGCGCGGCGGCCACCAGCGCCGCTGACAGCGTTCCAGCCAATTCACGCTGTACCGGGTCCAGGTAGCGGTTGCGCGACGACATCGCCAGCCCGTCGACCTCCCGCACGGTCGGTACCCCGACCACCGCGACGTCGAGGTTCAAGTCGGTGACCATCTGCCGGATCACGACCAGCTGTTGGTAATCCTTCTCGCCGAAGAACACCCGGTCGGGGCGCACGATCTGCAGCAACTTGCACACGACGGTCAGGACGCCGGTGAAATGCGTTGGCCGGGAGGCGCCCTCGAGTTCGGCAGCCAGTGGACCGGGATGCACGGTGGTGCGCAGACCGTCGGGATACATCGCCGCGGCCGTCGGCGCGAAGACAACCTCGACACCTTCGCCGCGCAACAACGTCAGGTCGTCGTCAAGGGTTCGGGGATAGGCGTCGAGATCTTCACCGGCACCAAACTGCAGCGGATTGACGAAGATCGACACCACCACCACCGAGCCGGGCACCCGCTTGGCGGCGCGCACCAGGGCCAGGTGCCCTTCGTGCAGCGCGCCCATGGTGGGCACCAACATCACCCGGCGGCCGGTGTGGCGCAGCGCGCGACTTACGTCGGTGACATCGTGCGGCGTCGAGTAGAGGTTGAGTTCGCCTGCCTTGAAGGCAGGTGGCCGGGCCGTCATCGGGTTCATCGGGCCAGCACCTCGACGACGTCATCGGGAGCATGTGCGCGCTGGGCGGTCCGCAGGGCGTTCACCCGATAGGCGTTGGCCAGCTCGGGGTCGACCAGGTTCAGCGCGGCCAGATGCTGCGCGACGGCGGCCGCATCACCGCGCGCGACCGGCCCGGTGAGCGCGGCCTGGCCGCGTTGCAGGGTGTTCTCCAGCGCCGCCCGGGCCAACGGCCCGATGATGCGTTCGGCGATGCCGCCCGGCTGATCGTCGACGGTTTGTTGGCCGATGAGTTCGCTGCCGCGCAGCGCGGCCCGCAGCGCCTCGAGCGCATCGGCGAGCACCGCCACGATGTGGTTGCCCGCATGGGCCAGCGCGGCGTGGTACAGGACACGGGCATCCTCCCGGACACAGAACGGCTCCCCGCCCATCTCCAGGACCAACGACTGCCCGATCGCATACCCGACATCGTCGGTCGCGGTGATCCCGAAGCAGGTGTCCGGCACCCTGCTGACGTCCTCGTCGGAGCCGGTGAACGTCATCGCCGGGTGCATTGCCAGCGGTATGCAGTGCGGCGTCAGTGGCGCGAGAATGCCGACCCCGTTGACACCGGACGTGTGCGCCACGATCGTGCCGGGCCGTACCGCCGAAGTCGCGGCCAGGCCGGACACCAGGCCGGCGAGTTCGCTGTCGGGAACCGCCAACAGCAGCAGCTCGGCACCGGCTGCCACATCCGGCGGCGAGACCACCGGGGTATCGGGCAGCCAACGCTGCGCCCGCTGTCGCGATGCATGGGAAATGGCGCTGCACGCCACCACGACGTGGTCAGCGCGCTCCAGCGCGACGCCCAGCGCGGTACCCACCCGGCCGGCTGAGATGATCCCCACCTTGAGCCTGGCCGGGCGCAAACCGTCGAACTGCACCATCGCAGACGACCTCACTGATTTGTTCGTTCGTTCCAGTCCCATCGAACGGGTACCGGACGGTCATTAAGACTGTAGTCGATCGGGCAGGCAGCACCCAATGTGACGAAGCCCTCAGCTCAGCCTTCCCGGCGACGCCGCCGGCCCCCTCCAGACGGCTCGACCTGCAGCCGCGCCAATAGGTCGGCAACCGACTGACCACCCGATGGCGGGCCCTCACCCATGGCGTCCGGCGCTCCCGCCAACGGGTCCGCGCCCCGGTGCCGAGGTGGCTGCTCGGGCGGTGGGGGCGGTGCCATTTGTGGCGGCGGCGGCGCAGCGGCAGGTGGTGGCGTAGCCGGCGCGGGCGGCGGCGCAGCAGTAGCGGGAGGGGGTGGTGGCGGCGGTGTTGCGTGCGGCTCGTTCACGCCCGCAAAGTTCCCGAAACCATAATCGCGGTACTCGGCCGAATGCCGCGAGCGCGCGCGGCGACCAGACTCGCCATACTGCCAGGAAGGGTCGGCTTCGACGTTCGAGCCGTAAAAAGGCTTGTCCGGGTTGGAATGCCGCGCGCGGAGCCGGCCGCCCGCCGCGGCCGCCGGACCGGGCGAATCGACACCGGACCAGTTGCTGCCCGGTGTGCCCGGAGGTGACCAGTGCCCGTCGGCGGCGAACGGCTGCCAATCCTGCATCTGCGGCTGCGGTTCCGGTTGCGGCGGCGCCGGGGCTGACGGCGGTGGTGGAGGTGGTGGTGCGGCCGGTTGTGGTGGCGGCCGGTCAAACTGCTCGAATCGCGACTCGGGCTCGGGCGGTGGGGCCATGTACGGGGGCTCTTGCGAAACCAGGTATGGAGCCTCTGGCGGGAGGTCATAGTGACCCCGCGCGCGTTCCGGCGAGGGCGGCGGCTGCCGGGGCGGCAACAGCGGTTCCTCGGGCACGTCAATGATCGCCTCTTCGTCGGCACGCCGGTCACTGCGGCTGTGAGTTCGGCCAATCGGGTTGTCGTGGTGGGCCGACGTGACCCGATCGCTGGACACCCAATCGGCGCTCTCGCCGTTTCGGCCCCAGTCGCTGTATGCACGTGCGCGCGGCGCCTCGGTCTCGAGCGTCTCCAGCGCCGGGCGGTCCTGAAGGTCTGTGTCGAACAAGATCTCCAAGTTGGTCCGCAACGCGGCCAGTTCCGCACGCAGCGCGGCCACATCGTCGGCGGCCTGGGCGCGCAGCTCGGATGCCAGCTCGCGACGCAGCTGGGACTCCACGGTCAGCTCGTACTCGCGGCGGGCCGAAATCTCCCGGTCCAGCTGCAGGTCGTAGACGAGCTTCAGGTCACGCACCCGGGACTGATCGGCATCGCTTTGCCGGCGGTAGAGCACCGACACGAACGCGCCGGCGACTGCGGCCCACAGCGCCAGGATCACAGCGAGCTTTAGAAGTTCCACCCGATTGGTGAAAACCAGTGCGGAACTGGCCCCCATCGCGAGGACCAGCAACGCCGTCAAGAGCACCCACCCCGGCCTGCGACCGCCGCGCCGGACCCGGGCGCCGCGGGACAGAACGGTCATGGCCTGACTGTACCTGTGCGAGGTCAATCCGCGTGTCGCGCGAGTCCGGGATTCTCACGTGGGATTTGTCGGCGAGTGATTGCGGCTAGCTTTCCGCGCCCTCGCCGTGTTCGGTCGGATCCTCCGGAGATTTGCAGCAATGCTGCAGCCATAGCGCGGCAACCACCAGCGCCAGCGCGCTGACGGCGGCCACCACCGTGCCGGTGGTGTCCTCGGCGGCGACCCGCAACCATGACCGCCGCGGCAGAAAGTACACCAGCACTCCGACCCACCAGCCCAAGACCAGCGCACCCACCCAGGCGGACGCCTTGGCGACCATCAAACTGCGGGCGACGGCAAGCGGATGCAGCCAACCGGGCCCGTCACCGATTTCTCCTTCGCTGATCTTGCTTCGCACGTGGCGCGCCCACAGCGCCTCGCCGATGGCGACTGCGAGTAGCGACAGCCCGGTCCACACCGTGATGGGTGGGAACCAGTGGTACAGCTGGATGACCAGCAGATAACCCACCACCGCAGCGCCCACTACCGCGGCCGTCAGGTCACGTTTCCTGGTCGGCCCCATCAGCGGTGCGATTCCTGGTTGGCCGGGGAATTTCCTTTCAGCTTGAGCGTCAGCCTGGACAACCGGACACCCTCCCGGTCGCCCTGCTCCAGCTCGGCCAGCAGCCCCGCGACGGGCCGCGGCCCCCCGGCGACGGTGAGCGACGCGTCCGGGTCGATGGCCAGCCACGGGACCATCACGAAAGCCCGCAAATGGGCCAACGGGTGCGGCAGCGTCAGGTTGGGCTCGCGCGCGATCACTTCGGTGTCGGCGTAGCAGGCGATCAGGTCGACGTCGAGGGTGCGCGGCCCCCAGCGCTCGCCGCGAACCCGGCCCGCCGCCAGCTCGAAGTCCTGGGCCCGCCGTAACCAGGCCTGCCCGTCGCAGGCGGGGTCGTCGGCTATCAGCACCGCATTGAGGAAAGGTGCCTGTTCCACGCCTCCCCAGGGGGCCGTCTCGTACACCGGAGAGACCGCGAGCACGGTATCGCCGAGTCCGTCGACGACGGACTGCAACCGTGCCAGCCGGTCGCCCAGATTGGAGCCGATGGACAGTACGACCCGCGTCATAGCGGCCTACCCGCGGGGACCACCGAACCGCGACCCCCGCGCCGCGACCGCCGGACCACCACCGCGACATCAGCGAACTGCTGCGGGATCGGCGCCTGCGGCTTGTGCACCACCACCTCGACGGCATGCACACGTTGGTCGTCCATTACCTTCTCGGCTATCTCGCCACCGACCGCTTCGATGAGGTTGCACGGCGGCCCGGCCACGACATCGGCAGCGAGCTTGGCCAGCGCGGCGTAGTCGTAGGTGTCGGCCAGATCGTCGCTTGTCGCGGCGTCGGCCAGCTCGATCCACACGGTGATATCGACTACGAACTCCTGCCCGTTGGCGCGCTCGTGTTCCAACACTCCGTGTCGGCCATGAACTATCAAGCCGCGCAACTCAATTCGATCAGCCATGCGTCCATGCCTCGATCACTTTGAGGGCGTCGACCGAGGCCCGCACGTCGTGCACTCGCACACCCCAGGCCCCGTAGAGGGCGGCCAGTGCCGAAATCACCGCGGTCGCCGTCTCGCGCCCGTCCGGCGGTCGCGGCGACCCATCGGGACCGGCTAACAACGTACCGAGGAACCGTTTACGCGAGGCACCCAGGAGTACCGGCACGCCGGTGGCAACCAACTGCGGCAGGGCATGGAGCAGCGCCCAATTGTGTTGTCCCGTCTTGGCGAATCCCAGCCCGGGGTCGATCACCAGTTTTGCGGGATCGACGCCTGCGGCTACCGCGGCGTCGACGCTAGCGAGCAATTCGGAGCGCACTTCGGCCACCACGTCGTGGTAACGCGGGGCCTGATGCGGTCGGTCGGACGACACCGATCGCCAGTGCATCAGCACCCACGGCACCCCGGCTTCGGCCAACAGCGGCGCCATCGCAGGGTCGACCCGTCCGCCGGAGACGTCGTTGACGATCCGCGCGCCACTCTGCAGCGCCGCCCGCGCAACATCGGCGTGCATGGTGTCGATGCTCACGGTAATGCCCTGTGCTGCAAGTTCTTTGACGACAGGAACCACACGCGACGCCTCAACCCGAGAGTCGATGCGAGCGGCACCGGGCCGAGTCGACTCCCCTCCGACGTCGATGATGCCCGCGCCTTCGGCGACCATTGCCAAACCGTGCGCGACGGCGCTGTCCGCATCGAGATAGCGCCCGCCATCGGAGAATGAATCGTCGGTGACGTTCAGAACCCCCATAACCTGCACCGGCGGCGGACTCACCTACGCAGGATGAGGTCGAGTGCCTCGGCTCGAGAAGCAGGATTGGTTTTGAACAGGCCGCGCACCGCCGACGTCGTGGTGACGGCGCCGGGTTTGCGGACACCGCGCATCGCCATGCACAGGTGCTCGGCCTCGACGACGACGATCACCCCGGACGGATCGAGTTGTCTCACCAAGGCATCGGCGATCTGGCTGGTCAGTCGCTCTTGCACCTGTGGCCGCTTGGCGTAGAGGTCGACCATGCGCGCGATCTTCGATAGGCCGGTCACCTTGCCGTCCTTGCCGGGGATGTACCCGACGTGGGCCACACCGTGAAACGAAACCAGGTGATGCTCGCAGGTGGAGTACAGCGGGATTTCTTTGACGATGACCAGCTCGTCGTGCTCCTCGTCGAACATGGTGTTCAGCACGCTGTCGGGGTCGGTGTAGAGCCCGGCGAACATCTCGCGGTATGCGCGGGCGACGCGGGCCGGGGTGTCTTGCAAGCCATCTCGCTCCGGGTCTTCGCCGATCGCGAACAGCAACTCGCGGATGGCGTCCTCGACGCGTGACTGGTCGAAGACACGTATGCGTGGAGTCGCACGACGGGAATCCGGCAGCGCCATCGAATCCTCCGTTCGTCAGCCGCGAGCCGGCGGGTTGGACCGACTCACATCGTCGTCCGGCTGGTCAGGGGACTTCTGAGTATCCGGGGTGGGTTGACCAGGCGGTGGATAAGGCGGATAGGGCGGATACGACGGGTGACCCGGGCCCGGGTAACTCGGTGCCGGCTGCGGCCAATAGGGCTGCTGGGGCGGCGCAGGCGGATGCCGATAGCCCTGCTGTTGCTGCGGGGGCCATCCCGGTGCGTGCCAGCCGGCCGGGGCGCCGTAGTCAGGCCGGGTGGGGCCGTGTGGCGCTCCCTGACGATCACCGGCCCCGTGGCCACCGTGAGAACCGTTGGCGCCGTGGGCGTTTCTGTCGGCCTCGACGCGCGCGGCCTCGGCGGCTTCGCTGGCCCGCGCGATGGCTGCCTTGAAGGCCGGCTCGGCGACCGGCGGGGGCCAGGGCTCGCCGCGCTCGATGGCCAGTTCGCCTGGCGTCTTGATCGGCGGCTTGTCCGACGGAATCCGGCCGCCGAAATCGTCGAACATGGTGAGCCGAGGCCGCTTTTCGACGCCGGCGAAGATCCCCTCCAGCTCGGCCCGGTGCAGGGTTTCCTTTTCCAGCAGCTCGCCGGCCAAAGTGTCGAGGATGTCGCGGTATTCGGTGAGGATCTCCCACGCCTCGGTGTGGGCCGCCTCGATCAGCTTGCGGACCTCGTCGTCGATGTCACGGGCGACCTCGTGCGAGTAGTCCGCCTGCGTTCCCATGGTGCGGCCCAGGAACGGGTCGCCGTGTTCGGTGCCATACTTGACCGCACCCAGCTTGGAACTCATGCCGAATTCGGTAACCATCGCGCGGGCGACCTTGGTCGCCTGGTCGATATCCGACACCGCGCCGGTCGTCGGCTCGCGGAACACCAGTTCCTCGGCGGCGCGCCCGCCCATCGCGAACACCAACTGCGCAATCATCTCCGAGCGGGTCCGCAGACCCTTGTCTTCCTCCGGCACTGCTACCGCGTGCCCGCCGGTGCGTCCGCGGGCCAGGATCGTCACCTTGTAGACCGGGTCGATATCGGGCATCGCCCAGGCCGCCAGCGTGTGCCCGCCTTCGTGATAGGCGGTGATCTTCTTCTCCTGCTCGCTGATGATCCGGCCCTTGCGGCGCGGCCCGCCGATCACCCGGTCCACCGCCTCCTCCAGAGCGGGGCCGGTGATGACGGTGCCGTTCTCGCGAGCGGTCAGCAGCGCCGCCTCGTTGATGACGTTGGCCAGGTCGGCACCGGTCATACCGACGGTGCGCTTGGCAAGCCCGTCCAGGTCGGCGTCCAGGGCAAGCGGTTTGCCCTTGGAATGCACGCGCAGCACCGCGCGACGACCGGCCATGTCGGGGTTGGACACCGGGATCTGCCGGTCGAAGCGGCCGGGCCGCAGCAGCGCCGGGTCCAGGATGTCGGGCCGGTTGGTGGCCGCGATCAGGATGACGCCGGCGCGTTCGCCGAAACCGTCCATCTCGACCAGCAACTGGTTCAGCGTCTGCTCGCGCTCGTCGTGGCCACCGCCGAGTCCGGCGCCACGCTGACGACCTACCGCGTCGATCTCGTCGACGAAGATGATGCACGGGCTGTTCTGTTTGGCCTGCTCGAACAGGTCCCTGACGCGGGAAGCGCCGACGCCGACGAACATCTCGACGAAGTCCGAGCCGGAGATGGTGAAGAAGGGCACGCCCGCTTCCCCTGCCACCGCGCGGGCCAGCAGCGTCTTGCCGGTTCCGGGCGGCCCGTACAGCAGCACGCCCTTGGGGATCTTGGCGCCCAGGGCCTGGTATCGGGACGGATTCTGCAGGAAGTCCTTGATCTCGTAAAGTTCCTCGACCGCCTCGTCGACCCCGGCGACGTCGGCGAACGTGGTCTTGGGCATGTCCTTGTTCAGCATCTTGGCGCGCGATTTGCCGAAGCCGAAGCCCATCCGCGCGCCGCCCTGCATGCGGGAGAACATCACGAACAGGCCGACCAGCAAGAGCAGCGGCAGCACGTAGACCAGCAATTCGCCCAGAATGCTGCCCTCGTTGACGACGGTGCTGACTTTCGCGTTCTTAGCGGTGAGCGCGTTGAAAAGATCGACCGCATACCCGGACGGATATTTGGTGATGATCTTGTCGGAGCCGTCGGTGCCGGTACTGGCCTTTTTCAGCGTTATCCGCACCTGCTGTTCGCGAT
>DASZLQ010000345.1:0-3193 GCA_035552295.1 Mycobacterium sp. | reverse complement strand
GTCGAACAGACCGACCACGTCTGGCGACGACTGGACAAGCGATCGGCATACTCCGGCTCGACATTGCGGATTTCGCGGATGAACAGCAGACAGCATGCTGTCGATGCGCAGGTTAGCTCGGCATTCCTTGACCAGAACAAGGAATCGCGCTACGGGATCCGGTCACACCGCTTCAGCGGAGTGCCGAGCAAGGACCTCGCAAAAGCGGTGATCGCCGTAGAGAAGCTCCTACTTGCTGGCGTAATAGGTGGTAGAGGACCGTGATGACGCTCATCGAAAGTGCTCAGTCTTGCTCGGTGAAACTGCTCACCGGTGACGGGTGCTTACTGTAGCGGTTCTGGGCGGTTGGTGCGGAGGGCGTGGGCGGTGAAGCTGACCTGGTCGATGAGCAGGTTGGCGTTGTAGCCGGCCCAGCGCGGGGGTTGGGCGTGGTCGCGTCCGGTGGCGTGCAGGTAGTCGGCCAGACGGTCGGCGATGCTGTCGGCGCGACGCAGGAACCCGTCGAGGATGTCGAGGAGTTCGGCGATGTCGGCGAGCTGGGCGGTGTTGATCGCTGTGGTCGCTTGGTCGGGGCAGTCGAGCATGTGGTAGCACTGTTGGTCGGGATGCTGGCCATTGCCTGGAATCGGTTGGGCGGGTTGGGTATTCATCAGTTCTCCTCGTGGTATCGGGTCGGGTGTTGGTGCCGGTGGTGTTGAGGTTGGTTGGTTCATCGGTTGTTTCCGGTGGTTGCCCGGCGGAGGCTGTCGGCGGCGGCGTGGTGGTCGCGCAGCCGGTAGGACTCGCCGTCGAGGGTCAGCACCACGCAGCGGTGCAACAGCCGATCCAACAGGGCGGCCGCAACGGTGTTGTCGCCCAGGATTTCTCCCCACGACCCTACCGGCCGATTGGTCGTCAACACGATCGAGGATTTCAAATATCGTTGGGAGACAACCTGAAACAGTGCGGACGCGGCCTCGTTAGGCAGCGGCAGGTACCCGAGCTCATCGATGGCCAGCAGAGTCGGTCCGTTGTAGAACCGCATGGTGGTGGCCCAGCGGCCCTCGATCGCCGCGCGGTGGCAGCGGGCGGCCAGATCGGCGGCGGTGGTGAAGTAGGTCCGGTAGCCGGCGTGGGCGGCGGCCCGCGCCAGCCCCACCGCCAAGTGTGACTTGCCTGTACCCGGTGGGCCGACCAGCAAAATGTTGGTAACCGACTCCAGGTAGCGGCAGGTGGCGAGTTCATCGATGAGCTTGCGGTCCACCCCGGCGGCGGCGTCGACGTCGAAGCCCTCCAGGGTGGCCGGGGTGGGCAGGCTGGCGAACCGCAGCCGGCCAGCCAGCCGGCGGGCCTGGTTGGCGTCGACCTCGATGGCCAGCAGCCGCTCTAACGCCACGGTCAGCGACAGCTGCTCGGCGGCGGCCTCGTCGATCACGGTGGGTAGGGCTTCGGCGGCGGCGTGTAGTTTCAGCGCGGCCAAATGGCTGCGTAGGCGCTGGTAGCGGCTGGCGGCCTCGGCGGTGGCCGGCATGGTCAGGGAAGTGTTGTCGGTGGTGGTCATTTCAGTGTGCTCCTGTGCTGGGCGGCCCGCTCGTAGGCGGACAGGTCGATGACGGTGGAATCGGTTGTGGTGATTGGTGATTCGATGACAGCGCGGTCGCCAGCGGCGGTGAGGCGTTTGCGGAGTTCGGTCGCGGCGGCGCGGGCCGCCGGTCCGGGTGGAATGCGCTCCTTGCGCCGATGACCGCGCCCGCTGCTCGCGGCGGCCATCGCCGCAGCATCCAGCGCGATCACGTGCCCGGCATCGCGCATGGTGGCGCCGAGGCCGTCGGCGAGCAGTTTGTGCCGGGCGATCACGATCCCACCGCTGGTGGCAATGTCGATGAACGCGCCACCGACCGGGCGGGTGACTGTGACCGTGGCCATGGCCAGTTCGGGCGGCACCGAGTAGCGGTTGCCGCGGTAGGCCACCAGCGCTTGACGTGAGGCGGTCCGCTGTTCGGCCACGATCACCGGATACGGTTGCGCGGCAACGGGTTGCAGTGGCTCGATGGCGGCGAGCGCGGCGACGGTGGATTTGTCGTCGGGGGTGGCCCGCATCCTGGTATCAGCACGTGTGCTGCAAAACCGGTCGAGGTCGGCTTGGGCCTGCTCGACCGTGACATCGTCGGCCACGGTGCGCCACCAGCGTTGCGCGGCAGTGTGATTGTTCTTTTCCACCACGCCCTTGCGGTTGCCGCGCCGCGGCGGGCACACCGCCACCGCGACCGAATAGTGTTTGGCCACCCCGGCGAAGGAGGCGCTGACCCGGCCCGAGCCCGGATCACACACGGTGGACATCCGGTCGAACCGCCACGTCTTGGTCACCCCGCCCAAGGCTCGACTGACCCGGTCCAAGCCCTGCACCAGGTGCGGCTGATCGGTCGCTGGCTCCAGCGATCCGCGCCACTTGCCCGAATGCGCCAGCGACCCAACCAGCAAACGCGCGGTGCGGCCCCACCCCCACGACGCCGGCGGATCCGGCAGATCCACCCAGTCCCACTGGGTTTCGTCTCCCGGATCATGGGTGATGATCGCGTTGGGCCGGTCCGTCACCGACCGGCATTCCTGGCACACCGGCCGCAGGCCGCGCTCACGGATATTGCGGGTCAGGCTCGGATACGACAGCGGGAACCCGAGCTCTTCAAGCTCATCGCACAGCGTGCGCGCCCACAAATGCGGGTCCTCGCGCAGCCGGGCGCTCACGTAGTCAACGAACGGCCCGAACGAGTCCTCACCGCCCGGTTTGCGCACCCCGGGCGCGGTCACCCCGTTGATGTAGTTGCGGATCGTCCGGCGATTCCTGCCGGTGTGGCGGGCGATCGCCGAGATCGACCACCCCCGTTTGTGCAATGCGTGTATCTCCACGTCTTCCTCTCGTGTGCGCATGAGAAGGCGGGCCTCCTTCGACTAGAGCTGTTGGCGTCAGACACCAGCAGCATCGAAGGAGGACCGCCCTCAATGGCGGAGCCACGCGGTGAGCACTTTCGATGAGCAGAACTGGGCAGTTTCAGTGAGCGCGATCACGTTGTCCGGGGTGCGCTGCCTGGCCACCTCGATCATCGCCGCTGAGCGGTCGACGGCGTCGACTTGTTCAACTCGGCGTGCTAATCGCGTCGCGAAGGATCCGGCACCGCAACCAACGTCGAGCACACGATGGCAGCGCGGTGGCAGT
>DASZLQ010000344.1:0-2818 GCA_035552295.1 Mycobacterium sp. | reverse complement strand
CGGCGGCGCAGGAATTCGGCGAACATATGGTGGTAGCGAAACCAGTTGGGGTCGTCGTCGATCCGCTGCAGGAACAGGCCGTGCCGCTCGATCTCTTCCAGCATCGCTTGCCCGCGTGGCACGTCTGCCAGCACGGAAGCCAGCCCACCGCAGGTCCGTTCGGTGATCGATGTCGCCAGCAGGAACTCGGTCATCTCCGGTTCCAGGGTGTCCAGGACATTTTCGGCGAGGAATTCGCCGATCATCTCGGTTGCACCGGATAGTCGGCTTAAAAGCGCGTTGGTGTCGCCGCCGCCGCGCAGGGCAAGCGCCGCCAGCTGCAGGGCGGCGACCCACCCCTCGGTCGACGTGGTCAACGCTTCCACGTCGCCTTCTGACAGCTGCAGGCCGTCAACGTCGTTCAGCAGCGATCGAGCCTCGTCGATGTCGAAACGCAATGAGTCAGAGTCTATTTCGACCAATTCATCCCGCATCCGCAACTTGCTCACCGGCAGCCCGACGCGCGACCAGCTGGTCACGATGATCTGCAGGTGATGGCATCCATGCTCGAGCAGAAAAGCGACTGCGGCGGTGGTCGCTGTGTCCGACACCCGCTGCCAGTCATCGATAACCAGCGCCATCCGATCGTCTTTTTCGTGAATCTCATCGATGAGCGCGGTCAACACGTAGCGGGCGGCGTCGTCGCCGTGCTCGTCGAGCACCTGACTCAACGACGCCGCGAGGGCGGGACGGACCCGCCGGACCAACTCGAGCAGATGCGCCAGGAACCACACCACGTTGTTGTCGTCGTCGTCGATCGTCAGCCAGCCGACCGCGACGCCGCCGCGCGCGAGTTCCTCTCGCCACTGGGCCGCCAGCGTGCTTTTGCCGAAGCCCGAGGGCGCGTGGACAAGGACCAACCGTCGCCGGCCGCCCGCCCGGAGGACGTCCAGCAGCCGGTTGCGGGCCACCAGCGATCGGGTCGGAACCGGCGGTCGGTATTTCGTCGTCGGTGTCGGGGGCGTCGGCGCGGTCGTGTCGCGCCGAACCGCCGCCGGGGCCACCCGTGACGTCCGATGCTCCACACCCAACTCGACGGGGCGGGCCATCTCGTCGACGGCGACACCGAGCACCCGCTGGACCTCTCGCAGCTCGTCGCCGAACGCCGTCGCGCTGGCCGGACGAGCAGCGGGATCCCGGACCATGGCCCGTTCGATGATCGCGGCCACGTCGGCCGGAAATCCGTGCTCGCGCAGATCAGGGACCGGCTGTGAGGTGATCCGGAGGAACTGGGCGACTACCCGCTCGCCGCTGCGCCGCTCGAACGCGGCGTGGCCGGTCAACGCACAGAACAGGGTCGCGCCGAGCGAATACACGTCTGATGCGGGTGTGGGTGTCTTGCCCTCGAGCACTTCGGGCGCGGTAAACGCCGGTGAACCGGTGATGACGCCGGTGGCTGTCTGGAAGCCGCCCGCGATCCTGGCGATACCGAAGTCGGTCAGCTCGGGTTCGCCGTACTCGGTCAGCAGGATGTTGCCCGGCTTGACGTCACGATGCAGGATGTTCGCGCGATGAGCGGCGTCGAGTGCACCCGCCAGCTTCACGCCGATGCGCAGCGTCTCAGACCAATCCAGCGGCCCGTGCCGGCGGATCAGCGCTTCGAGCGAATTCTTGGCGTGGTAAGGCATCACAATGAACGGCCGGCCCGTGGTCGTGGTGCCGACCTGCAGGATGGTCACGATGTTGGGGTGGCCGGAGAGCCGACCCATCGCGTGCTGCTCGCGCAGGAAGCGGTCGAGATTTTCCGGGTCAAGGTCGGCGGTCAACACCTTGACCGCGACCGTGCGGTCCAGCAGCGGCTGAGCGCATCGATACACGACGCCAAAGCCGCCGTGTCCGATTTCGGCGACATCCTCGAATCCCGCGTCGCGCAGTTCCGCGGCGATCTCGGGGACGAGATCCCGCTGTGTCGAGTGCGAATCGACGTCAACCATCGACGGTCACTATCCTCTGCCGGGAGGCCGCTGACCACCTTGGTGGCTGGATTCAGTCGCTCCGGCACCGGATCGAGTACTTCCAGGTCCCACGCGTGCCGATGGGTGGTCGTCACCCCTAAGCCGCAACGCAGAATCACGGCTTAGGGGTAATGGGTGTTGGGCCGGCGGTTACTTGGCGCGTTTGGAGGGGAGGCGGCTGCTCTGCTGCACCTGCTCTGCCAAGCCCTTGAGCGTCTGCTCCATGCCTTTGCGGAGGTGCCCGGCGCGGTCATGGACCCCGACCATCCGTTGAATCGCGAGAACCGGCGCGGCCTGAGGCTGCATTTTGGTCATCGTCAATGTGACCTCGGTTCCGTCGTCCGCGGAGGCGAGGTCGTAGCGCCACGCAGTCTTCGATGGCCACGCAACATCGAACGCGAAGGTACGTCCCGGTGCGTCTTCGGTGACCTTGCACACGGTGCTCCACCGGTACAGCGGGCCGATGTGGTTGTAGCCCTTGAACTTCTTGCCGTGGGTGATCCACTTGGCGGCATGGGTTTCGGGGCTGCGTTGCCCGATAGTGGTGATATCGCTGATTGCGTCATAGGTCGTCACGGGATCGGCGGCGATCAGCCGGCTGACCGAAATGTGCAGCGCCGGTGAACTTTGATCGGTCACCAATTTGTGGGCCAGCATCGCCGACGACGCCGGGTTCTGTCCGGTGTAGAGATTGCGGTCCACCACCAGGTAAGGCCGCAGCGGAAGCCGGCCTTTGCAATAGATCGCCCCAGACTCCACGAGGCGATCTTGCAGCAGCCACCGGGCCTTGCGGGCAAACGGGTTGAGTCGCTCCTCGGCGTTGG
>DASZLQ010000343.1:0-3300 GCA_035552295.1 Mycobacterium sp. | reverse complement strand
GATCTCAGCATGGTCAAGTACCTGGACAGCAGAGGAATCAATGCGCTTTTTGATCACGCCGACAAAGTCGACGGCCTGCATGTCATCGTTCATCCCTTGCTGGTTCGCGTCCTCCACATCAGCGGTCTCAATAAGATTGCGACCGTCGAAGCTGCGCCGCCGGGCGGCGACGGATTGGAAACGACGTAGCAGCAGTCTGGGATCTGGCCCGGTCTAGACCAAATGCGCGCTGCCGTCGTGCAATTCGTCGCGGTGCAAATTCATCGGAGTGACAGCGGGGACGTCACCGCCGGCGATCACCGCCCGCGCGATTGGGGTGAGCGCCTGAAACAGGGCCTCCACCTCGTCGTCGCCCAGCGCGTCCAGTGCCGACAGCGCAAGCGCGTCGGTGCTCGATTCGATGTCGTCCTTCAGCCGGCGGCCGGCCGCGGTCAGCGACCCGTCCTCGTTGAGCAGGCCCCGCTCGGCCAGCCGTTGCTCGTGGTGACGCCACGCTGCCTCGTCGTAATCGCGGGTCCGGGCAATGTAGTCGCGCGGGACCCCGCCCGCCGCGGCGTGTAACACGTTGGATTCCCGACCGGAGATACCCGCGGCGGCCAGTACCGCCACGTGGGCATCACCGCGTTGCTCGCGCAACAGCGTCGTCGCATGCCACAGCGCGGCCAGCGGTTCGTCCGGCCACGGTAGCGCCAGGTTCGCGGCGAACAGCGGTCGCCCGTCGAAAGGCGCCTGGCGCGCAGCTTTTGCCGCTAATTCGGCTGCGGCGCAGGCGTCTTCATCTGCGGTGATGCCGTAGCGACGCAGCGCCGCAACCGCGGATTCCTGCCGAGCGTGCAACGCGGCTTCGGGACCGGCGATCTGCCATGCCGTCGGCAGGGCCTTGGCGACGCGCTCGGGGGCGAAGTTGTAGAAGATTGCCGTCACTACCTCTGTCGGCACGATGCCCAGCGGTGCCGACCGGGCGGCGAAGTAGCCCATCCAGAAGCCCCGGTAACCCAGCCCGTCCAACGCCGCCCGCGCCTCCGGCGCGAAGTACGTCACCGCATGCACCGGCTCGAATCGATCGTAAAAGCGTCGGGCAAGTTCCGGTTCTCTGGACATGGTCGGCTACAACCCCTTGGGTGCGTCGCGAACTGCTTGTACCGCCGACGGATCGCCCTCGAATTCGACTCGGGCCTGCCGCCCGACGGAAAACAGCAGCAACTCCTCGGGTGCACCGGTTACTGTGACGGCCGAGCCCCGCCCGGCGGTCAGCACCGTCTTGCCGTCCGGGGTGCGCAATGCGACCCGGCCCGGGACCTTCGCCAGCGTCAGCCGGCCCATCAGCGGCAGGGTCCGACGCAGCATGGTGGCCAGCGCCGGTTCGAGTACCCGCGGCTCCCAGCCCGGCCGGGCGCGCCGCACATCCTCGTGGTGAATGAACATCTCCGCGACATTGACCAGTGGATCAAGCAGTTTGAGCGGTGAGTAGACCGGCGGGCCGGACGCGACCTTGTCCAGCAGCTCGTCCCAGTCGGTGTGTTGGGCCACATCTTTTTGCACCTTGTCGGTGCGGCCGGCGAAGAACGGGATGAGAATGCCCGGTGCGGCGTCGAGGCGGTACTCGCGGATCGCCAGATGGGCCGCCAGGTCGCGGGTGTTCCAGCCATCGCACAGGGTGGGCGCCTCGGGCCCGACACTGCGCAGGGTTTCGACGAGGGTGGCACGTTCGCGTTGAGCAACCGACACGCCGTTCAGCCTAAAGGTGCCTCAGTGGTCCTTTGTCACGACGGCCGAATTGTGGTTAGG
The DNA here is from genome assembly GCA_035552295.1 of Mycobacterium sp. Lineage (GTDB taxonomy): Bacteria > Actinomycetota > Actinomycetes > Mycobacteriales > Mycobacteriaceae > Mycobacterium. Next base: position 1,512 of record DASZLQ010000343.1, on the reverse strand, counting down.
AGCCCACGCCCGCTCGAAGGTCGCGATCGCAACCTGCTCGTCGCGGCCTGTTTTGATACCGCTGTCGTTGAGGTGCACCACACCGGCTTTGGTGTCGATGCCGGTAACAACCACAAAGTGGTTCGCGGCGTTTGGTTTGCCAGGTCGGTTCCAGATGGTTTCGGCATTGACTATCACGACGATCTTGCGTCTTTCGGCCAGATCCTGCTCCAGCGCACTGATGGTGGTTTGGATGTTCTCGGCCCTGATCCAGTAGTGCCAGAACAGCGCCGGCAGGTTCCTGATATCGGTGCTGCCAGAGAGTTTCCAGACGCGACCGGGACCCGCTGTGCTCTGGGTAGCTTCAGCCAAGGCGGTGATCTGCTGCTCGGTGGGCTCACGGGCGGTGATCTGGCCGACCACATCGGCCACCGCCATCTCGCCACAGTCCGAGGAGTGTTGCTGGCGCCAATAGGGCGCAGCGGCGGCTGGGTCCCCGTACATCCCCAGCTCGTAGTTGGCGTCGGGGACGGGCATGCCCGTTTCGGCGTGGACCGCAGCAGCCGATGCGACCCACGACGCAGCACCTGCTCCGCACACAATGGCCACGATCCAGACGATTCGCGTCACCACCGCGACCTTGGTCCTCGAGGTGCTCGTCATGGGTGTTCGTTTCTCGAGCCGCCGCGGCGGCGCGTCGCGGTATTGAGAGGCTCGCGGTTTGCCCTATACGGATCATCGACGGGAACCCGGTCAAAACCTTGCAGCGACGCGCGGAACAAGTGTTCGGATTAGACCGAACTACACCAGTTAGACCTGGCAAGTACGTCGCCGGTCGGCGTCTCACGTTCGAAACGGCTGTGGTCTTACCGTTGACGCGTGTGTAACAAGTTCGCCATCGAAGGTTCCTAAGGTGGGGCGGTCCACCTTCCGTAGCGGAAGAATCGCGGACCCCCTCAGCGATAGGAACTCAAATTGAGTGGAAACGCCGTACGCCTGCTGGCGATCAACAACGTCGAGGCATACGTCCCCCCAGCCATCAGTTTTGTAGCTGGTGAAGCCCCTGGCGAGGTCTTCGGCTCCAACGTCTTCACCAAGGCCGAGATGCAGGCACGGCTGCCCAAGTCGGTGTACAAGTCCATCGTGGCAACCATCGAGAAGGGCGCCAAGCTCGACCCCGCGGTCGCCGACACCGTCGCGGTCGCCATGAAGGATTGGGCGCTGGAGAAAGGCGCCACCCATTACGCCCACGTGTTCTACCCGATGACCGGCCTGACCGCTGAGAAGCACGACAGTTTCTTGGAGCTCGTTTCAGACGGGCAGACACTCGCCGAGTTCGCCGGCAAGACCCTCATCCAGGGCGAGCCCGACGCGTCCAGCTTCCCGTCCGGCGGATTGCGGAGCACCTTCGAGGCGCGCGGGTATACCGGCTGGGACGTGACCAGCCCCGCCTACGTCCTGGAGAACCCGAACGGTAACACGCTATGCATCCCAACGGTTTTCGTCTCGATGACCGGAGAGGCACTGGACTAC
>DASZLQ010000342.1:0-14423 GCA_035552295.1 Mycobacterium sp. | reverse complement strand
CTGGACGATCGGCCAACTGGAAGAGGCGAAGGCCGGGCGGACCATCTCGGTGGTGCTGCCTGCCCTCAACGAAGAAGAAACCATCGAATCGGTGATCGACAGCATCTCGCCGCTGGTCGATGGTTTGGTCGACGAGCTGATCGTGCTGGACTCAGGCTCAACAGACGACACCGAGATCCGCGCCATCGCCGCCGGCGCTCGCGTCATCAGCCGTGAACAGGCCCTGCCCGAGATTCCGACGCGGCCCGGCAAAGGCGAAGCGCTGTGGCGTTCGCTGGCGGCCACCAGCGGCGACATCGTGGTGTTCGTCGACTCCGACCTGATCAATCCGCACCCGATGTTTGTGCCGTGGCTGGTCGGCCCACTGCTCACCGGCGACGGCATTCACCTGGTCAAAAGCTTCTACCGACGGCCGCTCAATGTCGGCGATGTGACCGGCGGCGCGGGCGCCACCGGCGGCGGGCGGGTCACCGAGCTGGTGGCCCGGCCGTTGTTGGCGGCATTGCGGCCGGAGCTGGGCTGCGTGCTGCAGCCGCTCGGCGGTGAGTACGCGGCCAGCCGGGAGCTGCTGACTTCGTTGCCGTTCGGCCCGGGCTACGGCGTGGAGATCGGCCTACTGGTCGACACTTTCGACCGGTGGGGCCTGGACGCGATCGCTCAGGTGAATCTGGGTGTGCGGGCCCACCGCAACCGGCCGCTGTCCGAGCTGGGCGCGATGAGCCGGCAGGTCATCGCGACCCTGCTCTCGCGTTGCGGCATCCCCGACTCCGGGGTCGGGTTGACCCAGTTCTTCGCCGACGGCCACGACTTTGAGGGCTACACCCGGCACACCTCGCCGGTGTCGCTGGTGGACCGGCCGCCGATGAAGGTGTTGCGGCCACGCTGACCGGCTCGCGGTCGGCGGTATAGGGCAATATCGTTCCCGTGGCGTTGGTGTTGCTCTACCTGGTGGTGCTGGTGCTCGTCGCGATCGTGGTGTTCGGCGCGGCCAGCCTGCTATTCGGTCGCGGTGAGCAGCTGCCGCCCCTTCCGCGCGGGACGACAGCGACAGTGCTGCCTGCCTTCGGCGTCACGGGTGCCGACGTCGACGCCGTCAAATTCACCCAGGCGCTGCGCGGCTACAAGACCAGCGAGGTGGACTGGGTGCTGGACCGGTTGGCCCGCGAGGTCGAGGCGTTACGTGGCCAGCTGGCGGCCGCCCATGCCTCGTCGGTGGCCGAGACCGAGACCCAGGGCGGGCGCGATCCCGTGGAACCCGAGGACGGCGAGGATCGTCAGGACACAGTGTGAGCGACGACGAGCTGGTTCGCTGCGACTGGGCGGCTGTTCGGCCCGGGCCGGACTTCGACCTGTACCGCAACTATCACGACCAGGAATGGGGCCGCCCGGTCCACGACGGGGTGGTGTTGTTCGAGCGGATGAACCTGGAGGCCTTCCAGAGCGGGCTGTCGTGGTTGATCATCCTGCGCAAACGGGAGAATTTCCGGCGCGCGTTCTCCGGGTTCGACATCGAGGCGATCGCCCGCTACACCGATGCCGACGTGCAACGGCTGATGGCCGACCCGGGGATCGTCCGAAACCGGGCCAAGATCGAAGCGACGATCAACAACGCCCGCGCGGCGGCTGACCTGGGATCTCCCGAGGACCTGTCCGAGCTGCTGTGGGCGTTCGCGCCGCCGCAGCGCCCCCGGCCCGCCGACGTGTCTGAAATCCCCTCGGCCAGCGACGAATCGAAGGCCATGGCGCGCGAGCTGAAACGGCGCGGATTTCGCTTCGTCGGCCCGACCACCGCGTATGCGCTGATGCAGGCCACCGGCATGGTCGACGACCATGTCCGCGGTTGCTGGGTGCCTACCACGGCCCGCTGACGGCCCGATGAGGGCCGGCAAGCGGGTCTTTGTGTAACTGCCGACGCGAATAGGGAACAATGGGGGAGTGATTTGGCAGTTCAATGTCGGGTATGGCTGGAAATCTACTGGCGGGGCATGCTCGGCGCCGGCCAGGCCCGCGAAGGCGGGCCAGCTCAGATCTGGAGGGAGCACTCGATGGCGGCGATGAAGCCCCGGACCGGAGACGGTCCCCTGGAAGCAACCAAAGAGGGGCGCGGCATCGTAATGCGGGTACCACTTGAGGGTGGTGGTCGTCTTGTCGTCGAGTTGACGCCCGACGAAGCCGCCGCGCTGGGTAACGAACTCAAGGGCGTTACCGGCTAAGGCGGCTCACGCACACACCTTCCGGTAGATCTCCAGCGTCTGCTCGGCGACGTGGGCCCAGGAAAATTCCTCAATGCAGCGCTGGCGTCCTGCCTCGCCATAGCGCTTTGCTTTCTCGGGGTCGGCGATTAGCGCATTGACCGCTTCGGCCAACCCGGCTTGGTAACCGCCCGCGTCGTCGGCCTCGTAATGCACCAGCGACCCGGTGATCCCGTCGGCGACCACCTCCGGTATCCCGCCGACGTCGGAGGCCACCACCGCGGTAGCGCAGGCCATCGCCTCCAGGTTCACAATCCCCAACGGCTCGTACACCGACGGGCACACAAAGACGGTTGCCGCCGAAAGTATTTCGCGTAGCTTTCCGATGGGCAGCATTTCCCGGAGCCAGAACACGCCCGTGCGATTGTGGGCCAGTTCGGCTACGGCGGACCGAATCTCGTCGCCGATCTCCGGGGTGTCGGGAGCGCCGGCGCACAGCACCAACTGCACTTCCGGGCTGAATCGGTGCGCGGCCGCCAGCAGATGTGCCATGCCCTTTTGCCGGGTGATCCGCCCGACGAACGCCACGCTGGGCCGGCTTGGGTCGACGCCGAGTTCGGCCAGTATCGACCCGGTGCACACCGGCCCGGCCGGGTACCACACGTCGGTGTCGATCCCACTCCGAATGACATGCACCAGGCTCGGATCCAGCGTCGGGTAGACCCGCAGCATGTCCTCACGCATACCGGAGCTGACCGCGATCACCGCGTCGGCGGCCAGTACCGCGGTGTGTTCCGCCCACGTCGACACCCGATAGCCGCCGCCGAGCTGTTCGGCCTTCCACGGCCGCATCGGCTCGAGCGAGTGGGCGGTCAGAACGTGTGGGATGTCGTAGAGCAAAGCGGCCAGATGCCCGGCCAGGGCGGTGTACCAGGTGTGTGAATGCACGACGCTGGCCGCGGATGCGGCGTTGGCCATCAGCAGGTCGGCGGACAAGGTGGACAGAGCCGCATTGGCGTCGTGGATCCGCGGGTCGGGCTGATAGGCGAAGGCGCCGGGACGGGGTGCGCCCATGCAGTGCACGTCGACCGCGCACAGCCGGCGCAGTTGTGCGACCAGTTCTGTGACGTGTACCCCGGCTCCGCCATAAACCTCCGGTGGGTACTCCCGAGTCATCATGGCCACCCGCATACACCGCACGGTAGTTCGGTGACGTCGCTGCCCGCGAGTCGGCGGGACGATCCGTCGTGATCGGCGCGTCGAAGCGCGCCAAATACCTTGCGCCAAATACCTTGACTGACAGCCCGTCAGAGCTTGCCCGCTGGGCGGGCCAATAGGGCGATTCCCCCTGGCAGCGGTTCGCGGCGGCCGATAGGTTGAAAACCATGAGGGAAGCGCCACACGTGCTGGGCATTGTCCTGGCCGGCGGTGAGGGCAAGCGGCTGTATCCGCTGACCGCGGACCGGGCCAAACCCGCGGTTCCCTTCGGTGGCGCCTATCGGCTGATCGATTTCGTGCTCTCCAACCTCGTCAACGCCCGTTATCTGAGGGTCTGCGTTCTCACCCAATACAAGTCGCATTCACTGGACCGCCACATCTCGCAGAACTGGCGGTTGTCCGGCCTGGCCGGTGAGTACATCACCCCGGTGCCGGCGCAGCAGCGCCTCGGCCCGCGCTGGTACACCGGCTCCGCCGACGCGATCTATCAGTCGCTCAACCTGATTTACGACGAAGACCCGGACTACATAGTGGTTTTCGGCGCCGACCACGTGTATCGGATGGATCCCGAGCAGATGGTGCGGTGCCACATCGACAGCGGGGCCGGCGCAACCGTGGCGGGCATCCGGGTGCCGCGTGCCGAGGCCACCGCGTTCGGTTGCATCGACGCCGACGATTCCGGCGGGATCCGCAGTTTCGTGGAGAAGCCACTGGACCCGCCGGGAACACCAGATGATCCGGATACGACGTTTGCGTCGATGGGCAATTACATCTTCACCACCAAGGTGCTCATCGATGCGATTCGTGCCGACGCCGACGACGACCACTCGGATCACGACATGGGTGGTGACATCGTCCCGCGATTGGTGGACGACGGGATGGCCGCGGTCTACGACTTCTCCGACAACGAGGTGCCCGGGGCCACCGGCCGCGACCGGGCCTACTGGCGCGACGTCGGGACGCTGGACGCGTTCTACGACGCGCACATGGACCTGGTGTCGGTGCACCCGGTGTTCAATCTGTACAACAGGCGCTGGCCCATCCGCGGTGGGACGGAGAACCTGGCGCCGGCGAAGTTCGTCAACGGCGGCTCGGCCCAGGAGTCGGTAGTCGGCGCGGGCAGCATCATCTCGGCGGCCTCGGTGCGCAACTCCGTGTTGTCGTCGAATGTTGTGGTGGACGACGGTGCGATCGTGGAGGGCAGTGTGATCATGCCGGGCACCCGGGTGGGCCGCGGTGCTGTGGTACGCCACGCGATCCTGGACAAGAACGTCGTCGTGGGCCCCGGTGAGATGGTCGGGGTGGATCTGGAGAAGGACCGGGAACGCTTCGCGATCAGCGCCGGCGGTGTGGTCGCGGTGGGCAAGGGCGTCTGGATCTAGCTCGGCAATGATGGGCGAGCAGTCCCCGCTTGCGAGGGACCGCTCGCGCTAACCGGGGATTTCCGGGATCAGCAGATGCGCGTCGTGACGCGGGCCCCAGTGCAAGGTGACCCGACCGCGCGGCGAGTTTTGATAGGCCGCAGGCATCTGACCGATCAGTGGGTTGGTCGGACACAACCAGCGCCCCGCGACCACCAGCCGTAGCTGCTCGCCGGCGCGGAACAGCGTCGCCGACGGGCCTAATGCGACATCGACGGCGACCACTTTGCCGGCGGCAACCGGCTGCGGCTCGGTGCATGCCGAGACAGGCTCCCAGGGCTGCGAGAGCTCCGGGTCCAGTGCGCGCAGCGACACGCGCTGCCAGCCGGTGGTGATCCGGTCACGGCCGTAGCCGTAGGACCCCTCGAATTCGACGAACCGCCCGTCGCGCCACTTCTCCACACCGACGAATAGGTTCGCGTCGTCGCAGCCGTCCAGTTCCACCCACAACCTCGCGGCCATCGGACCGGTCAGCTCGGTCGCTGCGGGGAATGTGCAGTTGAATGCCGCTGCACGAGAATGGGTTTCGAAAGTGATGCTGCCCGCTGCCCGCGGCTGCTCGGACGCCAACGCCCCGCTATCGGCGAGGTACATTGGCCGCCAACGGGTTCGGGAAAGCGGCCACTCGGTTTCTTCGCGCACCGCGGTGACGGTGTCGCGGTCCTCGCGCACCTCGAGGCGAACGCTGCGGGAATCAGGCGCGCCGTCCAGCACGCCGCGGAAGAACTTCAGCTGCTCAGCCAGCGCGGCTTCGGAGTAGAAAGTCGCCCATTTGCCGCCGCGATGGGTGTAGAGGCGGGCGTGGGCGGAGCCGCCGCGGGTGAACGCCCGGACCGAGCCGCGGGTGTGCAGGTTGTTGTCCGAGAAGCTGCCGCAGACCAGCATGGGAACCGTGATGGCCGATAGGTCGGGTGCCAGCGAGCGCCAGAAGTCGTCGCGCAGGGGATGCTCGTCTTGCATCGGCCCGAGGGTGTAGGTCTGTCGGGTATCGCGACCGACGTTCCTGGACCACAGGCGGGTGAAGCCCGACTCGCGAACTCCACCCGGAAAGGTGAGGTCGCGATACGCGTCGGTGAAGCCTTCCCACGGGCAGATCGCGGCCAGCGCCGGCGGTTGCAGGGCGGCGACGGCGTACTGGGTGATGGCCAAGTACGACACCCCGAGCATGACGACGTTGCCGTCGCACCACGGTTGGCCGGCGATCCACTGCACGAGGTCGTAAGTGTCCTCGGCTTCCTGGCGCGACAGCAGTTTTCCGGTCCCCTCGGAGTGGCCGCAGCCGCGGGCGTCGGCATTGACCACGGTGAAGCCTTGCGCGGTCCACCAGGCCGGGTCCGGGGCCTCCCAACCGGTCAGGGCCGAGAAGCTCACCGGTTTCGGCTGGCGCAGCAGGCGGTATTGCACCGAGAACGTCCACTTGTTGCCGCGCCGAACCGGCAGCTTGTCCTTGCTGTAGGGATGGATGCTCAGGATGACGGGCCGGGTCACCTCGTCCGTTTTCCGGAAGACGTTGATCCGCAACATCGTTCCGTCGCGGGTAGGCACGTTGACGTCGCGCTCGACGTTGAGGTCGGCCGGTGGATCGGTGACGGTCACCGGGGGTTTGGCGATGGCGCGAATCCGGTCTAGGGCGTACCGCAGGGCGCCGGGTCGTCGCCAGGGCCGGTCCAGGGTACGTGCCGGATTTCGCGCCACGCCAATACCTTAAGGCGTATCGGCCAGGCGTCACCACACGTAGGGCACCAACCGATAGTGCACGCGCTCCTTGTATTCGCGGTATCCGACCAATTCCTGGGTTAGCAGCTTTTCCTCGTCGAGGATGCGAAGGACCAGCACCAGTTGGGCGGGGATGATGAGCAGCAGCCCCCAGTAGGAACCCAGTGCAAGGGGTATGCCCACCATCAAGATCAGGTTCCCGGCGTACATCGGGTGCCGTACCAGCTTGTACAGACCGCGGGAGGCCAATTTCTGACCTTCCTCCACCCCGACGGTCGCGGCCGCGTAACTGTTCTGGATGACCACCAGCATGCCGGCGACGAGCCCGACCACTATTAGGACATCGCCGATCACGCACACCACCGCGGGCACCGTCGACCAGCCCATCCGGTGATCGAATGCGCTGAACGCCATCATCCCGAAGAGCCCCAGAAAAGCCCCGATGATGATGAACTTCTGAACCGTTCTGGCCTCAGCCAGTGGCCCGCCATGCATGCGCCGCTGCAGAGCCGCCGGGTTCGTCCGACCCAGATAAAGACTCGGTGCGATCGTCGCGATCGTGAATACAGCGATGAAAACCCATGCCTGCCAATAATCGAACGTGCCCGCCGGATAGAACAAAATAAAGCCAAGGACGACAAGCCCAATAACGCTCGATGCCACCAACTTAACAGCGGTGTTCATGATCCTGCCCCTCGCTAACTACGTAGATCACGCCGTCGAAAAGCCGTGGTTCCCAAGATGATCAGCGCCGCATCGATGGCTAGCAGCCACAGCAATGGGACAGGGCTGAAGTCGCTGCCGACCCGCGGAATGTGCGCGAACGGTTCGAGGTCAAGCAACCACTGCGGGAATCCCGCCAGCGAACCGATCAGGTACAAGGCGATGAATCCGACCAGCACGCCCCACGCCACCGGCGTGAACCGCGGTGCGATACCGAACAATGCGACCGTCACGGCGGACAGCAACCAGACCGCGGGCAGTTGTATGGCCGCAGTTCCGACAACGGTGGCCAACTTGCCGCCGACGTCGCCGGCCGCGATGCCGTAGACGAGTCCGCCCACCACGCCGCAGCCCAGCATCGCGAATGCCGACCCGGCCAGCGCGGCGATCAAATGGCTCGCCAACCAACGAGTGCGCGAGACCGCACCCGCCAGTGTGGTCTCGGCTCGCTGGGCGGATTCCTCCTGGTGTACCCGCAAGCTGAGCGAGACCGCGAACGCGGCGGCCACCATGCCCATCATGGCAAACGCCACCGCGACAAAAGCCTCCTCCAAGGCGCTGGTGCCGCCCATCCGCGCGACAATGTCGCGCGCCATGGTGCTGTCGCCGAGCTCGTCGCCGATGCCGTGCACCACACTGCCCATCACAAGGCCATACAGACACAGGCCCACGGTCCACAGCAGTAGTGCGCCGCGGTCCAGCCGCCAGGCCAACCCGAAGACGTTGCCCAGCATCGGTGTGGCGGTGCCGGGACCGGCACGTTCTGCGACGAGTCCGGAGCCGACGTCGCGGCCGGCGAGCAGCCGATACGCCACCACGGTGAGCACGGCCGCCGTCGTCAGATGCAGCAGCAGCACCCACCAGTGGTCGCCCGCGTACGGCCTGACCTGTAGTGACCACCCCAGCGGCGAGAGCCACGACAGCTTGCCAGAACCGGCATCACCGATGGCGCGCAGCGTGAATGCGGCCGCCAACACAGCGAACGCGGCACCACGGGCGAACCGCGCGCTCGGTGACAACTGCGCGGCCACCCCGGCAACGGCGGTGAACACCACCCCGGAGCCGGCCAGCGCCGCCCCGAAAGCCAATGAGCCGCCGGGCGGGACGTCGGTGCGGAGCAATCCCGCCGCACCGATGGCGCCGGTCGCGATCGAGGCCCCGAAGGACAGCATCAGCGCCGCGCTGAGGCTGGCGTACCGGCCGACCGCAGTCGAGTCCATCAGCTCGGTCCGGCCGGTCTCCTCGTCGGCGCGGGTGTGCCGGATCACCGTGAGGATGACGGCTACTGCGATCAGCACGTGGAACATGCCTGCTTTCCAAACGCCAACCGCCCCAAGGCTGTCGTTGTAGATCTGCCCATAGAGCGCACGCTGCGCCGGGCTGGCCATGATGGAGGCCGCGAATCCGGCGCGGCCGGCCTGGGTGGGGTAGACCTTTTCGATGCTGCCGACGTACACCGTGGCCAACGGCAGCGACAGCAGCAGCACCCACAACGGCAAAGAGATCCGGTCGCGGCGCAAATAGAGCCGCAGCATCCCAAGCGTTCCGGAGAAGTTCGAACTGCGTTGCGGCCCACGCTGTGCCGGAGGGCGGGGCCGATCCAGAATCGCGGTGCTCATAGCGCTGAAACCTTCTTACTGCTGTGCTCGCGCTGACCGTCGGTGCCCGCCGTGTCGTAGTGGCGCAGGAAGAGCTCCTCGAGAGTCGGCGGCTGACTGACGAGGCTGCGCACTCCGGCGTCGCCGAGAACCCGGATGAGTTCTCCGAGGCTTTCGCTGTCGACCTGAGCCCGCAGCGTGCTGCCGACGATGCTGATGTCTTCGACCCCTTTGATCCGAGTGAGATCACCGGGATCGCCGGTCATCTCGGCTTTGATCGAGGTGCGGCTGAGGTGACGCATCGAGTCCAGCGAACCGCTCTCGACGGTCTTGCCGGCCCGGATTATGGTCACCCTTTCGCACAGCGCTTCCGTTTCGGCCAGGATGTGGCTGGACAGCAAGACCGTCACACCACGGTCTCGTGCCTCGCCGACGCACTGCTGAAATATGTTCTCCATCAATGGGTCCAGGCCGCTGCTGGGCTCATCCAAGAGCAGCAGACCGGCCCGCGACGAGAAGGCTGAGATCAGGGAGACCTTTTGGCGGTTCCCCTTCGAGTACGTGCGCGCCTTCTTGTGCGGGTCAAGGTCGAAGCGCTCGATCAGCTCCTCGCGACGTTTGTCATCGATGCCGCCACGCATTCGGGCCAGCAGGTCGATGGTCTCGCCGCCGGTAAGTGAGGGCCACAGCGTGACATCGCCTGGCACGTAAGCGATCTGGCGGTGCAATTCGACGGCGTCGGTCCACGGGTCGCCGCCCAGCAATCGCACGTTTCCACCGTCGGCCTTCACCAGGCCCAGCAGGATACGGATGGTGGTGGACTTCCCGGCGCCGTTCGGTCCGAGGAACCCGTGCACTTCTCCTGCGTGCACCGTCAGATCGAGGCCGTCCAGCGCCCGCACAGCTCCGAAATTCTTGGTGAGATTGCGGATTTCGATGGGTGTGGAATTGGCGGAGTTTTCAACTGGCATGGGATTCTCCTTGATCATCGGCGGCCAGAAATGCGTCGTACATGGTGCTGTCAGCCATCAACCCGTCGGTGTAGATCTCGAGAGCGGGCAGCACCATATCGCGGGCATAGTCGCGCAGGACCGCCCGCAGATCCGTTGGGTTTTCATGCATCTGCAGATACAGCAGGAACCCGCCCCCGCCGGTTATCGACAGGTACTTCGCCCTGGCGCGAGGGTCGCGGCTCGGCTTGAGCAATCCGGTTCGCACCCCGTCGTCGAGGTACTCTTCGGCGTCGTCGATCATCTTCTGCCATAACGTCTTTGCCAGGTCGCCGCCGGTCTGCATACTGCGCACCAGGTAGGCCATCAACGGGGCGTACGACTCGATCTCGGCCATCTGCGCAAACCACGTGGCTGGGTCGGTTGACCGCATTGCCTCGGACTTGCCACTGCGAATCTCTTCGGCGATGTAGTCGTCGCAAGCCTTGCGCAGCCCGTCCTTCGAGCCGAAGTGGTGGATGACCAGCGCGGCGCTCACCCCCGCGGCTTCGGCGATCGCGCGTAGCCCGACGTCGAAGCCGTGCTGACCGAACTGCTCGATGGCCGCGTCGCGGATCCGGGCGGAGGCGGTCAGGTCGGCTGAACGCATGTTCAGTACGCTAAACGCGCGTTCAGCCCGGCGTCAATAAGACACGCCGCAAGGAATCCGTAAAGGATTTGGGTAGCTAGTCCCTGACCGCGGCCAGCACGCCGTCGCCGAGCGGCACCAGCGCGGGGGTGAGCCGCTCGTCCTCGGCGATGAGCCGGGCCGCCTCGCGCACCGCAACCACCTCGGCGTCGCGCGCCGCGGGATCACCGGCCCGCCCGCGCAGGCCGGCCCGGTGCACGACGATGACCCCGCCGGATCGCAGCAGCCGGACGCCCTCGACGACGTAATCGGGCTGGTCGATCGGGTCGGCGTCGACGAACACAAGGTCATACGATTCGTCGGCGAGGCGGGTGAGCACCTCCTGGGCGCGGCCGCTGATCAGCCTGGTGCGTGACGGTCCGATGCCGGCTTCGCCGAATGCCTGCTTGGCCAGGCGCAGATACTCGGGCTCGATGTCGATCGTTGTCAAGACACCGTCGTCGCTCATGCCCGACAACAACCAGAGTCCGCTGACTCCCGCGCCGGTCCCCACCTCGGCTACGGCCTTGCCGCCGCTGAGCTTGGCCAGCAGGCTCAACAGCGCCCCGACCGCGGGCGTCACCGCCCCGGCGCCGATGTCCACGGCACGCTCGCGGGCGCCCGCCAAGATCGCATCTTCTGATATCGACCCCTCGGCGTGCGCGGAAAGTAATTCGGCTCGACTGGGGGCCGCATGGCCGGGGGTCACCGAGCTGTCATCGGTACCGTCCATGACCCGCAGCGTATGCCGGATTCGCGGTGCAATAGGTCAGGCGCGCCTGAGCCGGACCGCCACGACACGCCCGGACATCGCCGCGCGATAAAGCTCACTCCACGATGAATACGCCCTGCTTAACGCAGGTAACGATCAGGTTTCTCAGCCAAACCTCAGTCTGCTCCTATGCCCCGCATACGCCGATGCGCGACGGTTTCCGTATGGAACGCGGCGGGTACTGGACGGGGAATACACAGTGGCGGCTTCGCGTTGCCGCTGGCGACGAATTGTCAGACCCTGACGGCAGGGCTAACCCGGAGGATCCGATCATCACCACGCTTTTGAGCCCGACCAGCATGTCTCATGCCCAGGAGTGCCGAGACGACGAGTGGGTGGAAGCGCCCGAGGCGTTGCAGGGAACTGCGGTGTTCGACGCGACCGGGGACAAGGCCACGATGCCGTCGTGGGACGAGCTGGTGCGTCAGCATGCCGACCGGGTGTACCGACTGGCCTACCGGCTCTCGGGCAACCAGCACGACGCCGAGGACTTGACCCAGGAGACGTTCATCCGGGTGTTCCGGTCAGTGCAGAACTATCAGCCTGGGACGTTCGAGGGCTGGCTGCACCGCATCACCACCAACCTGTTCCTCGACATGGTCCGCCGGCGTGCCCGCATCCGGATGGAAGCGTTGCCTGAGGATTACGACCGAGTGCCGGCCGACGAACCAAACCCCGAGCAGATTTATCACGACGCGCGGCTCGGGCCCGACCTGCAGGCCGCCTTGGATTCGCTGCCGCCGGAATTTCGCGCCGCGGTTGTGCTGTGCGATATCGAAGGTCTGTCCTACGAGGAAATCGGTGCCACCCTGGGCGTGAAGCTGGGCACCGTACGCAGCCGCATACACCGCGGGCGGCAGGCGTTGCGCGACTACCTGGCCGCGCACCCCGAACACGGCACCCGCACGCTGCACACCAGGTCGGCGTAGTTCAGCGAGCGGCCCTGGCGTACCGGTTGGCGCTCCCGGGGTGACAATCGTGCGGCTTTGCGGGCTCCAGACGGGCTATTGGGCGCTTCGTCGCGCTACATTCGAGGTGTACGTGGCAGCGAAAGGAGCTGGTGATGCCCGACCGAGGACATGTGTTCCGCCGCGCGTTCTCCTGGCTCCCCGCACAATTCGCCTCCCAAAGTGATGCACCGGTCGGTGCGCCGCGCCGGTTCGGTTCCACCGAGCATTTGTCCGTCGAGGCAATCGCGGCGTTCGTCGACGGCGAGCTTCGGATGAACGCACATCTGCGGGCCGCGCATCACCTCTCGCTATGCCCGCAATGCGCGGCCGAAGTCGAAGATCAGAGCCGCGCGCGCACCGCGTTGCGCGACTCACAACCGATCCGTATCCCCAGCGCGTTGCTCGGAATGCTGGCCGAGATTCCGCACAGTTCGCCCGATGACACGACATCCCAGATGCCCGACCGTTTCGCTGACCGCGATGCGCGCGACCAGCGTAAGCGCCGGTAGCTTGAGTCCCTGCAACCAGAAAACCGTGGATACTAGGGTGGACACGGACAATGCCGTGCCTGGTTCGCGCCCTGTGAAAGGGCCCTGTATTAGGCCTGTCTCGAGCACCCAAACGAGGATTTGAAGAGGATCACGTGACCTCCGACCAAGGCAACGACAGCGGCATAAACGGCGGCAACCGCCTAGCGCCGCGCCCCGTATCCCGGCCACCGGTCGACCCCGCATCGCGGCAAGCGTTCGGTCGCCCCGCTGGGCAGCAGGGGTCTTTCGTGGCCGAGCGCGTGCGCCCGCAGAAGTATCGGGAGCAGGGTGAGTTCAGGCCGCACGATCAACCGGCCGACCCCGTTTTGGGGGAGGCGTTCAGCCGGCCGGCCGGAGTCGGCGAGTCGCTGCAACGCCACCCTGTCGATGCCGGTGCGCTGGCCGCCGAGAAGGACGGCGCCGGGCCCGACGAGCTCGACGATCCGTGGCGAGACCCCGCGGCCGCGGCCGGACTGGGATCCCCGGCGGTTACCCCGCCGGCACCGCATTCCGCGCTCGGCTACGGCGGCAAGCTGGGCGTGCGCGACGTGCTGTTCGGCCGCAAGGTGTCATACCTCGCGCTGGCCGTGCTGCTGCTCGTCGCGCTGGTCATCGGGCTGATCGGCGGAGTGATCGGCCGCAAGACGGCCGAAGTCGTCGAGGCGTTCACCACCTCGAGGGTGACACTGTCGACCACTGGCAATAGCGAAGGGCCGGCGGGCCGGTTCGCGAAGGTGGCGGCCGTGACGGCCGATTCCGTGGTGACCATCGAGTCGAAGAGCGACCAGGAAGGCATGCAGGGTTCGGGCGTCGTCATCGACGGCCGCGGCTACATCGTCACCAACAACCACGTGATTTCCGAGGCGGCCAACAACCCCAGTCAGTTCAAGACCACCGTGGTGTTCAACGACGGCAAGGAAGTGCCCGCCCACCTGGTCGGTCGCGACCCCAAGACCGACCTGGCCGTGCTCAAGGTCGACAACGTCAACAACCTCACGGTCGCCAAGCTCGGTGACTCAGACAAGGTTCGCGTCGGCGACGAAGTGCTCGCCGCCGGTGCACCGCTGGGTCTGCGCAGCACCGTGACGCACGGCATCATCAGTGCCCTGCACCGCCCGATTCCGTTGTCGGGGGAGGGTTCGGACACCGACACGGTGATCGACGGTGTTCAGACCGACGCATCGATCAACCACGGCAACTCCGGCGGCCCGCTGATCGACATGAATTCTCAGGTCATCGGCATCAACACGGCCGGCAAGTCGTTGTCCGACAGCGCCAGCGGGCTCGGTTTCGCGATCCCGGTCAACGAGGCGAAAGTCGTTGCGCAGACCTTGATCAAGGACGGCAAGATCGTGCACCCGACGCTGGGCCTGAGCGCCCGATCGGTGAGCAACGCGGTCGCCCAGGGCGCACAGGTCGCCAACGTCAAGGCCGGTGGCCCCGCGGAAAAGGGCGGGGTGCTGGAAAACGATGTGGTGGTCAAGGTCGGTAACCGCGGGGTGGCTGACGCCGACGAGTTCGTTGTTGCCGTGCGGCAGTTGACCGTTGGACAGCCCGCCCCCATCGAAGTGGTCCGCGACGGTCGACATGTCACCCTCACGGTGACCCCGGGGCCGGACGGCGGCTAATGTTCGCCAACGTCGGCTGGGGCGAGATCCTGGTCCTCATCGTGGTCGGCCTGGTCGT
>DASZLQ010000341.1:0-6892 GCA_035552295.1 Mycobacterium sp. | reverse complement strand
GTCGACTGGGTGCGTGTCTTTTGAAAACCACATGAAGTGGGATGCGCACCACCCCGGTGCATGGTTTCATAACACCGTTTGCGAAAGTTGCCGAGGAGATCGCACCGAGTCAGAGGTCCCGACTTTTAACGATTGGTGGTTGGAGATGGATCGTCGCAGCATGTTGTTGACGACAGGGATCGGCATGCTGGGGGCCGCGATGCGCATGCCGGAGGCCTGGGCTGCCCCGTCCGCGCCGGAGGCGCCGTCGGCCGGGGGCGGGCCCTACATCTTCCAGGATGAGTTCGACGGCCCGGCGGGCGCAGGCCCCGATCCGGCCAAGTGGACGGTGCAGACCTGGCAGGACGATGTGTTCCCGCCGGTCGTGGGGATATACCGCAACGATCGCCGAAACGTGTTCCTCGACGGCAATTCCAATCTCGTCCTGTGCGCTACCCAAGAAATGGGCGACTACTACAGCGGCAAACTGCGAGGCAACTTTCGCAGCATGATCAACCAAACCTGGGAAGCGCGGATAAAGCTGGACTGTTTGTTCCCCGGCCTTTGGTCCGCTTTCTGGGGTGTCAACGAGGACCCCATGCCCGACGGCGAGGTCGACGTCTTCGAGTGGTACGGCAACGGCCAGTGGGCCCCGGGTAGCACCGTCCACGCGGCATCCAACGGGAAAACCTGGGAGGGGAAATCGATCCCCGGTCTGGTGGACGGCGGTTGGCACACTTGGCGAATGCGTTGGGCTGAGGACGGATTCCAATTCTCGCGAGACGGGGCACCGTACTTCAGTGTTCCGCCGAAGCCCATTCACGTCTTTGGCGGCCCTCCTGAGGACGTGCGGTGGCCGTTCAACAACCCCGGCTATTGGATGACTCCCATGTTCACGCTTGCGGTCGGTGGGGTGGGCGCCGGCGATCCAGCAGCGGGTCACTTCCCGGCGTCCATGCTGATCGACTACATCCGCATCTGGTAGGCGGTTATCGCTCGGCTTTGATCACCTGAACCAGGTTGAACTGCCAGCGCTCGACAAGCCGGAAGCCCAGGTCGTGCGGGACCGCGAAAGCTGGTGTCGCGCCGTAGCGAGGGCCGGGCGGAAGCGCCGCGCCCTGCTCGTGACCCGGCTGTGACGCGTCGGCCTGGGTGATGATCCACACCACGCCGCAGTGACTTAACGGCGTGGTGACGACTTCTGGTATGAGGTTGGTGTCGAAGACGTCATTGCGGTCGGTTGCTCGTTGCCAAAGGGTGAGGTCGGTCAGCTTCCGATAGGCATCGGGGCGCGCCGCCATCAACGGTCGCATCGGAGCGGGCATGAACGTCACCGTGTCGTTGACCAGCAAGCAATCGCCCGGCGCAGCCTTAGCGGTGATCAGATCTGCCACCTGGCTGTAATCCATTCCGTATTTCGCGTACGGGTTACGTTGTGCCCGAATATAATTCGGTGCCGCTGCAAGAGCGAAAAGAACGACAATTCCCGTCGCCGCCCATGGTTTGACCGCCAACGCGCCGATGCAGACGCCCAGGGCCAGTGCCATTGCCGGTGCTGTGAAGGACAGATAGCGCGGCGTGTAGATGGGGTGGACCGCGGCCGACCAGATCACGATCAGGGCGGTCGGTATCACCAGCCAGGCAATCGCCAAGGTCAACAGTTGCCGATCCGGCTCCATCAGTTTCACGGACCTGCTGACCCACAAGACAATTGCAGCTGCTACGACCAACGCCGACAACACCGCGAACGGCGGGCTTCGTTCGAAGTATTGCTGGACCGTCACATCTTCGATGGTCCGGTGCCCAATCGGTGCGATCCATTTGATCTGTTGAACCTGGCCGATGACCTCAAAGACGAACGGCGCCAGCGCACAAACGGCCAGAACAGAAGTAATGGCGAAGTGAACGAGTACGGTTCGACTGCGCCAGAAGGCGCAGATGAAAACGACGTGTGCCAACAACAACAGCACGAGGTACATCTCGAGCAGCATCGACGTCGCCAGGGCGATCCCGTAATACAGCCAGACCCAAGCGTTGTCGCGGCGCGCGGCAACAACGAGCAGTACGGTCAGCCACACCGCCGCCATCATCGAAAGGGCATAGGGGCGCGCCTCGATGCCTGCCCAAGTCGAGCGGGGCAAGATCCCGCAGATGACCCCGGCGGCGACCGCGACGGTGCGGGACGAGAACTGCTTGCTCAGCACCACTACACCGGCTGCGGCGCCGCCGATGGCCAGACCGCTTGGCACGCGGGACCAGAACTCGGTGGGCGGGAAAATCTGGAACCAGACGTGCATGAGCAGGTAGTACAGCCCGTGCACGGCGTCGACATTGCCCAACATCCGCCACAGCTGAGCCAAGGATCGACTGTACGAGGCCGAAATGGTTGCGGCCTCGTCGTACCAGAAGGACGGACGGCCGGCGCCAACCAGACTCACTGCGGCGGCCAATATTCCAACGATCAGCGGGTCGAGCGCGGCCGGCGGCAGTGCCAGCCGGTCACCGCGAGGCGCACCACGGGGATGCCGTGACTCGCTGAGCACACCGCTATGTTGCCAGAAGGAAACCGGGGCTTTCAGGAAGGTTGATCCGGGTCTTACCTGGGCGCGTTTCAGTTACTCAGCCACACGTGCCAAAAGCCATCAGGACCCAGGCGGCAGTCCCAATGGGTGTACAGATGGTCGTTGTGTGTGATCTCGACGTGCGGGCCGTCTGCCTCGCAACCGGCTTGGCTCGAGTAATTGCCGTCGACCTCCACTTCATCGGCGTTGGCCACGCCCACCGCGGCGGTCATCAGCCCGGCCAGCGCCAATAGACCAGCAGCAATAGACATCCTCATGCGGGCTTCCCCTTGGTATCGGTGACGCGACTCTATCGATTCGGCTGGGTACCCGGGCCGGAATTGGCGGACTCAACGGACCATGATTCGAACGTATGATCGATCAATGGGGAAGCTCGCATCGATCGGGTACAACGGCCAGCCGGTCCGTAGCCCGTTTCGGGTGGTGCGTCCGCCGATCACGGTGATGGTGGACCTGACGGTGCTTTTCCCGCGCGCGCCGCACCGGTCGGGCCGGTATCAGCCCAACGGTCTGCAACTGCACAAGGTCGTGGAGGGTCGGCTGAGCTGCTGGGGGCTCTGCGAACAGGGTGACTGGTGGGGGCTGGTGACCTATCCGATCGCATACGGGTCCAAGCAGAGAACCGTGACGCACTGGGTACCGGCTTGGACGCTGCGCCGAAAGGGTTAGTCCGTCACCGTTTGTCGAGGCTGCAGCCGGCGTCCCTGTGTTCTCGTCAGCAATCCGAACAGCGTCTGGTCGCGGGCCATGGTCGGATCGTCGACCCGCAGCCGGCGGGCTGGGTGACACGAGGTCGGTGTCAATGCGAAAATTGCTGCCCGTGGCAACAAGCTGGGGATCCGTTCTGAGCGTGCTCACTCCACTGGCGCTGGTCGTGGCGATCTCGCCGCTGTCGATTATTCCGGCGGTACTGGTCCTGCAAACGCCGCGGCCGCGGCCCACCAGCCTGGCGTTCCTCGGTGGTTGGGTGTTCGGGTTGGCGGCGCTGACCGCGGCCTTCGTTGCGGCCTCCGGCGCGCTCGGCGGTATGCACAAGTCGCCACCGACCTGGGCATCCTGGCTGCGCGTGGTCCTTGGGTCCGTACTCATCGTCTTCGGCATCTACCGGTGGCTGACCCGGCATGGCCATACCGAGTCGCCGGCCTGGATGCGTGCGTTTGCGACCATTAGCCCGAGGCGTGCAGCGATCACGGGGCTGGTGCTCACGGTGGTCAGGGTTGAGGTGCTAATCATGTGCTTGGCCGCTGGATTGGCCATCGGCACCAACGAGCTCGGCGTCGTCGACGGGGTGATATGCGCCGCGTTTTTCGTCGCGGTCTCCGCGTCAACGGTTGCGATTCCGGTGCTGGCCTACGCGGAGGTCGGTCACCGTCTCGATGATCCGCTGGCACGGCTTAAAACCTGGATGGAGCAAAACAATGCCGTGTTGATGGCGGCCATCCTGGTCTTGATCGGTTTGATGGTGCTCCACAACGGAATTCGCGCTTTGTGATCCCGGCTCATCGGTAACCTCCATCGGACAGGCCGGCGTCCGATTCGAGTCTGTTCGTCTTGCCAAAGACCTTGTCGCGGATGACTTCCCAGAGGTAGGCCGTGATCATGCCGGCATGGCCTTTAGCGGCCCATTGCCGGCAGTGCAGTTCCTCGTGGTGCAGCACCCGGTCCAGCGCGAGGTTGCTCTGGACGGGCGTGCCGTTGCCGCCGGTGTACCAGGCATGTCCCGACTCGACGATTTGGCGTAGCCGGTGGTCGGCGCCGATGGAGTCGTCGATGTTGACCATGAAGATGTCACCCCAGGCGGTACCGCCCTCCTGGCTGAACCGCTGCTGGACCCAGTTGCCGCCAAGGCCCATGAGCATGCCGTTCGGGGTGGTGACGAGGCGCCCTCCGTTGCGGTCGACGAAGCCGACATCCTGGTCGTAACTCCAGCTGTTTGCCTTCTGCCGGTTGATGATCCGCCGAACCTCGTCGACGGAATACGGCGTCTCGGGGAAGTCCGTGGGCTGCTTATCCGCCTTGCCGTAGTCGGTGCCGGCGTTGAGGACGTACGTCATCAGCGCTGCCTTGCGCGCGTCGTCCCCGCTGGTTTTCCGCGTGATGAGGAAGAAGGACTTGCCCTCCGGATCTTTGATCTCGGTGAATCGCCCGAGAATCGTGAAGCTCTCCGGGGTAATGCCGTGCTGTCGGGCGATCCCTGCGACGACTTCGGAAGGCACGCCCTGGCGTTCGGCGTTTTCCAGCCAGTTCTTGTGATAGCCCTGCGCGTCGAGCGCGTCGGACGACACGCGCGTCTCGACGTTTTCCCGCTCATGACCACGCCGCTTGAAGACGACCACACCCACATTGTGTTCGTCTTCTGGCGGAAACACATCCGTGCAGGTCCGTGCGTGTCCGCGGAAGTTGATCTGACTTGTGACATCGTCGTGACGTCACCATTTGGAAACGGCGCGGTGCGGCGCGGCTCGTGTTCCGCATTGGCTGCTGACAATTGGCTCGGTCGTCAAAACACGACTTCGGTACGGCTACGCGGTTCTGCTGCACCAATTGGTTGGAAATATCGAGCGCGAATAAAGGAGTCGACGCTGATGGCGATCATCGATCGGTTCAACATCAAAGTAGTTGCCAGCGCTGGGTTGTGCGGAGCCGCCATAGCGTTTAGCCCGGATGCGGCAGCCGCCCCGCTGATAACGGGCGGCCACGCGTGCACCCAGCAGCAGGCGGGCGACGTGCCGGCAGCCGTCGGCGGACCGGCAGGCGCCGGCGGACCGGTACTCGCCGCCGGGCCGGCAGCCGGCGGCTCGGTCGCGGGCATGTGCGGCGCTCCACTCACCGACATGTCTGGTGTTCCGCTGGTTGTGCCCGGGCCGGTTGGCGCTCCGGTGGTTGCACCGGTGCCCGCGGGTGTGCCACTTTCCGTGCCTGGGCCGCTGCCCCTGGGTGCTCCGCTGCCGGTTGCGCCGGTGGTGCCGGCTGGTGCTCCGCTGATTGCGCTTGGCGGTCCGGTGGCCGCTGGTGCACCCATAGATGGTGTGCCGGCCGCTCCACTCCTCGACATGTCAGGCGTTAAGGATGCGCCGACTGGTCCGGCGGCGACTGGCGGGCCTCTGCCCGGTCAGCCGGTTATGCCCGGTCCTTCGGGCGCGCACTAATGCCGATCCTCTTCTGAGGCTGAACGGACCCGCTGGGTTGAACCAGCGGGCCCGTCTCGTATGTGACGACTCAACGACAGTGAAAAGCAAGCGCGGTCACAGCATTTCGATGCTGCGTGCACCCGCACATTATCTGGCTGCGGAGCCTAGTTAACGAGACACTGCTCGAGGAACTTCGATGCTGTTTTCCTGCACAATCACCGGGTCGCCAATGTTGACCGTGTTGTAGTACCACTCAGCGTCCTCGGGGCTCAGGCTGATGCAGCCGTGGCTGACATTTTCCAACCCGAGCGAATTGACGGCCCACGGAGCTGAGTGCACGAAGAGGCCATGGCCGGAGATACGGACGGCGTAATCGACCGTAAGGAGGTAACCATCGGGATCGTCGACGGGGATGCCGACGCTGCTCGAATCCATAGTCACCGAGCGTTCCTTGGACAGGACGGTGTAGGAGCCGGCAGGGGTCGGGTACTCCGGCCTACCCATCGAGGCCGGCATTACCCCCTGCTCTCCAAAGTGAGGTCGGTGGTGCGGCGCTGGTAGTGACGTCGGCGGGCCCGCCTCGACTCCGTCGATGGTCACAGTGAACGTGTGCTCCGAGATACTGGCGACGCCGACGACGGCGGGACCCGTTTTCATTTCCGTGGACACACCGCCCACCGAGAGCGCCACCGTGCTGTGCGCTGGCCAGAATCGGTCGGGAACCCACTGCACAACCTTGTTGTCGAGCCATTCGAACTTGCCGGTCATCGCGGGCGCCGATTTGACTGCGATGGCGCGCTCGGCCGCGTGCCGGTCGGCGACGGGCGCATTGAACGTCACCACCACGGGATGCGCGACACCCACCACCTCGCCCCGCGTTGGTAGAACCGACGCGATGGCAAGCCCATACGACTGGTTCGCCGCCGCCGCCGCGCTTACACCGTGTGGCCCCGCGGTCACACTCGCAGCGACCCCGATGACGGCAAGCACAGACCGAACGACCGCCCGCATGGCTCCAATTCCTTTTAACTGACAGAGTTGCAATAGTCATGGTAGGGGTGCCGTGACCAGTGGAAGCGCAAGGGCGCGTTAGCAATCGATCAAGGCTTCGTCACAATTTGGCTACGGCGAGTGCGGATGAGGCGCTCAGGGTCGCATGGCTCGTGCCGCGATGCGTTGAGCGTGCCAGTGCGACGGCTA
>DASZLQ010000340.1:0-31728 GCA_035552295.1 Mycobacterium sp. | reverse complement strand
TATGTCCTCCGCGCGGTCTTTCTGGTATTGCAGGTTCTCGATGTTGCCGATGCTGCCCGCGCTGATCTGAAAAGCCAAGGAGGTGTGCTCGATCGGGGTTCCCAAGGGCCTGGTCATGGACTGCACCTGGGCGATGCCGGGTAGGTGAGCGATGGCTTTTGCCACCCTTTCCAAGTTGATCATGTCGGCCGGATTACGCATATCGTGATCGGTCTCGATCATCAGCAACTCGGGCTCCAGCCGGGCCCGGGAAAAGTGCCGCTCGGCGGCGGCATAACCGACATTGGCCGGGGTACTGGCCGGCAGGTAGGGGCGAGTGTCGTAGCTGGTCTTGTATCCCGGCAGGGCGAGAAGACCCACGAGGGCGACAGCGGTGGCCACCACCAGGACGGGTCCGGGCCAGCGGACGATGGCCGTGCCGATCCGCCGCCACCCGCGAGTCTGCATCGCGCGCTTGGGGTCTAAGAGACCGAAGAAACTGCCGACGGTCAGCACGGCCGGCCCCAGGGTGAGCGAGGCCACCAGCGCAACTAGGATCCCGATCGCAGCGGGCGGGCCCAGGCTCTGGAAATAGGGAAGCCGGGTGAAGCTCAGACAAAACACCGCGCTGGCAACCGTCAGACCGGAGCCCAAGACCACGTGGGCGGTGCCGCCAAACATGGTATGGAAGGCGGTTTCCCGGTCTTCGCCGGCTGCACGCGCTTCTTGATAACGGCCGACGAAGAATATCGCGTAATCCGTTCCGGCGGCGATGACCAGCAACGTGAGCAGGTTCGTCGAGTACGTGGAAAGTCCAATTACTCCGGCATTCCCGAGAAACGCGACGAATCCGCGGGCCGCGGCCATCTCGATCAGGACCGTGAACAGCACCAGGATCGTGGTGACGACCGACCGGTAGACAAAAAACAACATCACCGCGATGACCACGACGGTGATCGCGGTGACTTTTGCGGTACCTTTGCTGCCCTGCGCGAACTGATCGGCGATCAGCGGCGCCGCACCGGTGACATAGGCGTTGACGCCGGGCGGCTTTGGCGTGTGGTCAACAATGTCGCGGATCGCATCGACGGACTCGTTGGCTTTTGCCTCGCCTTGATTACCGACGACGAACACCTGAACATAAGCGGCTTTGCCGTCTTTGCTTTGCGAGCCCGCCGCCGTCAGCGGATCGCCCCAGAAGTCCTGAATGTGCTCCACATGCTTGGTGTCGTGTTCGAGCTTGTGGACCAAAGCATTGTAAAACTGGTGGGCGTCATCGCCCAGCGGCTTATCGCCTTCCAGGACGACCATGGCCGAACTGTCGGTGTCGAACTCGTGGAACACTTTGCCGATGTGTTTGAACGCCTGATACGACGGCGCTTCGGGGGAGCTCAGCCCCACGTTATGCGCTTTTCCGACCTCTTCCAATTGCGGCACAACAATATTCGGTATGGCGGCAAGGGCCAGCCAGAACAGTAGAATCGGCACGGCAAGCCGACGGATAATGTGCGGCAAAGACGGCCGCCGGATGTCATGGTCGCTCATGCGGACTTCACCAGGCAGAAGGTGTAGGCGTTCACTTGGTTGACGATCCTTTCGTCCTTGACTTCACCGTCAACAGTGATGCGACAGCCCAGGGAATCGCTGTTGCCCTGCGCCACAAGGTTGCTGAACGCTCCGGGCTGTGTCGTGACCATAGTCAACGACCACGGCAGGGCCGCATGTAGAACTTGCTGCGGCTGAACATTGATGTCCACGTAGTTGATGGTTGCCACCGACCCAGGGTCGCCAAAGACCTCAAGGGTGATGTGCTTGGGATTGAACGGTTCCGTGTGTTCTGAGATGCCGCTGGCAGCCGACGTATTGTTGTGAGAGCCGAAGATCCCGTGGAGTCGATACACGCAGAACCCCGCGCCAGCTACGACCACGACGGCAATCAGAACCATCCACCATCTTCTGACCAGCCTTGTAAGTGAAATCCCCTTCACCCGTTGGCCTTTCGATGCTCGGTGACACAATCGCGCTCGGGCGCGGGTAGCCGTCCAACGCTTCGAGCGTGACCGTTGGGTATGACAGTACGGTACTGACCAGTACTGCACAAGAAACGGCACCGTACACTTTTCGCCCGGGGCCTAGTCGGCGGGCCGCTGCTGGCTAAGGGCCGCCTATCCGCAGGATCGGGTGAGGCCGGGGATGATGAAGTTGTCGACGAGGGCTTGCACCGTCGCACGAGTGGGCGGCCGGCCGGGGATGATGGACCGGAAGATGAGATACCCCGGCACCAGGTCCCAGAGTTCGTCGGTGATGGCGGCATCGGCGATCTCACCCCGTTCCACGGCCTGACACAGTATGTGCTGGACCAGCGCCTTGCGCTGATCGATGAACTGATGCTGCATGGCTTCGTTGAGGGCAGGGTAACGCGACACCTCGACAAGTACCGCGCGGATGGTGCTGGCGTGCTGACGGGCCTGCTCGCAGACAACCTCTCCAAGGCGCAGCAGATCGCCGCGTAAGGTGCCGGAATCCGGCGGGACCGCGACCTGGCGGATGCCTTCGATGAAGGCGGCCAACACCAATTCGGCCTTCGAAGGCCAGCGTCGGTACACCGTGGCCTTGCTGGCGCGGGCCTTACTGGCCACGGCATCCACCGTCAACCGCTCATAGCCGTGTTCCTGCAGCAGCCGCAAAGTCACGGCAAGCAACTCGGCCTCTCGGGGCGACCACGGTGATGCCTGGTCGCACCGGGCGGCAGTCTGGGTCATAGGCCCACGATAGAACCGCCGCGACGGCTCGGCTGGGCTACTTGGCCAGAATCGTGGCAACCCAGTCTGTTACTCGGCGGCCGCCTCCTCGGGCGGTCCCTGCTCAAGCAACCGGCGAAACCCGTCCTCGTCGAGGATCGGCACCCCGAGCTCGACGGCTTTGTCGTACTTGGATCCCGGCGAGTCGCCGGCGACGACGTAGCCGGTCTTCTTCGACACCGAACTGGCGGCCTTGCCGCCCCGCGCCACAATCGCCTCCTTGGCATCGTCGCGAGAAAAGCCCGTCAGCGAGCCGGTGACCACGATTGTCAGCCCTGCCAGGGTGCGCGGCACGTTGGCGTCGCGCTCGTCGGCCATCCGCACTCCGGCCGCTTGCCACTTGTCGACGATCGCGCGGTGCCAGTCGACGGTGAACCACTCGGTGACCGCGGCGGCGATGGTCGCGCCGACGCCCTCTACCGCGGCCAGCTGCTCGGTCGACGCCGACGTGATCGCGTCCAGGCTGCCGAACTCCGTCGCCAGTGCGCGGGCAGCCGTAGGGCCGACATGCCGGATGGACAACGCCACCAGCACGCGCCACAGCGGCACCGCCTTGGCTTTGTCGAGGTTGGCCAGCAGCCGCTTACCGTTAGCCGACACCGCGCCGCTCTTGGTGGTGAACAACTCGGTACGCAACAGGTCGTCCTCGGTGAGCGCGAACAGATCTCCCTCGTCACCGATCACTTGCGCCTGCAACAGCGCAATGGCGGCCTCGTAACCCAGGCCCTCGATGTCGAACGCGCCGCGGCCGGCGACGTGAAACACCCGCTCCCGCAACTGCGCCGGGCAGGAGCGCGAATTGGGACAACGGATATCGGCGTCGCCCTCCTTGGCCGGAGCCAGCTCGGTACCGCACTCGGGACAGTCGGTCGGCATGACGAATTCGCGTTCGGAGCCGTCACGCAGGTCGACGACGGGGCCCAGCACTTCGGGAATCACGTCGCCGGCCTTGCGAATCACCACGGTGTCGCCGATCAGCACCCCCTTGCGCTTGATCTCGGCGGCGTTGTGCAGCGTGGCCAAACTCACTGTGGATCCGGCGACCTTCACCGGCGTCATGAACGCGAACGGCGTGACGCGTCCGGTGCGGCCGACGTTGACCCGGATGTCGAGCAGCTTGGTCTGCACCTCCTGGGGCGGGTACTTGTAAGCGATCGCCCACCGCGGCGCTCGCGACGTGGACCCGAGCCTGCGCTGCAGCGCCACATCGTCGACTTTGACAACGACACCGTCGATTTCGTGATCCACGTCGTGACGGTGCTCGCCCCAATACGCGATGCGCTCGAGCGCGCCGGCCACGTCCTCCACCCGGGTGGTGTGTTCGGACACCGGCAGGCCCCAGGCCCCCAGCGCGAGGTATGCGTCGTGCAGCGTGGCCGGTCGAAATCCCTCGGTGTGCCCAACCCCGTGGCAGATCATCCGGAGCTTGCGGCGTGCGGTGACCGCGGGATCCTTCTGCCGCAGCGACCCCGCGGCGCTGTTGCGCGGGTTGGCGAACGGCGTCTTGCCGTTCTCGACCAGTGCGGCGTTGAGCGCTTCGAAATCGGCGAGCCGGAAGAACACCTCACCGCGCACCTCGAGGACATCGGGTATCGGATACCCATCGCCGGCCGTCAGCCGCTCGGGGACGTCGTCGATGGTGCGCGCGTTCAGCGTGACGTCCTCGCCGGTGCGCCCGTCGCCCCGGGTGGCCGCCCGGACCAGCCGGCCATCGCGGTAGACCAAAGCCAATGCGACACCGTCGATTTTGAGCTCACACAAGTACGGCACATCATTGCCGACCTCGGCGCGGACGCGGGCGGCCCACAGATCGAACTCGTCAGTGCTGAACACGTTGTCCAGGGACAGCATCCGTTCCAAATGCTCGGCCGAGGTGAAATCCGTGGCGAAGCCCGCACCGCCGACGAGTTGGGTGGGCGAATCGGGCGTGCGCAACTCGGGATGCTGGTCCTCGAGTTCGCCCAGCCGCCGCAGCAACTTGTCGAATTCCGCGTCGGAGATGATCGGCGCGTCGCGCACGTAGTAGCGGAACTGGTGTTCGCGCACCTCGTCGGCCAGCCCGCGCCATTGGCGCCGAACCTCGGGCGGGACGGGGTCATCCGCTGGCGAACTCACCTTCGCAGGCTATCGAAGGACGCCGACAGGGCATCTTTTGCGCCGAATCCGCCCGCTCAGTCCTCTACAAAAGCCCGCAGCCGGTCCACCGCGGCGTCCCATCGCCGCGACAACTGGGTGAGGTAGTCGCTGGCCCGGGCCAGCGGTTCGGTCTGCACAGTCCAGATGCGTTCCCGACCGCGCCGGGCGCTGGTGACCAAACCCGCGGCCTGTAGCAGCTGCAGGTGCTTGCTGGCCGCCTGCCGGGTGACCGGAATGACGGTGGTGACCTGCGATGTCGAGCTCGGGCCAAGATCGCAGAGCCGGATGATGATGCGCAATCGATTGGGATCTCCCAGCGCGTCGAAGAGCGGCGCACCGACTGCGCTCATACCCGGGCGTCCTCGATGTACCTGCGCACGAGATCGGTCTGGATGGCCCAGCCTTCGCTGTTGGCCTCGAACGAGGCGGAGCGACGCGCCTGCGGAATGGCGTCGAAACCGGATTCGGTGATGGTGAGCAGGACTCCGTCGTCAGTCTCCGACAGGGTGAACTCCACCAGCGTGGTGGGCTCGGTGTCGTAGTCGACGCTTGGATCAATGGCAAAGGGGTGCCAGCGGTAGGCGAAGCGCCGCTGCGGTTCGATCGCGACGATCTGCCAGGTGCTCTTCACCCCGGCATGGGGCTCCTGCCGTTTGGCGACCTCGTCGTCGACGGTGGTCGGGGCGATCGCCGCGGTGATGGAAGACCCCGCAACGAAGGGTCCGTCGAAGCGGACACCGAACCAGCGACCGAACTCCTCGGCGTCGCTGATGGCCCGCCACACCCGGTCCAGCGGTGCGCGCAGCACCACCCGCTTCTCAATCCGATCCGTGTTCATATGCAACCTCCTAGTTGCCTATCAGTTCACCACATGCTACGGCGAAACGCAACCTTTTGATTGCATATCGGAAGCGTCTAGATCGCGTCCGGGTCTTGGGCGAACGCGTCAGCGGCCTGATGCGCAAGCTCGATCGCGGTGCGGGCCCACCGCGGCGTCGCGTCGGCCAGACCACACGCCGGGGTGACGCCGATGCGATCGCGCAGCGCGGAGCGGCCGAATCCGAGCCGATCGGTCACCGCGACGACTGCGCCGGCCACCTCTTCTGCCGACAGCTTCTTGTCCGGAGGTGTTGCGGCGACGACGCCGAGCATCACGGCGCGGCCCGATTCGACGAACGCCGCGATACCGTCCAGATCCGCTGCCCTCAACGTGCCTGCATCCACCGATACCGCACTAACAGCGCTGCGCTGCAACAGATTCCACGGCAACGCCGGAGCGCAACTGTGCACCATCACCTCGGCGCCCGCCGTCGCGACGCACGTGTCGAGCAGGACGCCGGCCACCGCCTCGTCGAGCGCGGCGACGGGGCTTAGCGCGGTCACCCCGGTCAGTTGTCCGCCCACAGCCGCCGGCAGCGACGGCTCGTCGAACTGAACCACCACCGGTGTGTCGAGCCGGCGGGCCAGCGCCGCGCGGTGCGCCGCAACGCCTTCGGCCAGCGAGGCCGCCAGGTCGCGCACCGCACCGGAATCGGTGATCGCCCGGTGGCCGTTGGCCAGCTCGAGCCCGGCGGCCAGGGTGAGCGGCCCGGGAGCCTGCACCTTGACCACGCGCCCGGCACCGCGCAGGCCCGCGGTCTCCCAGGCCTCCTCCAGGGCGTCCATGTCCTCGTCGAGGAGGCTGACGGCCCTGCGTGTCACCGCGCCGGGCCGAGCGGCGATGCGATAGCCGCGCGGCACCGTGTCGATCGCCACGTCGATCAGCAGTGCGCCCGCCCGCCCGAGCATGTCGGCGCCGACTCCCCTGGCCGGCAGCTCGACGATGTGGGCCAGCGCATCCGCCAGCTCACCGACCACAACCTCGGCCGCCTGCCGCGGGGCGGTGCCGGGCCACGATCCGACGCCGCTGGCCTTCGCGAAAACACTTGCGAAAACACTCATCCGGCAACCGTATTCGACCTCACGTCACGGGACGGTCGCCAGGGGTGTTTGCCGCGGAGCCGGGCGGGTAGGTTCGAGCCGAGAAGGGTGCAGAACGGTGTCGCAGATGGGGAGATTGGTGCCGCCGCTGTTGTTGTGTGGCGCGGTGCTGCTGATGGCGGCGTGCACCCGGGTGGTGGGCGGCGCGGCGGTACCGGCATTCGGCGGCGCCCACCGGGGTGTGCAGGGTGTCAATGTCGACGCGATCCTGCTGGACCAGCCACGGATGCAAGCGATCACCGGCGCCGGCCAGCACCTGACGATCATCCCCACGATGGACGACACCTCTCCGGTGGACATCGACGCGCTGGCCGACAACACCCCGCGGGAATGCCGGTTCCTGTTCGCCGAGACCGCGACGTTTGGACCCGATCTCCAGGAGTTCCACAAGACCAGTTTTCAAGACCCGCCCGACGGCGCGCTGATCTCCGAGGGCGCCGCGGCATATCGAGACACCGGCGCCGCACGAAGTGCCTTCGGCGCGCTGGTGACCACCGTCGGGAACTGTGCGGACGGCTTGGGCGGCCAGCTGTTCGTCGGCGAGTGGAAGACCGACGCCAACTCGCTGCACATGCGCCCCGGCGGCTGCGGTCGCGACTATCGGGTGCTCTCAGTCGCCTTGCTGGAAGTCACGTTCTGCGGCTTTCCGCAATCGGTGTCTGACATCGTGATGACGAACATCGTCGCCAATGTGCCGGGCTAGCCGTGCGCGGCGAATGTGGGCGGCCCTGAAGTCTTTTAACGCCTCCGCTGTCATGGCGCTCACCGCCACCGCGTTTGGGGCAGGCCGGGGATCAGGATCGCGCCGGCAAGGCAGTGCAGCCCGATGAGAGCGAGCCGCGTGTCCATGCCGGCGCGCAACGCGAAAATCGGCACAATCGATAACGCGAGCACCACGACCGCGATCGTGATCCACAATGGCCGGGCGCGGCTAGTTTTTCGCTCGAGCACGCCGTACACGGCCCAGCCGGCCAGACCGAAGATCGCGGTGGCGACGCTCACCTGGGCCAGCGTGATCGAGCGAGCACCCAACGGGGTCCCGATCACGTAGTCGATGTGCACCAGCCGGCCGGCGAGCCACCCCGCGGCGACCGTCGCGGCCGCCGCGGCGACCACCCTCGCCCGGCGTGTGCGACGGCGCCCGCGGGCTGCAGATTCCTGTACGGCGGTCTGCGACATAGCATTTCCTTCTTTCACTCAGAGATCGACCCGACTAACTTCGGGTCCGCTGCGAGCTCACGTGTTGCGACGATTCGCCTGCGCTGTACCTCCAGAGTGATTGCGGTCACCGAAAGGGCCAGCATGAGTGCCTCTGGAATGAATAGTCTGGTGCTTTCCGGCGCAGGGCCATCGGCGACCGAGCCAAAAACACGCACAACGATCGCCGTTGTTATGACAATGGAAACGAGGCCCACGCCGGCGAATAGCCAGCGCGAAGAAAGCAGGCAGATCGGCGCGAAGATCGCCAAGCCGAGCGGGAGTGCGCCCGATTCAACGCGTGTCGTCGTCGACGCCAGCGCGGAACCGAGGCGAATTCCGATTTTCGCGGAGTTGTGAACGGGGTCGGTTATGTTCCGCAGACCGATCACGGAAAAAATCAGCGCGGCGCCCGCGAGCACGGCTCGGCTGATCCACGGTGCGAAGCGGGTAAGTCGTTTCAGTTTCCGGCCCATCGTTTCTCACTCCTTTGACTCGAAATCCGCCCTCGAAATCCGCCATGGAGACGCGAACGTATGGATGGAAGGACGACGCAGCCGCGCAGAATGTGACGCCGCGGCACCTCGGCCACGGCTATTTGGCCCGCTCAGCCGAATTGCCGAGCGCGCTGGAGAACCAGGACCGGGTTAGCTGCGGGTGCCCGTGATGGTGGCGCTGCCCAACACCTCGTCACCGTCGGGGTCCGGGCGATACAACACCAGCGTCTGGCCGGGCGCCACGCCGCGCAGCGGAGTACGCAACCGCACGTCGAGCTCGTCGCCGATCAATTCGACTACCGCACTGGCGGTTTCACCATGCGCACGGACCTGAACCGCGCACTCGACGGGGCCTGAGAACGCGTCTCCCGCGGTGAAGACCGGCGCCCGTCCGGTCAGCGCAAACACGTCGAGATCTCCCGACTCACCGACGTGCACGGTCGCGGTGTCGGCATCGATCGCCGTCACGTAGCGCGGGCGGCCATCGGGTCCTGGGCCGGCGATGCCCAGGCCTTTGCGTTGGCCGATGGTGAAACCGTGCACACCGTCGTGGGTGGCCAGCACCGCGCCATCCGCATTGACCACCGCGCCGTGGCGGACCCCGATGCGCTCACCCAGAAAAGCTCGGGTGTCGCCGGACGGAATGAAGCAGATGTCATGGCTATCCGGCTTGTCGGCGACCGCCAGCCCGCGACGGGCCGCCTCGGCGCGGATCTGCGGCTTGGGGGTGTCCCCGATCGGGAAGGCGGCGTGGCGCAACTGCTCGGCGGTCAACACGGCCAGCACATAGGACTGATCCTTGTCCCCGTCAACGGCACGGCGCAGCCGCCCATCGGACATCCGGGCATAGTGCCCGGTGGCCACCGTGTCGAAGCCCAGCGCGATAGCCCTCGCGGAGAGGGCCGAGAACTTGATTCGCTGATTGCACCGCACGCAAGGGTTGGGGGTTTCCCCGCGGGCATATGACGATACGAAGTCGTCGATCACGTCCGCTTTGAACTTCTCCGCGAAATCCCAGACGTAGAACGGGATTCCAAGCACGTCGGCAACCCGGCGCGCGTCTGAGGCGTCTTCTTTCGAGCAGCACCCGCGCGAGCCGGTGCGCAGCGTGCCGGGTGCGGTCGACAGCGCCAGGTGCACGCCGACCACGTCGTGCCCGGCGTCGACCATTCGGGCGGCGGCGACCGACGAGTCGACGCCACCGCTCATCGCAGCGAGGACTTTCACCGGGCCGCTCCAGCCGCGGCCAGGGCGGCGCGACGGGCGCGATCCACCGCGCCGGGCAGCACCTGCAACGCCGCGTCGATGTCGGCATCAACGCTGGTGTGGCCCAACGAAAGACGCAGTGATCCGCGGGCACTGGCCGGGTCGGCGCCCATTGCGATCAGCACATGTGACGGCTGCGCGACGCCGGCGGTGCAGGCCGACCCGGTCGAGCACTCGATTCCGTTGGCGTCCAACAACATCAGCAGCGCATCGCCTTCGCAGCCGCGGAAGGTGAAGTGCGCGTTGCCCGGAAGCCGCAGCGGGTCGGCGGCACCGTTGTGGAGGACGTCGTCAATGTCGGCGAGTACGCCTTCGACCAGGCGATCGCGCAACGTTCGCAGCCGCGCGCTGTTGGCCGCAAGTCCGTCCACCGCGATGTGGGCCGCCGTCGCCATTCCGACGGCACCGGCGACATCGGGTGTGCCGGAGCGAATGTCGCGCTCCTGCCCGCCGCCATGCGACAGCGGTACACAGGTGACGTCCCGGCGCAGCAGCAGCGCCCCAACAGCCGGCGGACCGCCGAACTTGTGTGCGGCCACGCTCATCGCCGACAGTCCGCTGGCGGAAAAATCGACGGGGAGCTGCCCCACCGCCTGAATGGCGTCACTGTGCATGGGGACGCCGAATTCGGCTGCGACGGCCGCGAGTTCAGCGGCCGGCATGACGGTGCCGACCTCGTTGTTGGCCCACATCACCGACACCAGTGCGACGTCGTCATGGCTCTGCAGCACCTCGCGCAGCGCGGCCGCCGACACCGACCCGTCGGCAGCGGTGGGCAGCCAGGTCACTTGGGCACCCTCGTGTTCGACGAGCCAGTTCACCGAGTCCAGCACGGCGTGGTGTTCCACTTCGCTGGTGACGATGCGCCGGTGGCGCGGATCGGCGTCGCGGCGGGCCCAATAGATCCCCTTGACGGCCAGGTTGTCGCTCTCGGTGCCGCCCGCTGTGAAGATCACCTCCGACGGACGCGCACCCAGCTTGTCGGCGATCAGCTCACGCGATTCCTCGATGCGGCGCCGCGCCGTGCGGCCGCTGGTATGCAGCGAGGAGGCGTTGCCGACGGTGCCCAGCGCAGCCATCATCGCCTCGATGGCAGCGCGGTGCATCGGGGTGGTCGCGGCGTGATCCAGGTAGACCATGACGCGCCCCACGATACCTGCAGGTCGAGCGGCTCAGGCCACCAGCACGCGCCGGTGACCTGGTTGCCGCCCCGGGTGCTGCCCCGAATGCTGGGAGGTTCCCACTCCCACCGCGGACTGGCAGCGGTTGGCCAGTGCTCGCCGATCGGTACCCGGCAGCTGCAGGGATTCGACATGAATGCGCGCCAGCATGCGGCGCACGGTGAGCAGCCGGCAGATTGACCGCAGCAATGTGTCGTCGCCCACAAACGCCGGGGCGGTCGAGACGCTGCCGTCGACGTGGTGGTAGGTCAGGCGAAGTGGCTGCACCGGGCGGCCGGCATCGATCGCGGCCTGGAACATCGCCGGATAGAAGGAACCGCGTGCCACACCGCACCAGGTGGTGCCCTCCGGGAAGCACACCACTGTCTGGCCGGCACGCAGCCGGCGCGCGACGGTGTCCACCACCCCGGGCAACCGCCGCAGGCTGGTCCGCTCGATGGGGATGATCTTCAGGATGCGGGCCACGACCCCGATGGCCGGGCCGGTGAACATGTCGGCGCGCGCCACGAACGACCCGGGCAACACCGAGCCGATCGCGAAGACGTCCAACCACGATATGTGCGGGCTGACCACCAGGACCCCGCGCAGGTTGCGAATCGGGCTACCCGACACCGAGATACGGACACCGAAGCAGCGCAGCACCAATCGGCAATAGATGCGTTGCACCCGCGTTCGGCCCGGCAGTGGCACCGCCAGCAACGGCACCCCCGGCGCCAGGAGCAGCGCCAACATGATGCGCAGCGTTACCCGCAGCACCACCAAAGACCGCCGCGACTGTGCCGGGCCGATACCCACACAGCCGTTGTCGCACGTGGTGTGGGGCAGCCAGGAGTGCCAGGTGACTGCGGGAGCGTGCACCGCGCTGTTCACCGGGCACCGCCGGCCATTTCGGCGGCCGCCGACACAGACCGCAGTCGTCTGAGATATCGGGTATCGGCGTCCTGCTTGTTCAGCAGTACGCAGAAGTCGCCAACCCCGAAGTCCGGGTCGTGGGCGGGCTCACCGCAGACCTGTGCGCCCAGCCTCAGGTAGCCGCGCATGAGCGCCGGAACCGCAGGCCGTGGCGGCGGCGGGATCTCGTCGATGGGCCGCCCGTCCACCAACACCGGCCGGTATGGGTACACCCGATACTCCGGCGGCGCGGCGTGCCGGCTCAGGATGAAGTCACGGACGCCGCGCAGCTCACTGCCCGGCGTCTCCGCTTCCGATTCGCCGCCGATCGGCACCGACACGCACCCGGTCACGTAGTCGTAGCCGGAGCGGTCCAGGTAGGCCAGGATGCCCGCCCACATTAACAGCACGACACCACCGTTGCGGTGACCGTCGCGCACCACGGCACGTCCCATCTCCACCAATGACGGCCGCAGTGGATCAAACGCGCGAACGTCGAATTCCGTCGCCGTATAGAGTCCTCCGGCGGCGATGGCGCCCGCCGGCGCCAGCATCCGGTAGCAACCCACCAGCTCACCGGTGTCGTCGTCACGGACCAGCAGGTGGTCGCAGTACTCGTCGAACCGGTCCCTATCAAGACTGTCGGTTTGCCCGTCGCCGACCCCCGGCAGCGCGAAGCCGGGTGTGCTGCTGAACACGTCGTACCGCAGCCGCTGCGCCGCCTTGATCAAGCTGGGGTCGGTGGACAACAACAGTGAATAGCGCGGTCCAGACGAGCTGGTCGCCGCGCCGTCCGGCTTGTCGCTGGGTATCAGGACAGAAGCAATGCTCATGACAAACAACGTGGCGCAATCGATGAGCTAATCGGCATCGCCGCTATGACGTGTCGGTGCACGTCAGATGACGAAATGTCGCGGAAAACCCGCCTCAGCAGCGCAACGAGATGCGGATGCGACGTCCGTCACACAACGGGCACCGGATAGGCGATCTTGGAAAGCGATATCACATGCGATAGCGCTTTCGAAGATCGTGTGGTGGTTCCCGCGTGGTGTGCGTGTGGCTGGTGTGGCCGCTGCGCAGCACCACCACGCAAAACTCAGCCCTTGCGGGCCTTGACCGCGTCGGTGAGCTGGGGAGCGACCTTGAACAGGTCGCCCACCACGCCGTAGTCGGCGATCTCGAAAATGGGCGCCTCTTCGTCCTTGTTGACCGCGACGATGGTCTTCGAGGTCTGCATGCCCGCGCGGTGCTGGATCGCACCGGAGATACCCAGCGCGATGTAGAGCTGGGGCGATACCGTCTTGCCGGTCTGGCCGACCTGGAACTGGCCCGGGTAGTAGCCCGAGTCGACCGCGGCGCGCGACGCCCCGACAGCCGCACCCAACGAGTCGGCCAGCGCCTCGACGACGCTAAAGTTCTCCGCGCTTCCGACGCCACGGCCGCCGGAGACCACGATGGTGGCCTCGGTCAGCTCCGGGCGGTCACCGGCGGCCGCAGGCTCGCGGGAAGTGATCTTGGTGGCGTTTTCGGCGGGAGCCGGGACCTCCACGACGACCTGCTCACCGGCGCCCGCGGCCGGCTCGGCGTCGATGGCGCCGGCCCGCACCGTGATCACCGGAGTGTCGCCGTTGGCCTGCGCCTCGACGGTGAACGCGCCGCCGAAGATGGAGTGGGTCCCCTTGGCGCCTTCCTTGACCTCGACCACGTCGACCAGCAGCCCGGACCCGATCCGGGCCGCGAGCCGGCCGGCGATCTCCTTGCCGTCGGCGGTGGCGGCCAGCAGCACGGCGGCGGGCGCATTCGACTCGGCCAGCGCGGCCAGCACATCGACCACCGGGGTGATCAGGTATTTGTCGGCGTCGTCGGACTCGGCGACGTAAATCTTGGCGGCGCCGGCCTCCTTCAGCCCGTCGGTCAGCGGCGCGGCCGTGCCGGGCGCGCCGACCACAACGGCGGCCGGGTCACCCAGCGCGCGGGCGGCGGTGATCAGTTCGGCGCTGACCTTCTTCAGGGCGCCTTCTGCGTGCTCGACGAGCACCAATACTTCAGCCATGGGTTATATCGCTCTTCTCGTGATTTGGCGGTGGTCCGGAATGGGGTGAGCGGCTAGATGATCTTTTGGCCGACCAGGTACTGGGCGACCTGGTTACCGCCTTCACCCTCGTCGGTGACCTTCTCACCCGCGGTCTTGGCCGGCTTCGGCGTCGACGTCAGCACGGTCGACCCGGCATTGGCCAGCCCGACCTCGTCGCTCTCCACCCCGATCTCGGCCAGGGTCAGCACCGTGACCTCTTTCTTTTTGGCGGCCATGATGCCTTTGAAGGACGGGAAGCGCGGTTCGTTGATCTTCTCGTTGACGCTGACCACCGCGGGCAGTGTGGCCTCGAGGGTGAACAGGCCGTCGTCGGTCTCGCGCTCGCCGATGACCTTGCCGCCCTCGAGCGAGAGCTTGCGCAGGTGGGTGAGCTGCGGCAGCCCGAGGTACTCGGCGATGATGGCCGGCACCGCACCGCCGACGCCGTCGGTGGCCTCGTTACCGGCGATGACCAGTTCGGTGCCCTCGATGGTGCCCAGCGTGCGCGCCAGCGCCCACCCGGTCTGGACCACGTCCGAGCCGTGCATACCGTCGTCCTTGAGGTGGACGGCCTTGTCGGCGCCCATGGACAGGGCCTTGCGGATCGCCTCGGCGGCGCGCTCGGGTCCCGCGGTCAGCACGGTCACCGACCCCTCGACGCCGTCGGCGGCCTCTTTCTCCCGAATCTGCAGCGCCTCTTCCACGGCGCGCTCGTTGATCTCGTCCAGCACCGCGTCGGCGGCCTCGCGGTCCAGCGTGAAATCGCCGTCAGTCAGCTTGCGCTCCGACCAGGTGTCTGGGACCTGCTTGATCAGGACCACAATGTTCGTCATGAGTGTGGTTCGTCCTCCTCGAAGGAGTCCCGCAGTGCGCGACTGCGAGACTCGGTACGCGTTTAGCAACGCACAGCGGTATTACTACCCGGCAAGTTTGTGCGGTCTGCTCTCACACCATAGCGGGTCGTAGTGCAGGTTCCTTCGGCCCGGTTCGCGAATCGGACACTTCGCGTTAGCCTGCCTATGCAATGAGCGCATTCGTCCCCGACGTCCCACGACACATCCCCGGCGACACCTCGCCGGGGCCTGACGCGGTGTTGACGCTGACAGGCGAGCGCACCATCCCCGATCTGGACATCGAGAACTATTGGTTTCGCCGCCACCAGGTGGTTTACCGGCGACTGGCGCCGCGATGCGCGGGCCGCGACGTGCTCGAGGCCGGATGTGGCGAAGGTTACGGCGCCGACCTACTCGCGGGCGTCGCCCGCCGGGTCGTCGCGGTCGATTACGACGAGGCCGCGGTGGCCCATGTCCGAAGCCGCTACGCCAGGGTAGAAGTCATGCAAGCAAACCTGGCCGAGCTGCCGCTGCCCGACGCGTCGGTGGACGTGGTGGTGAATTTCCAGGTGATCGAACACCTGTGGGACCAGGCCCAGTTCGTGGCCGAGTGTGCCCGGGTGCTGCGTCCGTCGGGGTTACTGATGATGTCGACTCCCAACCGGATCACCTTCTCACCGGGTCGTGACACCCCGGTCAATCCGTTTCACACGCGTGAACTCAACGCCGACGAGCTGACCGAGCTGCTGGTCGACGGTGGTTTCGCCGAAGTGTCGATCGGCGGCCTCTTCCATGGTCCGCGCCTGCGCGAGATGGATGCGCGGCACCGTGGCTCGATCATCGACGCGCAGATCGCGCGCGCAGTGGCCGATGCGCCGTGGCCGCCCCAGCTGGCCGCGGACGTCGCCGCGGTCACCACCGACGATTTCGACATCGTTGACTCGAGCGACCGCGACATAGACGACAGCCTGGATCTCATCGCGATCGCGGTGCGGCCGTGAGCGCTGTGAGTTCCGGGAGGGACCGGGTGCCCGGGCTGTTCACCCTGGTGCTGCACACCCACCTGCCGTGGCTGGCCCACCACGGACGCTGGCCGGTCGGCGAGGAATGGCTCTACCAGTCCTGGGCGGCGGCCTACCTGCCCTTGTTTCGGGTGCTGCGCACGTTGGCCGACGAGGATCGGCACAGCCTGATCACCCTCGGTGTCACTCCAGTGGTCAACGCGCAGCTCGACGACCCGTACTGCCTCGAGGGCATGCATCACTGGCTGGCCAACTGGCGGCTGCGGGCGGCCGAGGCCGCCAGCGTGCGCTCTGCTCCCCGCTCGAAGTCGGCCGGCTACCAGTCGTGCACACCGGAAGCGTTGCGGGCCTTCGGGATTCGCGAATGCGCCGAGGCTGACCGGGCGCTCGATGATTTCGCCACCTCATGGCGGCACGGAGGCAGTCCGCTGCTGCGCAGCCTGATCGACGCCGGCACGGTGGAGCTGCTCGGCGGCCCGCTGGCCCACCCGTTCCAGCCGCTGCTCGCACCGCGGCTGCGCGAGTTCGCGCTGCGTGAAGGACTGGCCGACGCGCAGCTGCGGATGGCCCACACGCCGGGCGGTATCTGGGCGCCCGAATGCGCCTACGCCCCGGGCATGGAACGCGACTACGCCGCGGCGGGAGTCACGCACTTCATGGTCGACGGCCCGTCGCTGCACGGCGACACCGCGCTGGGCCGGCCCGTCGGCGACACCGACGTGGTCGCATTCGGGCGCGACCTGCAGGTCAGCTACCGGGTGTGGTCGCCGAAGTCCGGCTACCCCGGCAACTCCGCCTACCGCGACTTCCACACCTATGACCACCTAACCGGGCTCAAGCCGGCCACGGTCACCGGGCGCAATGTGCCCTCAGAGGCCAAGGCGCCCTACGACCCCGAGCGGGCCGACCGCGCCGTCGACGTCCATGTCGCCGACTTCGTCGACGTGGTCCGCACCCGGCTGCAGTCCGAGTCCGAGCGCATCGGGCGGCCGGCTCACGTGGTCGCGGCGTTCGACACCGAATTGTTCGGCCACTGGTGGTACGAGGGGCCGACGTGGCTGCAGCGGGTGCTGCGCGCCTTGCCCGCCGCCGGTATTCGGGTGGGCACGCTGCGCGACGCTGTCGCCGACGGATTCGTCGGCGATGCGGTCGCTTTGCCGCCCAGCTCGTGGGGCTCGGGGAAGGACTGGCAGGTGTGGGCCGGCGACAAGGTGGCCGACCTGGTCCAGCTCAATACCGAAGTGGTCGACAGCGCGCTGAGCACCGTCGACAAGGCGCTGTCGCAGACCGCGTCGCTGGACGGGCCGCTCCCCCGCGATCACGTAGCCGATCAGATCCTGCGCGAGACCCTGCTCACCATTTCCAGCGACTGGCCGTTCATGGTGAGCAAGGACTCGGCCAGCGACTACGCCCGTTACCGCGCGCACCTGCATGCCCACGCCACCCGCGAGATCGCCGGGGCGCTGGCGTCGGGCCGACGCGAGAGCGCACAGCGGCTGGCCGACGGGTGGAACCGCGCCGACGGTCTGTTCGGCGCCCTCGACGCTCGAAGGCTGCCCCGATGAGCTCCGGTTTCTTCCGCGAGCGTGCGTGTCTGTACCACGACACGCCGCTGTGGGTGGCATTCTGCGCACGCTCGCGCAAGGGGAGGGCGGACGCGTGAAGATCCTCATGGTGTCGTGGGAGTACCCGCCGGTGGTGATCGGCGGGCTCGGCCGGCACGTGCATCACCTGTCGACCGCGCTGGCCGCGGCCGGTCACGACGTCGTCGTGCTGTCGCGCCGTCCGTCGGGCACCGACCCCAGGACGCACCCGTCGTCCGACGAACTCAACGAGGGTGTCCGGGTGGTCGCGGCCGCACAGGATCCGCACGAATTCAGCTTCGGCAGCGACATGATGGCCTGGACCCTGGCGATGGGTCACGCGATGATCCGCGCCGGTCTGCGATTGAAGAAATACGGCACCGACCGGTCGTGGCGTCCCGATGTGGTGCATGCCCACGACTGGCTGGTCGCCCATACTGCTATTGCACTCGCCGAATACTATGACATGCCAATGGTTTCCACGATCCACGCGACGGAGGCCGGGCGGCATTCGGGATGGGTTTCCGGATCGATCAGCCGACAGGTGCACGCGGTCGAGTCGTGGCTGGTGCGTGAATCCGATTCGCTGATCACGTGTTCGGCGTCGATGACCGACGAGATCACCGAATTGTTCGGTCCCGGTTTGGCCGAGACGACGGTGATCCGCAACGGTATCGACGCCGCGCGCTGGCCGTTCGCGCCCCGCCGTCCGCGCACCGGCCCGGCCGAACTGCTTTATGTCGGGCGGCTGGAGTACGAGAAGGGTGTGCACGACGTGATCGCCGCGCTGCCGCGGATCAGGCGCACGCATCCGGGTACCACGTTGACCGTCGCCGGGGACGGCACCCAGCAGGACTGGCTCATCGAGCAGGCCCGTAAACACCGGGTGCTCAAGGCAACTCGGTTCGTCGGGCATTGCGATCACAACGAACTGCTTGCGTTGCTGCATCGGGCCGACGCCGCGGTGCTGCCCAGCCACTACGAACCGTTCGGGCTCGCCGCTCTCGAGGCCGCCGCGGCCGGTACTCCGCTGGTGACGTCGAACATCGGCGGCCTGGGCGAAGCGGTGATCAACGGGCACACCGGGGTGTCCTGTCCGCCTCGTGACGTGGCCGGGCTGGCCGCGGCGGTGCGCAGCGTGCTCGACGACCCGCACGCCGCGCAGCAACGCGCCCGCGCCGCCCGCGAACGGCTCACCTCCGACTTCGACTGGCAGACCGTGGCCAACCAGACGGCCCAGGTGTATCTGGCGGCCAAACGCCGTGAGCGGCAACCGCAGCCGCGGCTGCCCATCGTCGAGCACGCGCTGCCTGACCGGTAAACCTCAGCTGGGCAGCTTGTTCTTGACGGCGCCATCCTGCTGCTGAGCGACCCCGAGCGCGTAGTCGGTGGGCACCAGATCGCCCGGCGCACCATCGAATTCGAGCGTGACGAACGCTTTGCCCTCGGTGAACAGCAGCACGGTCACCGCTTGGGACTTATCCGGCGACGTGCCCGCAACGATCGTGCCTCCGTTGCCCACCGAAATCGGTTGTGGGTTACCGCCTGTCACCGTATTTCCCAGCGATGCGACCGACCCGTTCATCGCGTTGGCCGCGGCCCCGGCGTCGGTGAGGATCAGGACCGTGTCCCCGATTCGGTTGCTGTCATCCTGGTTTTTGAACACCACCGCCGCCCCGGGCATCGCGTTGGGGTTCTGGATGGGCGGGTCCGCCGGAGTGAAAACGTTTGGCGGCGTTGTGCTGATGTCGCTGCCCTGAATCAACAGGGTGGTGTAGTCGGTGGGAGCGGCCGACATCGAGGTGGCAGAGCCGGCGCTCATGGAAGTTGCCGCGCCCGACGACGTCGCCGCGGGTGGCGACGCCGTTGTGGAGATGCTGCCGCACGCGGGCACTATGCCGGCCAGCATCGTAGCCGCCACCATGCTCACAACCGCGATCACCCGGTTCGTCATCCGCGGCACCCCCTCCGCTGTTGTGTCCTCGGTACCGTAACGAACTGCCGCGCGGTTGTACCAGCAAACCCGCTGGTTCAAGATCGCCGTTTGGTGGATGTTTACCGTGACCAGCGTCAACGGCAGTGACGTCAAGTTCGACATGGTGGAGACGGTCGACAAAAGCCAGGTCGCCAAGACGATCAGCGACAAAGTCACCCCGCAGCTGGGCGCTGCACCCGATTCGGTGACGTGCCCCGACAATCTCAAAGGTGCCGAAGGCGCGACGCTACGCTGCCAACTGACCACCGGCGGTAAGAATTACGGCGTGAACGTGACCGTCACCGGCGTCGATGGCGGCACAGTCAACTATCGCTTCGAGGTCGACGACCAACCCTCGTAGCCGCGCAGCCGAAATCGGCTAGTGGGCCGCCTTTTTGCGTTCGATATCGGCCAATGCCGCGGCCAGTTCCGCGCGCTGCGCGGCCGACGTCTCCCAGGACAGCTGCCGGTTCTTGACCACCTTGGCGGGTGCGCCGACCGCGATCGAGTAGTCGGGGACAACGCCGCGAACCACCGCGTGCGATCCCAGCACGCAGCCGCGTCCAATCGTGGTGCCACGCAGCACGGTCGCCTTCACTCCGACCCAGGTGTCCGGCCCGATCCGGACCGGGGACTTGACGATGCCCTGATCCTTGATCGGCAGGTTGATGTCGTCCATCCGATGGTCGAAATCACAGATGTAGCACCAGTCGGCCATCAGCGCCGAGTCCCCGAGCTCGATGTCGAGATAACAGTTGATGACGTTGTCCCGGCCCAGCACCACCTTGTCGCCGAAACGCAGCGAGCCCTCGTGCGCACGGATCGTGTTCTTGTCCCCGATGTGCACCCAGCGGCCGATCTCCAGCTGCGCCAGTTCGGGTGTGCAGTGGATCTCGACACCCCTGCCGAGAAACACCATGCCCCGGGTGATGATGTGCGGGTTGGCCAGTTTGAACTTCAGCAGCCGCCAGTAGCGCACCAGGTACCACGGGGTGTACGCGCGGTTGGCCAGCACCCACTTCAGCGAGGCCAACGTGAGGAACTTGGCCTGGCGTGGGTCCCGCAACATCGATCCACGCCAACGGCGATGGAGCGGCGCACCCCACATGGTCGTCATGGCCGGAAAGCCTATCGGAGCCGCCACGGGTTACCCTCACCTGTACTCGATCGCTGCTCAGTGCCGAACGGCCGCGGAAGGATTTGGGAAACCGAGGTGCTTGCCCGACAACTCCGCAGTGGTCTTCGGCGTTGGTCACCTACGGTGCTGGCTGCTGTGCTCACCGTGGGGCTCGGCGGTTGCGGCAACACCGACTCGTGGGTGCAAGCCTCACCCTCGCAAGGCTGGCCCGCGCAATACGCCGACGCCGCCAACAGCAGCTATACCGCAACCAGTGGCGCCACCAAGCTGTCACTGCAGTGGACGCGGTCGGTCAAAGGAAGTCTGGCCGCCGGACCCGCGCTGAGCGGCCGCGGCTATCTCGCCCTCAACGCGCAGACCCCGGGCGGATGTTCGCTCATGGAATGGGAGAACAACGACAACGGCCGGCAACGCTGGTGTGTCCGGGTGATCCAGGGCGGCGGCTTCGCCGGTCCGTTGTTCGACGGCTTCGACAACCTCTACGTCGGCCAGCCGGGGGCTTTCCTTTCTTTTCCGGTGACACAGTGGACGCGGTGGCGCCAGCCGGTGATCGGGATGCCTACCACCCCACGGTTTCTGGGAAATGGTGAACTCCTCGTCACCACGCATCTGGGACAGGTGCTGGCGTTCGACGCCCACCGCGGCGTGGTGGTGGGCAGTCCGCTGGATCTGGTCGACGGGATCGACCCGACCGATGCGACACGCGGATTGGCCGATTGCGCGCCGGCGCGGCCGGGTTGTCCGGTCGCGGCGGCCCCCGCCTTCTCGCCGGCCAGCCAG
This sequence comes from Mycobacterium sp., assembly GCA_035552295.1. Lineage (GTDB taxonomy): Bacteria > Actinomycetota > Actinomycetes > Mycobacteriales > Mycobacteriaceae > Mycobacterium. Next base: position 10,395 of record DASZLQ010000340.1, on the reverse strand, counting down.
ATGGTGGTGATCGGCGTCTGGCAGCCGGGCGCTCCGGCCGCCGGACTGGTTGGGCTGAAATACCACCCGGGTCAGACGCCGGTGGTCGCCCGCGAGTGGACCAGCGACGCGGTCAGCGCCGGTGTGATTGCCAGCCCGGTGCTGTCCGCTGACGGATCGACCGTCTACGTCAACAGCCGCGACCAACGTCTGTGGGCACTGCACGCCGCCGACGGGAAGGTGAAATGGTCTGTGCCGCTGGGGTTCCTGGCGCAGACGCCGCCCTCGGTGACCCCGCAGGGACTGATCGTGTCCGGCGGTGGACCCGACACCCGGCTGGCGGCCTTCAAGGATGCCGGCGATCACGCCGAGCAGGCCTGGCGGCGCGACGACGTCACCCCGCTGTCGTCGTCGAGCCTGGCCGGCGCCGGCGTCGGCTACACGGTGGTCAGCGGTCCGCCCGGGCAAGGCACGCCCGGCATGTCGTTGCTGGCCTTCGATCCGGGCAACGGCCACACCCTCGACAGCTATCCGCTGCCGGCGGCCACCGGCTATCCCGTCGGGGTCTCGGTCGGCGTTGACCGCCGGGTGGTGGCCTGCACCAGCGACGGCCAGGTCTACGGCTTCGGGCCGGCATGAGCGCCGATCGCGGCCAACGCGGCCGGCCCGCGGATAGCGCCGCGACCCTGGTCCTGCTGATCGTTCATGGAGCTTTGTTCGGGGCGACCTATGTGCTGCTCGGCCTGCTCGTCATGGGCACCGACCCGTGCGGTTCGGTGAAATGCGGCGATCCGGCCTGGATCGACCGCGCCATGAGGTTGGGGATTTGGGGCGGCGCCGCCGTCTTGATCGCCGACTTTGTGGTCGCCGCATATCTCCTGGTACGGCAGAAGGTGGCGTTCTTCGTCCCGATCATCGGCTGCGTGGCGCAGGTGGCGCTGGGCATCGGCGCCGCGGCGATGGAATCGCTGGCCGGCCCGGTTCACTGACTAGATAGCCAGGGGCGGGATCGCGTTGCGCGGTATTTGGGCCTGGGCGGGGCCCGCAACCGCCGGCAGCATCTCACCCGGGGCGAAGTAGAAGGTCAGCTGGTCGTCGGTGATGGCGAAGTTCTGGTAGCGCGACGGATCGAGGCCCGTCGAGGGCAAGATGGCGGCACCGAACGCGCTCTGATGTTCCAGGTCGCGCTGCACCAGCGGGAAGATGCTATCCAGCGGCGTCGTGCCGGGCGCGAACAAGCTGTCGAAGGTGATGGGCTGCTTGGTCCCGAGGTTGTAGTTGAACGCCTTGTACCAGATGGACGGATGTGATCCGCCGAGGTCCTGGAACAACTTGAGCACCACGCTGCGGGTGTTGTGGGGCGGCTGACCGGAAGTGCGTTGGTCAACGCTGGCCTCCATTTGATAGGGCTGGTCGCGCCCCCCGGACGTCTGTGCGACGTTGACGAAACCGTCGCGGTTTTGGGTGATGTAGTCGGTCAACGCCTGCTCGTCGGGGTAGTCGGCGGGAAACGTCATGGTGATCGCGTACGTGGAACCCGTGGTGCGGACATGGCACATCTGGGCGTCGTCGACGGTGCCGCCCAAGCTCGCACACGACGGCGGCGCGGCGGCCGCCGGCCAGCCCAGCAAGGCCGCGGCAGCCAGCACCGTACTCGCTATCAGATAACGCATCGTTCGAATTTGTCCTCGCAAACTACACCGGCGGGGCGCCTGGAATACCGACCGCAGCCAGCCTACCTGGGCACTATCGAGAGGGACTGCACACGAAGGCCGTCGCACGACTGGCGGATCCGGAACCCACACGAGTGATGACCACCGACAGGGATCGGCCACCGCGCAGCCGCAGCCGGCGCCGCAGCACGTCGGGGTCGACTCGCACGCCCCGGACCAGAATCTCCAGCGCCCCACAGTCCAGCGCGGACAGTGCCTGCCGGAGCCGGCGCTCATCGAACGCCAGCTGCTCGAGCACCTCGAAGCCCCGGACGACCGGCGGCAGCCGGTCGCCGGACAGGTAGGCGATGTCGGGATCGAGTTGCCACAGCCCGTGCCGCGCGCCGTAGTGGCGTACCAGGCCGGCCCGGACGACGGCGCCGTCAGGGTCGACGATCCACCGTCCGGCAGGGCGCACCGGGCAGTCGCCGAGCTCGGCATCGGTGATCTGCTCACCGCGATCAAGGACGCTCGCTCGACGGCGCACACCCGGCTCGGCCAACCCGGCCGACCACAGGCACGCTTCCCGGACCGAACCGTGATACGACGACACCTCGATTTCACCGTCGAAACCGAGGTGTCGTAGGCGATCGAAATCCATTCCGGGACTGCACTTTACGACGAGATCCCGACCGCGGTAGGCCTCAAGCAACTGCCCCAGGCTCGGTTGATAGTCGTCCGGGCGCCAACGCCGCCGCCCGCCAACACGGCGCGCCGGGTCAACGACAACCACCGCGTCGCGGGTCACCGGGTGCAGCGCGTCGGCACGGCACAGGGCGACGCCGGGACCCAGGTTGTGGCGCGCCATCGCCAGCCGCACCGGGTCGATATCGCTACCCACCGCTTCGGCCGCCGAGGCGCGCAGTGCGCCCAATTCGGTGCCGATCGAACAGGTCGCGTCGTGCACTAAGACTCCGGGGCCACCGGCCCCACTTACCAGCCGCCCGGCCCGGTGCAGGGCCACCGGCGCCGCGGTCGCTTGCTGCAGCGCCTCATCGGTGAACAGCCAGTTCGACACCGGAAAATGTGGGCACAATTCGCTCAGCTTGTCGGCAGCGCGCCGGCGCAGCAGCGTCGTCTCCACCAGCACCGGCGCCCGGTCGCCGAATCGGGCACGCACGGCGGCGACATCGGCAATCCGGGTGCGGTCCGTCAGCTCGAAGTCAGCGACTGCGGCAAGCGCCGCGGTACCCGATTCCGACCGCAGGTAACTAACGTCGTCGGTGCTGAAGCGCAGACCGACGCTCAGGAGGCTTTGACCCCGGTGATCATCACGTTGTAGAACCAGCCCTTCGGCACCACGCGCCGCATTACGTTGGCGTCCACCCAGCTCAGGGTCTTCCAGCTGGTGAACGCGAATTTCGCCCAGCCCCAGCCCAGCCGCCCCGGCGGCACCGCGCACTCAATGGTGCGCAGTGGCCAGCCCAGCATCGCGGCAGTGAACTCGACGGTGGCGGTCTGGACGTCGACCGCGCCGGCGCTGCTGGCCATTCGCTCCAGGTCTTCCGGAGTGAACGTGTGCAGGTCGACGAGCGCCTCCAGCGCCGCGGCGCGCGAGGACTCGTCGAGCTCGGCCTGCGGACGCCGCCAGCCGGTCAGCCCCGGCAACTTGGTGGCCTTGGTGACGATCCTCCAGGTCAGCGTGGACAGTGTGCGGGCGTAGCCGTCGCCGACGCTGGTCGGCTCGCCGGCGAACACGAACCGGCCGCCCGGCCGCAGCACCCGGATCGCCTCACGCAGCGACAGCTCGACATCGGGGATGTGATGCAGCACGGCGTGCCCGACGACCAAATCGAAGGTGTTGTCGTCGTATGGGATGCCCTCGGCGTCGGCCACCCGCCCGTCGATGTCCAGCCCGAGCGATTGCCCGTTGCGGGTGGCGACCTTGACCATGCCGGGTGAGAGATCGGTGACCGACCCGCGGCGAGCAACGCCGGCCTGGATCAGGTTCAGCAGGAAGAACCCTGTCCCGCAACCTAATTCGAGGGCACGGTCGTAGGGCAGCTCACGAGAGACCTCGTCGGGCGCGATGGCGTCGAAGCAGTCCCGGGCGTAGTCGATGCAGCGCTGGTCGTAGGAGATCGACCATTTCTCGTCGTACGTCTCGGCTTCCCAGTCGTGGTAAAGCACTTGGGCGAGCTTGCTGTCGTGGCGGGCGGCTTCGACCTGCTCGGCGGTGGCACGCGGGTTGGGGACGGCGTCAGTCGAACTCCTCGTCATGCAGGGCAGCCTAACCGCCGCCTGGATCCGGTTTGTCAGCACCGCTGTGACCAGCGGCGAATACCTCGACATACCGGCGGCGTTCGGCGGCGTCGCGCTCGGCCGGCTCCAGTTCGAAGACGTCATTGATGCCTGCCTTCGCGGCGGCCAGTGCATGTTTCGGGCCGGCGAGGAAGCGCTGCGCCCATGCCGCCGCGGTGTCATACACGTCGTCGGGAGCCACCATCTCGTCGATCAGGCCCAGCGCCAGGGCCTCCTCGGCGTCGAAGAAGCGTCCGCTGAACACCAGCTCTTTGGCCTTGCTCGCCCCGGCCGCCAGCGTCAGGCGGGTCATTGCGCCGCCGCCGGGGATCAGGCCGGCCAGGATCTCCGTGGCCCCGAACTTGACGTTGTCGCCGCTGATGCGCCAATCCGCGGCCAGCGCGAGGGTGAGGCCGGCTCCCAACGCGTATCCGGTGATCGCGGCCACGGTCGGCTTGGGGATGGCCGCGACGGCGTCGACGGCTTCGCGACGGACCCGGGCCGCGATCTCGGCCTCGGGCGCGGTCAGCGTCCGCAGCTCGGGCATGTCGTCGCCGGCGGAGAAGATCTCGTGCCCGCCGAATAGGATCACCGCGGCGACATCGTCGCGCTCCCCCAGCTCGGTGGCCGCGGCCACGATTTCGCGATAGACCTGGCGCGTCATCGCGTTGGTGGGCGGACGCGATAACAGCAGCATGGCCAGGCCCGCATCCTGCGAGCCGTCGCTGACCACGACATGGACGAACTCGCTCAATGGCGCCACCCCATCCCGCCGGACTCACGCGCCTGGTGATAGCGCTCGGAGTCGAAGAACTCGAAAATCCAGTTGTCGCCCTGGATTTCGAGATGCGGCTGCACCGGCACGATCTGTCGTTCGACCGCCAACACGTCGGCCACCGTGCGTCCGGCCAGCGAGTCGAGCTGAGTCCACGTCGGGGGCAGCAGGAAGTTCCGCCCGGCCGCGAAGTCATCGATGGCCGCCTGCGGTGTCGTCCAGCCGGCGCGGTCGGATTCGGTGTTCTCACCATCGGCGCGCTGACCTTCCGGCAGGGCGCCCACAAAGAAGTAGGTGTCGTAGCGGCGGGTCCGCTCGGCCTCCGGGGTGACCCAGTTGGCCCACGGCCGCAACAGGTCGGATCGCAGTTCGAGGTTTTCCCGGCTCAGGAAATCGGCGAAGGACAACGACCCCTCGGCCAGCGCGCGGCGGGCGTCGCCGTACACCGACGCATCACCGACGATGCCGTCCGGGTCGCCCGCCGGTCCGGCGAAAAGCACCCCCGATTCCTCGAAGGTCTCGCGGGCGGCGGCGCACACCAGCGCCTCGGCCAGGTCGGGTTCGATCCCGAACCGCTGCGCCCACCACGGCGGTGGCGGCCCCGCCCAGGCGATCTCGGCGTTGCGGTCGCGGTCGTCGACGCCGCCGCCCGGAAACACCATCGTCCCTGCGGCGAATTCCATCCGCGAGTGCCGGCGCATCAGGAAAACGGCCAACCCCCCCGAGCCGTCCTCTGCCTCGCGGACCAGCATCACGGTCGCGGCCGGGCGCGGAACCAGGGGCGGATCTTGCGGTGCGGTCATAACGGCCTCCGGTGGGCCGCGCGGCTGCGAACGCGCCGGGCGAAATAGCGCCCGTCGACAACCTCCAGGCCGATCGACTGGCCGAACGCGGTCGACAGGTTTTCGGCGGTCAGCACATCGGGCAGCAGCCCCGCCGCGACCACCTGCCCCTCAGACAGCAGCATGCAGTGGCTGAAGCCGGGTGGAACTTCTTCAACGTGGTGGGTGACCAGCACCAGGGCGGGTGCGTCGGGGTCGGCGGCCAGGTCGGCGAGCCTGGCCACCAACTCCTCACGGCCGCCCAGATCCAGGCCGGCTGCGGGCTCGTCCAACAGCAGCAGCTCCGGGTCGGTCATGAGAGCACGGGCGATCTGCACCCGTTTGCGTTCACCTTCGGACAGCGTGCCGTAGCTGCGCTCCGCGAGATGCTCGGCACCCAGGCTCTCCAGCATGTCGATCGCCTGCCGGTAGTCGACGTCTTCGTAGCGCTCCCGCCATCGGCCCAGCACCGCATAGCCGGCCGAGACAACGAGATCGCCAACGACCTCATCGTCGGGCACCCGCTGCGCCAGAGCCGAGGAACTGAGGCCGACCCGGGCACGCAACTCCGACATGTCGACCCGGCCCAGCCGCTCACCGAGCACATGGGCGACGCCCGACGACGGGTGCTCGGTTGCCGCCGCGATCCGCAGCAGCGACGTCTTGCCGGCCCCGTTGGGGCCTATGATCACCCACCGTTCGTCGAGTTCGACCGCCCAATCCAGCGGCCCGACCAAGATGCGCCCACCGCGGCGCAGCGATACACCTCGCATGTCGATCAGCAGATCGGGATCCGCTGGGGCGTCACCGGTGTCGAGGCCAGTTTGCGGGCTGGTTTTCCGACCGGTTTCGGGCACTCGATCATCGTGCCGTACCGCGGCGCTGCCAAAGCTGCCGGGTCGCCTCCGACAGCGGTGCTTCGCCGGGCCTTGCCCGGTCACCTAATCCGAAGGAATCTCCACACGTTGCACTCCCAGATCGCCGGCGTCGGCGGCCTCGATCTCGGCGCGGGTCACGCCGAGGAGGAACAACACCGTGTCCAGATATGGGTTACTCAACGACGCATCGGCGACCTCACGCAACGCCGGCTTGGCGTTGAACGCCACACCCAGCCCGGCCGCGGCCAGCATGTCGATGTCGTTGGCGCCGTCGCCGACGGCGACGGTCTGCGCCATCGGCACCCCGGCCTGCTGCGCGAAGTCCCGAAGTGCCTTGGCTTTGCCGGGCCGGTCGATGATCGGGCCGACGACCCGGCCGGTGAGGGTGCCGTCGACGATCTCGAGCTCATTGGCGGCAACGAAGTCCAGCATCAACTCGTGTGCCAACGGGTCGATGATCCGCCGGAATCCCCCGGAGACCACGCCGCAGTGAAAACCCAAGCGCCGCAACGTCCGCAGCGTGGTGCGGGCGCCGGGCATCAGTTCCAGCTGTTCGGCGACCTCGTCGATCACGGTCGCGGGAAGGCCCGCCAAGGTCGCCACCCGCTGCTCAAGTGACTGCGCGAAATCCAGCTCACCACGCATCGCGGCCTCGGTGATCGCGGCGACCGTTCCCTGAGCACCTGCCCGGGCAGCCAGCATCTCGATGACCTCGCCCTGAACCAGGGTGGAGTCGACGTCGAACACGATGAGCCGTTTGGTGCGCCAGGCCAGGCCGTAGTCCTCGACGGCCACGTCGACGTGCTCTTCGGAGGACACCCGGTTCAGAGCGGTCCGCAGCGGGCCATCGGCCCCCGGTGGCACCGAGACCCGCAACTCCAGCCCGGTCACCGGATAGTCGGAGACCCCACGAATGACATCGAAATTGACGGCCAACGCTGCGGCCTCGCGGGCCACTGCGCCGAACGCACGGGCGGTGATCGGCCGGCCCAGCACGAAGATGGTGTGGGTCGACGGTTGCCGGATGATCGGGACGTCGTCGCTGCGCTCGATGGTGACGTCGAGACCCACCCCGTGGATGGCGGTCTCGACATCGGCCCGCAGGGCGGTGCTTTCCGCGAGTTCAGGTGAACATGACACCAGTACACCCAGCGTGAGCCGGCGCCGGATCACCACCTGTTCGACATTGAGCAGCTCGACTCCGTGCCGAGACAGCGCATCAAAGAGCGCCGACGTCACACCCGGATGATCCGCGCCGGTGACGGTGATCAGCACCGACACCTTAGATGGAGTGCTCACCCCTGACTCAGCCTCGTTTAGGGCCCCCACCGCCCATTAGCTGCGAACGCTTACGTCGTCGGCTCTGGTGACGTCGCCGCTATCCGGCCCATGCGATCGGCCCACATGCGCTTCGGCGCGAAGCCGCTCGACCATGTGCGGATAGTGCAACTCGAATGCCGGTCGCTCCGAACGGATTCGGGGCAGCTCGGTGAAGTTGTGCCGCGGCGGCGGGCAGCTGGTCGCCCACTCCAGCGAATTGCCGTAGCCCCACGGGTCGTCGACCGTGACGACCTCGCCGTAGCGCCAGCTCTTGAAGACGTTCCAGACGAACGGGAACATCGACGCGCCCAGGATGAACGCTCCGATCGTCGAGACGATGTTGTACGGCTGGAAGCCGTCGGTGGACAGGTAGTCCGCGTAGCGGCGTGGCATACCCATGTCGCCCAACCAGTGCTGCACCAGGAAAGTCACGTGAAAGCCGATGAACGTCAACCAGAAGTGCAGCTTGCCCAGTCGCTCGTCGAGCAGCCGGCCGGTCATCTTCGGGAACCAGAAGTAGATACCGGCGAAGGTGGAGAACACGATGGTGCCGAACAGCACGTAGTGGAAGTGCGCGACGACGAAATAGGTGTCGGTCACGTGGAAGTCCAGCGGCGGGCTGGCCAGCAGGATACCGGTCAGACCACCCAACAGGAAGGTGATCAGGAAGCCCACCGAAAACAGCATCGGCGTCTCAAACGTCAACTGGCCCTTCCACATTGTGCCGATCCAGTTGAAGAATTTGATCCCGGTCGGGACCGCGATCAAATACGTCATGAACGAAAAGAACGGCAGCAGAACGGCTCCGGTGGCGAACATGTGGTGCGCCCACACCGCGACCGACAGCGCGGCGATCGACAGCGTCGCGTACACCAGCGTGGTGTAACCGAAGATCGGCTTGCGCGAGAACACCGGGATCACCTCGCTGACGATCCCGAAGAACGGCAGCGCGATGATGTACACCTCGGGATGGCCGAAGAACCAGAACAGGTGCTGCCACAACAGGACTCCGCCGTTGGCCGCGTCGTAGACATGCGCCCCCAGGTGGCGGTCGGCGGCCAGGCCGAACAGCGCCGCGGTGAGCAACGGGAACGCGATCAGCACCAGGATCGACGTCACCAGGATGTTCCAGGTGAAGATCGGCATCCGGAACATCGTCATGCCGGGCGCGCGCATGCAGACCACCGTGGTGATCATGTTGACCCCGCCGAGGATGGTCCCCAGACCGGCGACGATCAGACCCATGATCCACAGGTCGCCGCCGGGGCCGGGCGAGTGGATGGCGTCGGTCAGCGGGGTATAGGCGGTCCAGCCGAAGTCGGCGGCCCCGCCCGGGGTGATGAAGCCGGCCGCCCCCATGGTGGCGCCAAATAAGAACAACCAGAACGAAAGCGCGTTCAGCCGCGGGAAGGCGACGTCGGGCGCGCCGATCTGCAGCGGCAGCACCAGGTTGGCGAACCCGAACACGATCGGGGTCGCGTAGAACAGCAGCATGATCGTGCCGTGCATGGTGAACAGCTGGTTGAACTGTTCGTTCGACAGGAACTGCAGCCCCGGCGCCGCCAACTCGGTGCGCATGAGCAGGGCCAGCAGGCCGCCCAGGAAGAAGAAAATGAAGCAGGCGACGCAGTACATGATGCCGATCATCTTGTGATCGGTGGTGGTGATCAGCTTGTAGACGAGGGTCCCTTTGGGACCGGTCCGGGCCGGGTACGGACGGACGGCCTCGAGTTCTCCCAACGGGGGGGCTTCGGCTGTCAACAGCTCCTCCAAACATCCGCATCGGACAGGGCCCGAACCCAGTATTGACTCCGAATCTTAGCCCCCGAAGAACTCGCCGTCAGGGTTGGTCCTACAAACTGTCGTAATCGGCTCCGAAGTCGCCGGATGTTAGCGTCGGACGCGTGCTCGGGAGGCAATCGATCGCGGCCGTCGCCGTCTCGATAGCAGCGGCGTTGGTCGTGACATGCGGCGGTTGCGGATCGGGATCCGTGCCCAACGCGTCGACCCGGTCGCTGGTCACGCCCACCACCCAGATCGCGGGGGCCGGGGTGCTGGGCAACGATCGCAAGCCCGACGAGTCGTGCGCGCGTGATGCCGCGGCGGCCGATCCGGGGTCGCCGACACGACAGGCCCGCAACGCCGCGGGCGTCACCCCCGGCACGGTCGCGGTCCCTGCCGACGCACGGCGCATCGTGGTGCTCTCCGGTGACCAGCTCGACGCCCTGTGCGCGCTTGGCCTGCAATCGCGGGTGGTCGCCGCCGCGCTGCCGGACGGCTCGTCGAGCCAGCCCTCGTATCTGGGCAACGCGGTGCACGGCCTGCCCGGCGTCGGCACCCGCACCGACCCCGACCTGGCCGGCATCGCCGCGGCCCACCCCGACCTGATCCTGGGGTCGCAAGGCCTGACCCCCAGGCTGTACCCGCGCCTCGCCGCGATCGCCCCGACCGTGTTCACGGCCGCGCCCGGCGCGGCCTGGCAGGACAACCTGCGTGGTGTCGGCGCCGCCACCGCGCGCGCCGCCGCCGTCGACGCGCTGATCAACGGCTTCACGCAGCGGGCCACCCAGATCGGGGCGACGCATGACGCGTCCCACTTCCAGGCGTCGATCGTGCAGCTGACCACCACCACGATCCGGATGTACGGGGCCAACAACTTCCCCGCCAGT
>DASZLQ010000339.1:0-4250 GCA_035552295.1 Mycobacterium sp. | reverse complement strand
CCTGCGTCTCGGCGATCCCGCCGATATTCGACCCGGACAGGCTGCGCCGCGCCAGCGCCAGCGGGAACGCCGGCACCTCCATCGGGTGCTCGGGGATGCCCAGCTCGACCAAGGTGCCGTCGACGTCCAGCAGGTTGAGGTAGTCGCCGAGCTTCAGGTTGGCCGACACGGTGTTGAGGATCAGGTCGAAGCTGCCGCGCAACTTGCGGAAGGTGTCGGGATCGGCCGTCGCGTAGTAGTGGCTCGCGCCCAGGCGCAGTCCGTCTTCCATTTTCTTCAGCGACTGGGACAGCACGGTCACGTCGGCGCCCATCGCCGCGCCCAGCTTGACGCCCATGTGGCCCAGCCCGCCCAGGCCGATGATCGCCAACCGCGTGTTCTCCCCGGCATTCCAGTGCCGCAGCGGCGAAAACAGCGTGATGCCGGCGCACAGCAGCGGTGCCGCCTTGTCCAGCGGCAGCGAGTCGGGGATACGCACCACGAAGTTCTCGTCGACGACGACCGCTTGGCTGTAGCCGCCCTGCGTCGACTTGCCGTCTTTGTCGATCGAGTTGTAGGTGAACGTCGCGCCCGGTTTGCAGTACTGCTCCAGCCCGGCCAGGCAGCTGCTGCATTCACCGCACGAGTTGACCATGCAGCCCACGCCGACGTGGTCGCCCGCCTTGTACTTGGTGACCCCGGAACCCACCTCGGACACCACGCCTGCGATCTCATGGCCGGGGACTACGGGGTAATTCGGCTGGCCCCACTCGGCTTTGACGGTGTGGATGTCGGAGTGGCAGATCCCGGCGAACTTGATGTCGATCGCTACGTCGTGCGGACCCGGGTCTCGGCGGGTGATGGTGGTCTTGGTCAGCGGTTCGGTCGCCGACGTCGCGGCATACGCCGAAACAGTGCTCATGGCAAATCCCTCTTCGATTTCGTTGCGTCCTAGAAAAGCTTAGCTAAGGTAAAGTTTTCAGGCCAATCGGCCGGACGCCCATGGTCGGCGCTAGTTGATCGCGGCGTTGACCATGCGGAGGTCGTCCACGATGCCCCGGGCCGCGAGCACACCCTCGCCGGTCTGCCATACCTCGTCGTTGACGACGTAAACCCGGTTGTCGTGGTTGGCCGACAGCTTGCGCCACGAGTCGCTGTTCAGGATGGTGGCGGCCCGGTCCGCGGCGGCGGGTGTGGCGCACGACACGTAGATCACGTCGGCGTCGGCGGCTGAGAAATTCGGCACCTTCGCAAGGTCGGCATCGGTGGCGCCGATCTCGATGTAGGCCTTGTCGGTGAACCGCTGGGCGGCAGGCCGGTCCACCCCTACCGCGGTGAGCACGCTGGCCGGGAAGTTGTTGGACCCGTAGACCCGGACGCTGCTGGTGGTCAGCTGGACGATCGACGCCTGGAAGTGGGGGGCATCGTGGCTTCCGCCGATCTGTGTGGCCCGTTGGGTGAAGCTATTGATCAGTCCGTCCACCGCGGCGCCACGGGCCGTGGCGCCGCCGACGCCGCGCAGGTTGTCTTGCCAGGCAGCTCCCGGTGCCTCGGTGAACACCGTCGGGGCGATCGCCGCCAGCTGCGGGTACAACTTCGGCGTCAACCCTTGTGAGCCCAGGATCAGATCCGGGTGAGCCGCGGCGATCCCTTTCAGGTCGGGGTTGCTGCGCGTTCCGACACCGGGCAGGCCGTGCACCGCGCCGCCCAGGTAGGAAGGCTGACTCGAGGAGCCGTCCGGCAATGCGGCGGCGACCACCCGGGATTGCAGGCCAAGCGCGCACAGGGCGTCGAGCTGATCACCGGAGAGCACCACGATGCGGTGCGCCTCGGCGGGCACCTCAACGACGTCCGGTGTGACTCCGGCGGCGTTGTGGGCCTGCCGCGTCGATGGCCCCGGATCGGCCGCGGCCGCGTCCCGCGCGCACGACTGGTCGGGCTGGCGGTCGTTTCCCAGCACCCCGGCCCCGGCGATTTGGGTGGTGGGCGTGATCAGCGATCGCGTCGGCCCTTTGGAGCCGGATCCGGACCCGCATGCGCTGCACGCAACGACCAGTGCTGCCGCCACGGTCGCCGCAGATGCGGCGGCCAGGATCGATCGCCTCCCGCCGAATTGCACGCGTTCGACGCTAACATCCACACCGGCTCGCACCGGTGTGCCGAAGCGACCCGCCGATGCCGGTGAGGCATTTACGACAGTTTGTAGGACCAGGCCCGCCACCAACCTGATCGGACGCTAAGATTCGAACCATTGCTGGGTTCTGGGCCCCGGTCCGATGCTGGATGTTTGGAGGAGCTGTTGACAGCTGAAGCGCCCCCTCTGGGAGAACTCGAGGCCGTCCGCCCGTACCCGGCGAGAATCGGTCCCAAAGGGAACCTCGTCTACAAACTGATCACCACCACCGATCACAAGCTGATCGGCATCATGTACTGCGTCGCCTGCTTCATGTTCTTCTTCATCGGCGGGCTGCTGGCGCTGTTGATGCGTACCGAGTTGGCCGCGCCGGGCCTGCAGTTCCTGTCGAATGAGCAGTTCAATCAGCTGTTCACCATGCACGGCACGATCATGCTGCTGTTCTACGCGACCCCGATCGTGTTCGGTTTCGCCAACCTGGTGCTGCCGCTACAAATTGGCGCACCCGACGTCGCATTCCCGCGGCTGAACGCCTTGTCGTTCTGGTTGTTCTTGTTCGGCGCCACGATAAGTGTGGCCGGTTTCGTTTGCCCCGGCGGGGCCGCCGATTTCGGCTGGACCGCCTACACCCCGTTGAGCGACGCCATCCACTCGCCCGGAGTCGGCGGTGACCTGTGGATCATGGGTCTGATCGTCGCCGGTCTGGGCACCATCCTGGGCGGGGTCAACATGATCACCACGGTGGTCTGCATGCGAGCACCCGGGATGACGATGTTCCGGATGCCGATCTTCACCTGGAACATCCTGGTGACGTCCATCATGGTGCTGATCGCGTTCCCGTTGCTGACCGCGGCGCTGTTCGGCCTGGCCGCCGACCGACACCTGGGGGCGCACGTCTATGATGCGTCCAACGGCGGAGTTCTGTTGTGGCAGCACCTGTTCTGGTTTTTCGGCCACCCCGAGGTGTACATCATCGCGTTGCCGTTCTTCGGGATCGTCTCCGAGATCTTCCCGGTGTTCTCCCGCAAGCCGATCTTCGGTTACACCACCCTGGTCTACGCGACGCTGTCGATCGCCGCACTGTCGGTTGCGGTGTGGGCGCACCACCTGTTCGCCACCGGCGCGGTGCTGCTGCCGTTCTTCTCGTTCACGACGTTCCTGATCGCGGTCCCGACCGGCATCAAGTTCTTCAACTGGATCGGCACCATGTGGCGCGGCCAGCTGACGTTCGAGACACCGATGCTGTTCTCGGTCGGCTTCCTGGTGACGTTCCTCTTCGGCGGTCTGACCGGTGTCCTGCTGGCCGCCCCGCCGCTGGACTTCCACGTCTCGGACTCGTACTTCGTGGTCGCCCACTTCCACTACGTGCTCTTCGGCACGATCGTGTTCGCGACCTACGCCGGCATCTACTTCTGGTTCCCGAAGATGACCGGCCGGATGATGAACGAGCGCCTGGGCAAGTTCCACTTCTGGGCGACCTTCATCGGGTTCCACACGACGTTCCTGGTGCAGCACTGGCTGGGCAACGAGGGCATGCCGCGCCGCTACGCGGACTACCTGCCCTCGGACGGCTTCACCACGCTGAACACGATCTCGTCGATCGGCGCGTTCGTGCTGGGCGCCTCGACGCTGCCGTTCATCTGGAACGTCTTCTACAGCTACCGCTACGGCCGCCCCGTCGAGGTCGACGACCCGTGGGGCCACGGCAACTCACTGGAGTGGGCCACGTCCTGCCCACCGCCACGGCACAACTTCACCGAGCTGCCGCGGATCCGGTCGGAGCGGCCGGCGTTCGAGCTGCACTACCCGCACCTCACCGAGCGGATCCGTCTGGAGTCGCACGTCGGCGGGGGCGGGCACAAGGAGAGCATCGGTGAGGCCGTGACCGGCGCCGTCGGGCAGGAGCACCTGCCGGGCAACGACCCCCGGAACAAGTGAGCCACGCGGCGGAGAATGACGGCTCGGCCCTCCCGGCTCACGTCGAGTCGGTGTCGGAGGCCCTGGCTGCGGAACGGACGACGCTGCTCGTCACCGTGACCGGCCCGGACTTCCCCGGGGTGAGCGCCACCCTGTTCACCGTGCTCGCCGAGCACGGTGCGGAGATGCTGGACGTCCAGCAGGCGACGATCCACGGGTA
>DASZLQ010000338.1:0-4960 GCA_035552295.1 Mycobacterium sp. | reverse complement strand
GGTTGCTGCCATCCTGCAACCTTGCGCTTGGGTGTCAGCCGCAGGCTGGGTCGTTTGTTATCGATAAGCTGTGAGGTCACGACCCTGCGGGATCAGACGCTGTGTGCAGCTCGAAATCGCGCTGGATCTTCGATGACCGTTACCGGAATACCGTTGAGGACACCATTGCCCGACGGCTCGTCGACGAACGTCGGCGGGGAGAGCACGTTGGTGTTGGCACCCGGTGAGCCGTTGGCCACCGACATGCGGGTGCCCGGCTTGCCATGTCCCCAGCCGTGCGGCATCGAGACCACGCCGGATTTGATCGCGTCGGTGACCTCGACGGGGACCTTGATCTCGCCGGCCTCCGATTTCACCGTGACGATGTCGTCGTCGGCGACGCCGAAGCGGGCGGCATCGTCGGGGTGGATCAGCAGCGTGCACCGGTCCTTGCCCCTCATCAGCGCGGGCACATTGTGCAGCCAGGTGTTGTTCGACCGCAGGTGCCTTCGGCTTACCAAGACCAATGGCTCGGCGGGCCGTTCCAGGCGCGCGGCCAGTCGCGGCAGGTCATCGAGCAGGTATTGCGGGGCGAGCCGGATTTTCTTGTCGGCGGTTCCCAAGATGTCGGGCAGCTGGGACACCATCGGCCCGAAGTCGATCCCGTTCGGGTTGGCCTTGAGCATGTCCAACGTGAGCCCGCCCGGATTCTGGCCGTACTGGTCCCCGAAGGGCCCGGTTCGCAACGTGAGGTCGAGCATCCGTTCCGGGCCGCCGTGGTCGTAGAGCTTGCGGATCTCTGCGCCGTCGAGGCCACGGGTGAAGGCCAGGTAGTCGAAGAAGCCATCGTCGATCGCCGCGACGTCGACATCTTCGGCGGGTGTGCCGGTGCATAGGCCGGTCAGCCGAATCAGGATCTCCCACTCGTGGGGGCGATCGCCCGGGTCGAACACCGGGGCCGAGTAGTTCGCGATGCTGCGGATGGCAAATAGCAGGATGAGGTCGTCGTGGTGAGGCTGCTCGAGCGGGGACAGCCCGGGCAGGATCACGTCGGCGTGACACGTTGTCTCGTTGAGCCAAAGGTCAATCGAGATCATCGCCTCCAGCATCGGCAGCACATCGTCGAGCTTGTCTCCGCCTGGCGTGGACAACACCGGGTTCCCCGCGACCGTGATCAGCGCCTTGAGCTGCCCGTCGCCCGGTGTGGCGATCTCTTCGGCCATGCACGACACGGGGGCCTGCCCCAGCACCTCCTTCGCGCCACGGACCCGCGTGTGCCAGCGGCCGAATTCGGGGGCGCCGCCTTCCAAGCCGGGCAGGGGCTGCGTGGTGATCGACCAGGCCGCCGGCTTGGGGAACATCGCGCCGCCGGGGGTGTCGAAATGGCCGGTCAAGATGTTGATCACGTCAACCAGCCAGCTGGCCAGGCTCCCAAACTCCTGGTTGCACAGGCCAATTCGGCCATACACCACAGACTTCTGGGTGCCGGCGAGCTCACGGGCCAGCCCGCGGATCCGGTCCGCGTCGATGCCGGTGACCGTGCTGACCCGCTCCGGCGGCCAGTCCGCGGCGACCCGGCGCATCGTGTCGACGCCGTCGACGTGCGGTCCGGGATTCACCAGATCCTCGTCAAAGAGCGTGTGCGCCAACGCCAGTAGCAGCGCCGCGTCGGTGCCCGGAACGATCGGAAGCCACTCGTCGGCGCGGGCTGCGGTGAGGGTGCGCACCGGGTCGATCACGATCACCTTGCCGCGTTCGCGGATCGCTTCGATCAGGCCCATCACGTTGGGTGCGGCCAGCAACGAGCCCTGCGAGGCGGCGGGGTTGGCGCCCATGATGACCATCAGGTCGGTGCGTTCGATATCGGGCACGGGGAAGTTCCACCAGAGGCCGTACATCAGGTGCGACGACAGGTTCTTGGGCCACTGGTCGACCGTCCCCGGCGAATACGTGACCGGCATCCCCGACATGCCCATCAGCACACCCGCATACCTGGCCAGCGAGAACGAATGCGCCAGCGGGTTGCCGGTATAGGCGGTGACCGCACCGATTCCGTACTTCTGGATGACCGGCGTCAGCAACTCGGTGCAGCGGCGAAACGCGACGTCCCAGCTGACCTCCTGCCAGCGGCCGTCGACCTTGATCAGTGGGTGGCGGATGCGATCCGGGTCGTCGTGCAGCGCGCCCAGTGACACGCCCTTCGGGCAGATGTGTCCGCGGCTCCAGACGTCGTCGCGGTTGCCGCGGATGCTGGTGACTTTCCCGTTTTTGGGGCCGCCTTCGACGTGAATCTCCAAGCCGCACATGGCTTCACACAGTGGACAGGTACGCAGATGCCTGCCGTTATCGCCGGTCGTCACCCACTCACTGTATTCCGCTACTGCCAGTAGCGGAAGTGGCAATAGTGAAGATCCGGATGTGCAGTATGGGCTTTGGGTGTGCGTCGAGGGCGCGGATTGGGCGGATTTTCCACCCTCAGCGCACACGCGAAGCCCTCAGTGCACGCTCGAACTCCAGGGCCCGACGCCGCCGACCCTGTCGATGCGGATGCGGGTCAGGAATCCCGGCGGTGCGCCGTCCGGCGGGAACTTCATATTCGGGTTTCCCAGAACCGGGTTGAGCTCCTGGAGAAGCTCGGGAGCGCCGCCCTCGACGATCCGCGCGGTTCCGGTGATCGAGAGGTACGGCCGCATCCCTTGACCCGCCCCGGCGAGCGACACGATCGTGACGGCGACGCGGGGATCTTTGCGGACGTTGCGAACCTTCTTGTGTTCGGCAAGGTGGGCGGTGACGAGTTCGTCCCCGTCCGGTGTCGACTGCAGTGCGACCCAGACCACGCTCACCTGGGGGCTGCCGTCGGGATTGAGCGTGACCAGAGTGGCGTCGGCACCCCTGCTAATAAGGCCACGTGCGGCGTCGTTGAGTTCCATGCGTTGTTCTACCGTCGCGGGTGGCGATTCATTCCCGGCGCTCCCTGGTAAACCCCTGATGTTCAGCCCTGAGGCACATTTGAATCTGACCAGTTGGCTGTACAAGCGCGAGGTGCCGGTCCTAGCGTCAGGCACAGAAGCGGCCTCCGTTGAGTCCCGGCGCTGCAACGCCGAGCGGAGACCGCCCGAACCAATCGCCCACCCGTTTGGAAGGAACTGGCTCGATGAGCACCATACCGGGTCCCGCCCGTCGTCGGGACCTTCTCGAGAGCATCCGCCGTGGGAGCCGCGAGCTGTACCCGTGGCCATGACCGACCGGCAGCAACCGATGGACATCGAGTACCTCCGCTGTGAACTACTCGATCGGATCGATGCGCATCCATTCGATGACTGGTCCCCCGCTCTCTTGCGGGCCCTGATCGCTGTCTTCGACCTGAACGGATTCACGCCGGCGGCCAGACACGGCTTCCGGCCCTACCTCGTCAGGTAACTCAGCGCGGCGCTGCGAAGGCCGACTAAAGTCGCGACGGTGGAGATTTGGGAACTGGTCGCTCGTGAGCAGATCCGCGACACTCTCGCGCGGTACAACTGGTCGGGTGACGGCGGCCGGCTCGGCGGGCTTGCCGAAACATTCTGCGCCGACGGTGTTCTCGAGATACGCGAGGCCGAGCCACTGCGCGGTCGATCCCAGATTGCGGCCTTCCTCGGCGGTGTCACCGGGAACGTCGCCGCCAACGTTGACGTCAAGCCGGTCGTGCGGCACAACGTCGCCAACGTGCTGTTCACCGGCCTGACCCGTGACGAGGCCCATGTCTCGTCCTACTTCACCGTGGTCACCCATATCGGGCTCGACCATTTCGGACGTTATCGCGACATCTTGGTGCCCGACAGTGACACCTGGCTGATCAAGCATCGCAGGGTGTCGACCGACTGGACATTCCCCAACTCGGTAATGGCTTTGCGCGCGCCGAACGTGTAGTCACTGCGACTGCCATCGGCGTGTCGTCTCAGCGGTTACACGTTCGGCGCGCCAACGGTCATGCTGTTGAGCCGGCAAGCTTCCGAACCGGCGCGCCAGGCATGGTCGACGCCCGTGACGACCACGCCGTCGTCGACCGCGAGCAGGTGCCGATCAGCGGGAACACCGCTCCCGCTCGTCGCGACGGCATGGCAGGGTGACATCCGTGGCCAATACTTCCAACACGACCGTCGAGCACGACCTGCGTGAAATCAGCACCCCGAAGGGCGCTTTGCGCTACTACGACTGCGGTTCCGATTCCAGGCTGGTGCTGCTATTCCTGCACGGCTCCGGCCCCGGTGTCACTGGATGGCGGAACTTCCGCGGGGTACTGCCCACCTTCGCCGAGCACTTCCGCTGCCTGATCCTGGAATTCCCCGGCTTCGGGGTCAGCGACGACTTCGGCGGTCACCCGATGGTGACCGCATTCGGCACCGTTTCGCCTTTCCTGGACGCACTCGGCGTCGACAAGGTGCACATCGTCGGCAACTCGATGGGCGGCGGCGTCGGCATCAACTTCGCCATCCAGAATCCGGATCGCATCGGCCGGCTGGTGACGATAGGCGGCATCGGAACCAACATCTTCAGTCCCAGCCCCAGTGAGGGCATCCGGCTCTTGCAGGAGTTCGTCGAAGACCCCACCCGGCAGCGGCTCGTCGATTGGCTGAAATCGATGGTGTACGACCAGTCGTTGGTCACCGACGAATTGATCGAAGAACGCTGGCAGCTGGCCACCGATCCGGCGACACTGGCCGCCGCACGCCGCATGTACGGCAAGGCAGCGTTCGCCGCGATGAACGCGGCGATGAATGCCTCAGATAGACCGATGCCGTGGGCCGTCATGCACAAGCTGGCGGCACCCACGCTGCTGACGTGGGGCCGAGACGACAGGGTGAGCCCGCCCGACATGGCGCTCATCCCGATGCGCACCATCCCCAATGCGGAACTGCACATATTCCCCAACTCCGGGCACTGGTCGATGATCGAGGCCAAAGAGGCGTTCGAAAGCACCGTGCTGGCGTTCCTGTCCCGC
>DASZLQ010000337.1:0-13646 GCA_035552295.1 Mycobacterium sp. | reverse complement strand
CGCACCGCAACGGTGTCGTCCCTCAGAAGATACTGAGGTGTCGGCCCCAGCGTGAGCTCCAAGCCCTCGTTCATCTTCGCCAGGAGCTCGAAAAAGCCTTGCGGGCCGCGATATTCGCCGCTGTAGGGCACACCGCCCGCTTCGTATACGACGAACTCGTCATGCAACAGGCTGCGGGCGTCATCGAATCTTTCCTCGACAATCGCCTGCATGAACTTGCCGACCGTGGCTTGGGCGTCGTCAGCCCCGGCCATCGGACAACTTTTCGCGGAGTCGGCGGTTCACCGGTTCGGGCAGCAGCTCCGACACGTCACCACCCAGCATCGCGACCTCTTTGGCCAGCGACGACGACACGAACGAGTAGCGTGGGGCGGTCGCCACGAAGAAGGTGTCGACACCGGCGATGTGCTTGTTCATCTGCGCCATCTGCAGCTCGTACTCGAAGTCGGTGCCGGTGCGTAAGCCCTTCATTATGGCCGTCATCCCGAGCGACCTGACGAAGTCGACCACCAGACCTTCTCCGGCCTCCACCCGCAAGTTAGACAGATGTGTCGTGGATTCCTCGATCATCGCGATCCGCTCGTCGAGATCGAACATGCCCTTCTTGGCGGGGTTGATCAGGATCGCCACCACGACTTGGTCGAACTGGGCCGAGGCGCGTTCGAAGACATCGATGTGGCCCAACGTCACCGGGTCAAACGAGCCTGGGCATACCGCGCCGGTCATGACCGATGACGGTACACGGTGTCTCACTGCCGTTCGGCCAGCTCCAAACGGGTGTCGCCGTAGACACGTGGGGGCCACAAAGACCAGCCTGCCGGCCAGTTCAGCGGCGGGCCGGTGGCCGCGCGCTCGAACACCGCGACCGTTCCCTCGCGAACCCACCCGTTGTTCGTCAGGGTGGCCAGGACGGCCTCGATCTCGGCGGCCTCGATGTCGTAGGGCGGGTCCGCCAGCACAAGGTGCACCGGAGACGGGCTCCCAGCCGCCAACACCGCTGCCACCGGGCCTCGGCGCAACGTCGCTCCTGCGAGGCCCAGTGTCTCGATGTTACGGGCGATGACGGCGGCGGTGCGCTGGTCGGACTCCACGAAAAGCGCCGACGCCGCACCGCGGGACAGCGCCTCGAGCCCGAGTGCCCCCGAACCGGCGTAGAGGTCCAGCACCGCCAACCCGCCCAAATCGCGCCGGGCGGTCACGACGTTGAAGAGCGACTCCCGCACCCGATCAGTGGTCGGCCTGGTGCCCCGCGGCGGGACGGCGATGCGTCGCCCACCGGCGATGCCGCCAATGATCCGGGTCACCGTTGACCCCTTACAGAAGTGTTGACCAGTAGTTCCAGAACCGCACCAGGATCAGCAAAAACACCGTGGTGAACCACAGCGCGGCGATCGACCATCGCCAGTCGAACAACACCCTCACTACCGGGCTATCCCGACCCGCCAGCACCGGGCGAAGGATGATCGAAAACACCACCACCAGCAGCGAAATGGTGACCACCCACACCACCATGCAGTACGGGCACAACGCGCCGATTCGGTACAAGCTCTGGAAGATCAGCCAGTGCACGAACACTGCACCAGCCAGGGTCCCCACCATCAGTCCGATCCAATACCATTGGGGCAAAGACACTTTCGCTACCGCGAGCACGCCGGTGACCACCACGACGGTGAAGCCCACGATGCCCAGCAGCGGGTTGGGAAATCCCAGCAGGGATGCCTGCGGTGTGACCATCACCGAGCCGCACGAGACGATCGGATTGATATTGCATGACGGCACGTATGACGGGTTGAGCAGAATCTTGATCTTCTCCACCGTCAGCGTCATGGAGGCGAATAGGCCGATCACGCCGGCGATCAGCACCCACCACGCACTGAGCGCGGGTACTCCCGCTCCGGGAGACGAATCCGATGTCAGGTCGCCGGGAGGCGCGGCAGGTTCTGCTGACACCGCGACCGTCACGAAGCCGCGGGAGCGACGGCGGTGTCTAGGCCCGGCACATCGCCCACGATGCTTTTGATCTTGGCGACCAGTGCATCCGGTGTCGACGGCTCATAGTTGTCGCCATTGATCTTGATCGTCGGGGTTGCGGTGATGTTTGCAGCCGCCGCTTCCCCGGTGACCTTGGAGAGGTACTTTCCGCTGTTGATGCAATCCGGGACCTTGCCCACCGCGCCGGCTTCGCGGGCCAGTTCGATCAATTTCGCGTTGTCGGGAAAGCTGCTGCCGCGTTCACTGGGCTGGATGTTGGTGCTGAACAGCGCGCTATGGAAACGGCGAAACGCATCCATGGACTCGTCGGCGACGCATAAGGCCGCCGCACCCGCCCGCGATGAATAGTTCTGGTTCTTCGGGCTATCGAGAATGGCAACCATGGAGTAATCGGCCCCAATGGCGCCGGCGTCGATGAGCTTGGACACCGTCGGCCCAAAAGTGCGCTCGAAGTTACCGCAGGCCGGGCACAGGAAATCCTCGTAGAAGGTAACCACAGCCTTGGGGTCGGAGGTCTGAGGCTGGGTCACCAGCTTGCTTGACGTGACCCGCACCGTGTCGCCCTGACCGCTGGCGCCCCCCTTCTTGTCGTGGTGCGTCATCACGATGTAGGAGACGATCGCGACCAGAAGGATCACGATGAAGGCGGTACCGCCGATCTGGAAGAGTCGGCCGGATTTGCCGTTGCCGGACTTCAGTTCGAATCGAGGGGGACGTTTGGGTTTGTCGGCCACTGGTTCGCTGATCCTCACGTGTAGGGCTTATCCCGACTGGCTTATCCCGACTGCAGTCGGCTAACAGCGCCTCTAGATTACCGGCGATACGGACTCGGCAAATCAGGCCCGGCTCAGGTGAGCGCGTAAGGCCGAAATCAGATCGCTGGTCGCGGCTGCGCTGCCGCCCCCGAGCTGAAATGCACTCGCGAAGCCATGCGTGAGCGAACCCATGGTCCGCAGGTCGACCGGGGTTCCGGCGGCCTGCAGCGCCGACGCGTAGCCCTTGCCTTCGTCGCGCAATGGATCGAACCCCGCGACCGCGATCAGCGCGGGCGCCAGTCCGGACAGCGACTCGGCGTGCAGTGGCGACATCCGGGGATCCGCCGGGTCGATGCCGGTACCTCGCAGGTATTGGGCGGTGAACCAGTCGATGTCACGTTTGGTCAGCAGAAAGCCGCGGGCGAACAGGCTCAGCGACCGGGTTTGCGCGGTGAAGTCGGTCGCCGGGTAGAGCAGCCACTGCAGCACGGGGGCGGGGCCACCGTCGTCGCGCGCCAATTGGCACACGACTGCGGCAACGTTGCCGCCCGCGCTGTCCCCGCCCACCGCGACGCGCCCAGAAATCGCGCCGAGTTCGCCGGCGTGCTCGTGTGCCCACTTAAAGGCCGCATAGGCATCCTCGACCGCGGCCGGGGCCGGATGCTCGGGAGCCAGCCGGTAGTCGACCGACAACACGTGGATCCCGGCGTCACGGCACGTCAACCGGCACAGCGAGTCATGGGTGTCCAGGTCGCCGATCGCCCAGCCACCACCGTGGTAGAACACCAGCAGGTCCGTCGCCCCGCCACTGGCCGGGCGGTAGTGGCGCGCCGCGATCTCACCGGCCGGTCCGGGTAGCGATAAGTCGTCAACCAGGACATGGATTTGCGGTCCGGGAAGCGCCTGAATCGTCTGGCGCATCTGCGCCCGCGAGGCGGCCACGTCGTCGTCGACGACCAACCCGTCGATGCCGGCAAGCCGCTGGCCCGACAGCATCAGCTGCAGCGTTGGATCCAGCGTGTTGCCGTCGATCATCACCGCGCGACCACCGACCAGCATCCGCTGGGCGGCCGTCGGAATCCACGGAATGACCTTGACACCGGCGGTGGTGGCCACCCCCTGCATGCGGCTGGCCCACCCCATCGGTGGACGTTCCGCTCCGAGGTCCAGGTCCCGCGCGCCTGGCAGACTCTGTGTCATGGCAGCTCCCTTGGTGACGCTGAATGACGGTAATTCGATCCCCGCCGTCGGGCTCGGAGTCTTCCAGATCCCGCCGGCGGACACCGAGCGGGCGGTGGGTGCCGCCCTGCGCGCCGGTTACCGACATATCGACACTGCCGCGGCCTACCGCAACGAGCGGGAGACCGGGCGCGCGGTTGCCGACTCCGATGTGCCGCGCGACCAACTGTACGTGGTGACCAAATTGGCGAACCCGGACCAGGGCTACGACAGCACACTGAGGGCATTCGACGCCAGCATGGACCGGCTCCGTCTCGACTATCTCGACCTCTATCTGATCCACTGGCCACAGCCCGCGCTGAACAAATTCGTCGACACCTTCAAGGCGTTCGCCCACCTGCGCGACCAGGGCCGTATCCGGTCCATCGGAGTCAGCAATTTCGAGCCCGAGCACCTCACCGTTCTCATCGATGCCATAGGCATCGTGCCGGCGGTCAACCAGATCGAACTGCATCCACGTTTCACCCAAAAAGAATTGCGCGAGGTGCACTCCCAACGCGGCATCGCAACCGAGGCGTGGGCACCGCTGGGCCAGGGAGCGTTGCTGACCCATCCGATGATCGCTGCCGTCGCCGCGGAATGCGGGCGGACACCCGCCCAGGTGCTGATTCGCTGGCATATCCAGCTCGGTAATATCGTGATCCCCAAGTCGGTCAACCCCTCACGGATTGCGAGCAACCTCGACGTGTTCGATTTCGAACTCAGCGCCAACGAAATGGCGACGATCTCCTCGCTCGATGACGGAACCCGGCTTGGTCCTGATCCACGAACCTTCAATTTCGCAGGTAGGTGAATGACGTTGACTGGCGAGTCGGGCACCGCCGTACCCTCAATAGCTCTCAATGACGAAAACACCATGCCGGTGCTCGGCCTTGGGGTCGCCGATTTGTCGGACGACGAGGCCGAACGCGCGGTGTCGGCGGCGCTGGAAATGGGCTGCCGGCTCATCGACACCGCCGCGGCGTACGGCAACGAAGCCGGGGTGGGCCGCGCGATTGCGGCCTCCGGGATTCCCCGCGCTGAGCTGTTCGTCACCACCAAGCTGGCCACCAAAGACCATGGTTTCGCCAAGGCCCAGGAGGCCTGCAGCGCCAGCTTGGAGCGACTCGGCCTGGACTACGTCGACCTTTACCTGGTTCACTGGCCGGCCCCGTCGATGGGTGAATATGTGCACTCCTTCGGCGGCATGATCCAGTCCCGCGGAGACGGCCATGCCCGCTCGATCGGCGTCTCCAATTTCACCGAGGATCAGCTGACGACGGTCATCGACCTCGCCTTTGTCACGCCGGTCGTCAACCAGGTCGAGCTGCACCCGCTGCTCAACCAAGATGAGCTGCGCGAGGCGCATGCACAGCACAACGTCGTCACCCAGTCCTACACGCCGCTGGTCCTCGGCAAGTTGATGGACAACCCGACGGTGACCTCGGTCGCCGGCGAGTACGGCAAGACCCCCGCGCAGGTCCTGCTGCGGTGGAACCTGCAACTGGGCAACGCGGTCATCTTCCGGTCGGCCAAGCCCGAACACATTGCCGGCAACCTGGACGTCTTCGATTTCGAGTTGGCCGCCGAGCACATGGATGCGATCAACGGCCTCAATGACGGCACCCGACTGCGCCCGGACCCGAACACCTACGACGGCCCATAGCGATTCGCGCTAACCCGCCGGGCAGCTGGCGGCCGCCCGGCGTAGTACGTCCGACGACGGCTGATCTACCGGCAACTGGTAACCGCGCAGTACGGCGATGAACTGCATGGCGTACTGACACGCGAACGCGGTGTTCGGCGGCATCCACTGAGCCGGCGGCGAATCGCCCTTGTCCTGGTTGGCCTGGCCTTCGACGGCCAACAAGTTTGCCGGATCGTTGGCAAAACGCAGCCGCTCGGCAAGCGCCCAGCCGTAGGCCCCCATGTCCCAGGCATAGGCAAGCGGGACGATGTGGTCGATCTGCACCGATTCGCCGACTTTGGCGCCGCGCTGAAAGGCGATGGTGGCGCTGGTGTACGGGTCGTGCAGAGTGCCGGTGGCCACGGCATTCGGGCAGCGCTTGATCGACACATACGTCTTGTCGACGAGATCGCGGTCGAGGATGTCGTCGCGAGTGTCACACCCGTTGTGCCCAAGCGGGGCATCGTTGTCGTCGTCCCAGGCGTCGCCGTACGCCGCCCGGCGGTAGTCGTAGCGGTGGTCCCGCTGCGGCAGCACGGTGATGCCCGCCAGCACATCGCTGCCGGGCTGCACCGTCGGAACGTCCGCGCGGGCGGCGACTTCAGCGTGCTTGGCCGCCGACGAGCCCAGCGTCTGATAGGCGACCAGCACCGCGAGCACCGCGGCGAGCGACAGCCACAGCAGCACCTTCCGGTTCATGACTTGTCCAGGTAGTCGACGCGGTCGGTGTTGGTGAATCGTGCTGCCATCACAGCCAATCCGGGGTGTGGCGACCGGTCTTCGTATGCGGCCGTGCAGAACTCCCGCGCGGCCTCGATGAACACCTGGTGGTCGGCCAACGACAAGAGGCGCAGGGTGATTGCCTTACCGGACTGGTTGCGGCCCAGCACATCTCCTTCCCGGCGCTCCTTGAGATCGAGGTCGGCAAGGACGAACCCGTCCAGGGTTTCGGCAACGGCGGACAACCGGCGACCGGCCGGTGATCCCGGAGAGGTCCAGCTGGCGAACAAGCAGAGGCTCGGATGCTCACCGCGGCCGATGCGGCCGCGCAGCTGATGTAGCTGACTGATTCCGAACCGGTCGGCGTCCATCACCAACATGACCGTCGCGTTGGGGACGTCGACGCCGACCTCAATGACGGTGGTGCACACCAACACATCGATCTCGCCGGCGCGAAAAGCGGCCATCGCGGCGTCCTTCTCGTCGGCGGACAACCGCCCGTGCATCAGCCCCAGCCGCAAGCTCGCCAGCTCACCGGAACGCAGTCGGGCGTAAAGACCCTCGGCGGTTTCCGACGGTCGGGCGTTCTGCTCCCCTTTCTGCTCCCCTTTCTGTGGGTCCCCTTTCTGTGGGTCGTCGGTCTCGTCGATCCGGGGCGCCACCACGTAGGCCTGGCGGCCGGCGGCGACCTCTTCGATGATGCGCTGCCAGGCACGCCCGAGCCATGCGGGCTTGTCCTCGATGAAGATGACATTGCTGGTGATGGGCTGACGCCCGCGCGGAAGTTCGCGCAGCGTGGAGGTTTCCAGGTCACCGTAGACGGTGAGCGCGACGGTGCGCGGAATCGGCGTCGCCGTCATCACCAACAGGTGCGGCGTGATGCCGGCACGAGCCTTGGCGCGCAATTGATCTCGCTGCTCGACACCGAACCGATGTTGCTCGTCGACCACCACCATGCCCAGGTTGTGGAAGTCCACCGTATCCTGCAGCAGCGCATGGGTGCCGATGACGATGCCGACCTGACCGCTGACGATCTCGGCACGGACCTGCTTCTTGTGCGCCGTCGTCATCGAGCCGGTGAGCAGCGCCACCCGGGTCGCCACCCCACCTTCACTGTCGGCCCCACCCAGCTGGCCTCCCATAGCCAACGGGCCGAGCACGTCGCAGATCGACCGCAGATGTTGTGCGGCAAGGACTTCCGTTGGCGCCAGTAGTGCACACTGGTAACCCGCGTCGACCATCCGCACCATCGCCAGCACCGCGACGATCGTCTTGCCCGACCCCACCTCACCTTGCAGCAGGCGGTTTAGCGGGCGGGTCGCCGCCAGCCCATCGGACAACACGGCGAGCACCTCGCGCTGCCCCGCTGTCAGCTCGAAAGGCAACCGCCGCAGCAATTCAGCCGCCAGACCATCCGAGCGAGGCGCAGCCGGGGGACCTGACTCCGACAGCTCACCGTGCCGGCGGGCGACCAGCGCCCACTGCAGCGCGACCGCTTCGTCGAAAGTCAGCCGCTCCCGCGCGCGCCGGCGTTCGGCCTCGCTCTCGGCGAGATGAATGGCGCGCAGCGCCTGGTCTTCGGAGATCATGCCCAGCCTGGCGCGCAGTTCCGGGGGCAACGGGTCGTCGACCGGGTCGAGCACCCCGAGGACTTGGCGCACGCAAGCGAAGATGTCCCAGCTCTGCAGTTTGGTGCTGGCCGGATAGATCGGGAAGAAGCGGCGTTCGAACTCCGACATTGCCAATTCGCCGCTGACGGCCTGCGAGGCGTCGGCAATGCTTTTCAGCGACCTCGTGCCGCGGTTGCGTCCGTCCGGCGAGTCGAGGATGAGGAACGCGGGATGCGTGAGCTGCATGACCCCCTTGAAGAACCCGACCTCCCCGGAGAGCATCACCTTCGTGTCTTCGGTGAGGTCTTTCTTGATGTAGTTCGCGTTGAAGAACGTTGCGGTCACCCGGCTGCGTCCGGATCCAACGGTGATGCGGTGACACATCTTCTTCCGGTTCTTCTTCATCGGGAACGTCTCCGTCGCGGTGATCGTGTCGACGATGGTGATGTGCTCGCCCGCGTCCGGCCGCTCGTCCTCGGCGCCGCGCACCGGGGCGCCCTCCGTGTAGCTGCGCGGGTAGTGGCGCAGCAGGTCATCGACGGTCCGGATGCCGAACACGTCGTCCAGGGAGTCGGCCGCCTTGGCGCCCACGATGTAGTCCAGCCGGTCACCGAGTGACACCACGGCTACTCGACCCCGATCAGCAGCGCGTCGCCGCGATGCCCGGTGCGGTAGATCACCAGCTCGGTCCCCGGATGGTTGTCGTGCACGTGCTCTTGCAGGATGTCGCCGAGGGCGGTGGCATTGAGATCCGGGGCTTGCGTCTCGATCCCGGCCCCGACGAGCACCGTCACCAGGTCGCCGCCCGATGCCAACAGCAGATCGAGGAGGCCGATCGCCGCCCCGGCCGGATCAGCCGCCACGATGAGCACTTCGTCGCCCGCGATGCCCAGGCCGTCACCGGGGTGACAGCGACCGGCCCAGGTCAGCGCGCTTTCGGTCGCGATGCGCACCGCTCCGTGCCGGGCAGCTCCGGCGGCGCGGGCCATGGTGTAGCCGTCGTCGACGGCCTGCCGGCCCGTTTCGTGCACGGCCAGCGCGGCCAGCCCCTGCACCATGGATCCCGTTGGAATCGGCACCACGTCGATCCCCCAGCCGATGGCCGCGGTGCATCCGGCCACCAGCTCCTCGGCGGCGAGATAGCCGTTGGGCAGCACCATCACCTGCGCGGCGCCGGTGTCTACCACCGCCCGCATCAACTGGTGGGCGCTGATGCTGATGAACGGATCGTGCGCGGCGGGGTCGCGTTGCAGCACGCAGGCGCCTTCACCGGCGAACAGGTCCGCGGCGCCGTCACCGTCGACGACGGCCAGCACCGCCCGTTCCCGCGTCCAGCCTCCCGCGGGCAGCCCGGCGGCGCCGGAGTTCAGGGCCGAGATGACGATGCGGCTAAGCTGCCCGGCCGCCAATCCCGCTTCCACGGCGGCGCCGGCGTCGTCGGTGTGCACGTGCACCGAGTAGGTGTGCTCAGACGACGACGTCGCCGCACCGATGCCGACAGAATCGCCTAACTCCCCCAGCCGATCCCGTAACGCGTCGGCCGCCGCGAGATCGCAGCCGTCCAGCCGGTACATCACCTCGAATTGCAGCTCCGGGCGCTGCGCGGGAGGTTCCGATTGCGGTGCTCGCGGCGACAGCTCGTACACCGTGCGGGCCGGCGCAGTTCCGGTGATGGCGGACCGCAACGCATCCAGCAGCACCAGCAAACCCCGGCCGCCGGCGTCCACGGCGCCGGCATCGGCGAGCACGTCGAGTTGCTCGGGAGTCTTTTCCAGCGCGACAACCGCCGCGTCGCCTGCGGCGATGACCGCCGACGTCAGCCCGTCCCCGGCCCGGGCGCGGACCTGGACGGTGCCGGCGGCGGCGCGCAACACCGACACGATGGTTCCCGGAATTTCCTCACCGCCCATCGAGCTGATGACCAGCTCCACGCCGCGTTGCAGCGCCGCGCCCAGGACGACGGCGTCGATGTGAGGCAGCTCACCCCCGGACTCGGCTGCCACGGTCGCGGTGACGTCGGCGACACCGCGCAGGATCTGGGACAAGATCACCCCGGAATTGCCGCGGGCGCCGTTCAGCGCACCGGCCGACAGCGCCGCGGCGGCCCGGGCGACGCACGCTGAGCCGCTGTCGGAGCCGGCGCCCGCTTTGGCCTCAGCCAGTGCCGAACGCATGGTGAACAGCATGTTGGCGCCGGTATCGGAATCGGCGACGGGAAAGACATTGAGCCGGTTGATCTCGTCGATGTGCGTGATCAGGTCACTGACGGCGGTGTGCGCCCAGTCCCGCAGGGTTATCGCGTCCAAGAGGCGATCCTGCGAGGTATGAGAAGTGCCCAGGGTTACCCACCTCCTCCGTGCTTCCCAGTGTCCAGCACCCGGTGGGCGCCAGCGTAGCCCGGCGACACGCACGACGGCTGCCCCTGACCACCACCCGCCCACCACCCGCCGGCGGGCCGGTCCGGCCCATTGAGCCTAGCCAGAGGGGGCGACAGCGGTGATGATCGTTTTGGCGGATGCCAGCACAGTCGGTATCCTCAGGTGGGTCCGGGTCAACCTGGGCTGTGCCGGCCCGATTGCCGGACCCCCGAGATTTGAGGAGCTTGAACAATGGCCGCTGTGTGCGATATCTGCGGGAAAGGCCCCGGCTTCGGTAAGTCGGTGTCGCACTCCCACCGCCGCACCAGCCGCCGGTGGGACCCCAACGTCCAGACCGTGCACATCGTGACACGTCCGGGCGGCAACAAGCAGCGCGTCAACGCCTGCACGTCCTGCATCAAGGCCGGCAAGGTCGCTCGCGGCTGAATCAGCCGGCTACATGACGACGTGCCCGGCGTCGACGGGGATCGACACGCCCGTCACGTAGCGCGCGCGGGGACTGACCAGCCACAGCACGGCTTCCGTCACGTCTTGCGGTTCGACCAGCGGCACGTCGGGCAACAGCATCTGGGAAACCGCCGGATTCGGATTCTCCAGCATCCGGTTCACCACGAAGTCGTTAAGAATCATCGGCGTCGAGACGCCGCTCGGATGCACCGAGTTGACCCGGATCTTGTGCGCCGCATAGGCGTTCGCCGCTGAGCGCATCAGGCCCACCACCCCGTGCTTTGACGCGGCGTAGGCGAACATCGCGGCGCTGCCGTCACCGCCCCGGCCGGTCAGGCCCTGCGACGAACTGACCAGCACGATCGACCCGCCCCGGCGCTTGCGGATGATCGACGGCACCGTCGCCAGCAGCGTGTGCCAGACCCCTTTGAGATTGGTGTCGACGATCGAGGTGAACACCGGCTCGGAGCGGGTTTCGGGGTCGCCGATCGCCACTACCCCGGCGTTGGCGATAACGATGTCCACCTCGCCGAGATCGTCGATCCCGCTCTGCACCGCGGCCTCCAACTGCGGCAAGTCGCGGACGTCGGCGACGACGGTCGCGACCTTGCGGCCCACGGCCTCGACCAGCCGTGCGGTGTGGTCAAGATCCGATTTGGTCGCCAGCGGGTAAGGAATCGCGTCGATGTCGGCGCAGATGTCGACGGCGATGATGTCGGCACCCTGTTCGGCGAGCGCCACGGCGTGGCTGCGACCCTGGCCGCGGGCAGCGCCGGTGATGACGGCGACCGTGTTGTCCAGTTCACCCATGACTACACCTCCAGTGTCGTGCCGGTCTCTTGCTCGGCGAATGCCACCAGGCGGGCAGCTGTGTCGTAGTCGGAGGCGAGCGCCGAGCGTCCGATGAGCACCGGCCCGCCGCGCAGCCCGAACCTGCCGCTGACGCCGACGAAACTGCCCGGCGGAATCGGCTCGCTGATGCAATACAGCGTGGGCGCCGCGCCTTCGTCGATGTCGTTGGCCAACCGATCGGCCACCACTTTGACCGCCTTGTGGCTCAATGACATCAGCGGCGAGTCCCCCACGTTCGACAGGTTCGAGGCCACCCAGCCCGGGTGGGTGAGCTGGGTGACGATCGGCGACCCGGCGGCGCGCAGCCTGCGGTCCAGTTCCAGGCCCCACAACATGACCGTGAGCTTCGATTGGGCGTACGCACCCAGTCTCGTCCACTTGTTTGCCCGCAGGTGCAGGTCGCCGAGGCGCAGCGTCGCCGACCGGTGCGCGTCGGAGCCGACGTTGATGATTTGCGAGCGCACCTTGGGCAGCAGCAGGTTGGTCAGGGCGAACGGCCCGAGCAGGTTGGTGCCCAGCGTCATCTCGAATCCGTCGACCGTGTCGGTGCGACGGTCGGTCAGGGCGCCAGCGTTGTTGATCAGGATGTCAACCGGCTCATCTATCAGGGCCGGGAACGCGCGCACCGACGACAAGTCGGCGAGGTCGAGTTTGACCACGGTGGTCGAGCCGCCCATTGCAGCCGCGCGTTGCTCACCGAGCTCGGTATTGCGCACGGCCAGGATCACGTGCGCGCCGGCTTTGGCGAGGGCACGCGAGGTCCCCAGCCCGACGCCGTTGGTTGCTCCGGTCACGATGACTCGCTTGCCGGAAAGGTTGCCAAGGCGGCTGGGCGTCCACGGTAACGTCACGGCGACTAAGAGTAATGGTTGGTTCTATGTAAGTTGGACCAGTTCTGCCAACATATCGGAATCGGAGGACGACGGTTGCACCGAGGCGGTTCGACATGACTGACAGCGGCACAGAAATCACCAACCTCATCTACACCTACGCGCAGCTTCTCGACGGGGGCGACCTGGACGCGGTGGCCGGGCTCTTTGCGCATGGCCGCATCTGCGGAGTCCAGGACGGCCCGCCGGAAACGGTATTCGCCGGGCCCGAACGGGTGCGCCAGATGTATGAGATGGCCACCCGCATCTACGAAGACGGCACCCCAAAGACCAAACACAACACCAGCAACGTGCAGCTCCACATCGACGAGGCCGCGGGAACCGCACGCAGCACGTCCTACTACTGCGTCACCCAAGCCACCCCCGACCTGCCGCTGCAGGTGATCGTCACCGGGCACTACAAGGACACCTTTCACCGGGTGGATGGCGCCTGGTGGTTCGACAGCCGCACCATGTTCGTCGACCAGGTCGGCGACGTCAGCCACCACCTGAAGTTCTGACCGCGTGGAGAGTTCCGGCAGCGCGTTCGGCCCCGACACCGTGCTGGCCGACGCGCAACGCAAAGAAGACCTCACCGACTGGGGCCCCGGAGAGTTCGAAGGCGCGCTGCGGGTGTTGCTGGCCGACTACGCGCGCGCCGACCTCAACGCCATCGGCACGCACATCCTGCAGTCGGGCATCGTGCACAGCCTGCGCATGCGGCTACGTGCGCAGGAGTGGATCCGCCGCCATCCGGAGATTCTCGACGAGCGGGTGGCCGCGCCGATCGTCGTCGTCGGGATGATGCGCAGCGGGACCACGCTGCTGCAGCGACTGCTGGCCGCCGACCCGCGCTTCGTCTGCGCGTACGGATGGGAGGTCGTCGAGGTCGCGCCGCGACGCAACCACCAATTCAGCAGGGTCGATCCGCGCATCGCCATCAGTGAAGCGCGCGAAGCGAAATCGCGCGAACTGGCCCCGGAACTGTTTTCCATCCATCCGATGTACGCCAGGGAAGCCGAGGAGGAGATCGTCTTTCTGGCCGACGCGTTCTTGTCGCACGTCCCCGAGTCGGGCGCACACCTTCCGCATTACCGTTCCTGGCTCGACGAGCAGGA
>DASZLQ010000336.1:0-1607 GCA_035552295.1 Mycobacterium sp. | reverse complement strand
TAGCTGGGTGATCACCGCGTATGTGCTCACCTTCGGCGGGCTGATGTTGTTGGGCGGCCGCCTCGGCGACACCATCGGACGAAAGCGCACGTTCATCGTCGGCGTCACCCTGTTCACCATCTCGTCGGTGCTGTGCGCCGTGGCGTGGGACGAGGCGACGATGGTCATCGCGCGGCTGTCGCAGGGTATCGGTTCGGCCATCGCCTCGCCGACGGGACTTGCGCTCGTTGCTACTACCTTCACGAAGGGGCCGGCGCGCAACGCCGCGACGGCGGTGTTCGCCGCGATGACCGCAATTGGCTCCGTGATGGGTCTCGTAGTCGGCGGGGCGCTGACCGAGGTGTCGTGGCGGCTGGCGTTCATGGTCAACGTGCCGATCGGGCTGGTGATGATCTACCTGGCCCGCACCGCGCTGCGCGAGACCAATAGGGAGCGGATGAAGCTCGACGCCACCGGGGCTGTGCTGGCCACGCTGGCGTGCACCGCTGCCGTTTTCGCCTTCTCGATGGGCCCGGAAAAGGGCTGGATCTCGGTCACCACCATCGGTTCGGGCGCGGTGGCTTTGGCGGCCGCCATTGCCTTCGCGATCGTCGAGCGCACCGCCGAAAACCCCGTCGTGCCGTTCGATTTGTTCCGCGACCGCAACCGGCTGGCCACATTCATCGCGATCTTCCTGGCCGGCGGACTCATGTTCAGTTTGACCGTGTCCATCGCTCTGTACGTGCAGGACGTCCTGGGCTACAGCGCGCTGCGTGCGGGCGTTGGCTTCATTCCGTTCGTCATCGCGATGGGGATCGGCCTCGGCGTCTCTTCGCAGCTGGTGTCACGGTTTTCGCCACGGGTGTTGACGATCGGCGGCGGAATTCTGCTTTTCTGGGCGATGATCTACGGCTGGGCGTTCATGAACCGCGGGGTTCCCTACTTTCCCAACCTTGTGCTGCCCGTCGTCGTCGGCGGAATCGGCATCGGCATGGCCGTCGTCCCGCTGACGCTGTCTGCGATCGCCGGTGTCGGATTTGACCGGATCGGCCCGGTGTCGGCTGTCACGCTGATGCTGCAGAGCCTGGGCGGTCCGCTGGTGCTGGCGGTCATTCAGGCTGTGATCACTTCGCGCACACTGTATCTGGGCGGTACCACCGGCCCGGTGAAGTTCATGAACGACGCGCAGTTGCACGCGCTCGACCACGGCTACACGTACGGCCTGCTGTGGGTGGCCGGAGTGGCCGTCATTGTCGGCGGAGCGGCGCTGTTCATCGGCTACACCCCTGACCAGGTTGCTCACGCTCAGGAAGTCAAGGAAGCGATCGACGCCGGGGAACTGTAGTCCGGCATCACCTTCGCCACCTTCGCCGCCCTCGCGGCTTGTCTACTAGCCCCCGTTAGGGCTTCGCGTGTGTACTCAGGGCTTTCCGTGTGCATCCAGGGCGGCCTAGCGGCGAAAATCTCGCCCTGACCGCACTGTCAAGGCCGTGAGCGCACACTCAAATTCCCATTGCCCGTACCGCGGCCAAGCTCGACCAAATGGCTTGGCTAGGCTTGCCCGCTGTGATCACCCGGATGTCCGAGTTGTTCCTGCGCACTCTGCGTGACGATCCCGCCGACGCCGA
>DASZLQ010000335.1:0-3485 GCA_035552295.1 Mycobacterium sp. | reverse complement strand
TCCGCGTCCTCGTCCTCTTCGAAGTCCTCTTCCGGCTCCAAACCAGACGAGTCCTCCATGTATTCATAAAGGTCGCTCGGCTCTTCGTCGGCCGCCGCATCGGTCTCTTCGTCGGCGACCTCGTCCTCCTGGGCGGCGTCGTTCTCGTCAACGGCATCGGGCACCTCGGCACCGGCTCCTGCCGGAAGGGCGCCTGAATCTTCGATAACGTCGACGTCCAGGTAGTCGGGCTCGGTGTCCTCGGCGACCGCGACCTTCACGACAACCGGCCGTGCACTCTGCAGTTCGTCGGTATCGGCTTCGTCGTCCTGGCTCTCGTCAGCGTCGTCGGCGAAGTCCTCGTCAGCCGTGTCTTCCTCCGGCTTCCAATCGGGGTCACTGCGATGACCCGCGGCCGGACCACTGCGCTTGAGCAGACGGGAACCGGCGCCGCCGTTGAGCACCCGGGTCGCTAAGGCGACGTCGCTGGTTCGGCGCACGGCGTCGCGCCTGCTGATGAGCATCGGAACCAGCACGAATAGCCAGAGCACCACGAGTGAGATCCACAACAACGATTGCGGGATGCTTGGCATGATGACCTGCTCCTTCTGGTCTGGATCCCCCGCGAGGCTCATCGGCGGCCACCGCGGCCGGATACAGCGACCAGCACAATTACACACCTGTAATTTGCCCCCCACAAGCACCAAACGTCACTCGTGTCGCGCTAGCCACAGCCTGCGGCAGCCGCCTGCACCTTCACCAGCGCCCGATTACGCCCAACTTGCGTGTCCCGCGCGGACCAAGGCCGACGCCACCGACCCGTACACCTCTTCGATGGTGATGGCCATCAATAAGTGGTCTCGCCAGACTCTGTCCACCTCGAGGTAGCGGCGCAACAGACCCTCCTCCCGGAACCCGACCTTTGCCAGCACTGCCCGGCTCGCGGCGTTCTCCGGGCGCACGGTGGCCTCCACGCGATGCAACATGACCGGACCGAAGCAGTGGTCGAGACCCAGCGCCAACGCTGCGGTGGCCACCCCACCGCCGGTCGCCGACCGCGGTACCCAGTAGCCGATCCATGCCGACCGCAACGCCCCATGGGTGACGTTGCCGATGGTCAGCTGCCCGCAGAACCGCCCGTCGAGCTCGATCACGTACGGCAGCATGCGCCCCTTGCGGGCTTCCGAACGCAGACCAGAACACAACGCCGGCCACGCCGTCACCGCATGCCGGCTCGTCCAATCGCCATCCGCGCTGGGTTCCCACGGCTCGAGGTGCGCACGGTCGGCCAACCGGATCCGGCTCCACTGCGCGCCATCGCGAATCCGCACCGCACGCAACCGGACCACGCCCGCAGGGACCCGTAGCGGCCCAACGTCCAAGGGCCAACCGGGATGCCGGGAATTGGAGCGCAAGAGGTTCACGAGCGTGTGCACTCGTTGCACTCAGCCGCGCTGAGCCAGGAAGGCGACGTCGACGATCTCACCGGTACGAATCTGCTCGGCCCCGCTGGGAACCACAACCAGACAGTTCGCTTCGGCAAGCGTCGCCAACAAATGCGATGACGCCCCCGGGGCTCCGCCCAGTGCCTGCACGAGGTACTCACCGCTGTCCTGGTCACGCATCAGCTGACCGCGAAGGTAGCCCTTGCGCCCGGCCACCGACGTGATCGGCGACAGCGTGCGCGCTTGCACCACCCGGCGCATCGGCTGCCGCTTGCCCAGCGACAGCCGAATCAGCGGCCGGACCATCACCTCGAAGACCACCAGCGCGCTGACCGGATTGGCGGGCAGCAGAAATGTCGGAACGCCCTCGCGCCCCAGCTGCCCGAAGCCCTGAACGGATCCGGGATGCATCGCGACCCGGACCACCTCCATCTCTCCGAGCTCGGAGAGCACCGACCGCACCGCCTCGGCGGCCGCGCCGCCGACCCCGCCGGCGATCACCACGACCTCAGCGCGATTGATCTGGCCCTCAACGATTTCCCCGAGTTCCTTGGGGTCGTTGCTGACGATCCCGATGCGGTTGACCTCCGCGCCGGCATCCCGGCCCGCCGCCGCCAATGCGTAGGAATTGACGTCGTACACCTGCCCGTTGCCCGGGTTGCGGGAGATGTCGACCAGCTCGCCACCCACGGCCATCACCGACAACCGCGGGCGCGGGTGCACCAGCACCCGTTCACGGCCGACCGCCGCCAGCAGCCCCACCTGGGCCGCGCCGATGATCGTTCCGGCGCGCACGGCAACGTCACCGGGCTGCACGTCGTCGCCGGTGCGGCGCACATAGGCACCCGACGGCGCCCCCCGCAGAATCCGCACCTTCGACGTTCCGCCGTCGGTCCATCGCACCGGCAGGACCGCATCGGCCAGCGTGGGCAGCGGAGCACCGGTGTGCACCCGGACGGCCTGGCGGGGCTGTAGCCGACTGGGCGTGCGCGCACCGGCTTCGATGGTTCCCATCACCGGCAGGACCAGCCCGTCGCGCGCATCCTCGTCGCCGAGCGCCTCGCCGGTTTCATCGCCGAACCCCTCGGTGCCCAGCTCGCCGACACCCAGCACGTCGACGCTGCGGACCGCGTAACCGTCGATCGCGGCCTGATCGAAACCGGGCAGCGGCCTCTCGGTGACCACTTCCTCGGCGCACATCAATCCCTGCGCCTCGGCGATGGCAACCCGTATCGGCCGCGGGGCCACCGCGGCGGCCGTTATCCGGGCCAGCTGCTCCTCCACAGAACGCACAAGCGCGCCTCTCTGCCCTCAAGCCCTGACGGGCGCCGTGTCGGGCGAACTGAGCCGGACCGACCGCTCGCCACGGGACCGTCCGTGTGCGCTTCGCCGCCGGGCGGGCTATTGCTCGGTCAGGCCCAATCGCGCCACCAACCACCGCCGCAATTCCGGGCCGTAGTCGTCACGATCCAATGCAAAGTCAACCGCAGCCTTGAGGTAGCCGCCGGGATTTCCCAAGTCGTGTCGAGATCCGTGATGCACGACGACATGAACGGGGTGGCCCTCCTTGATCAATAGCGCAATCGCATCGGTCAGCTGCACTTCCCCGCCGGCCCCACAGTCGATGCGGCGCAGCGCATCGAAGATGGAACGGTCGAGCACATAGCGGCCCGCCGCGGCATACATCGAGGGCGCGTCTTCGGCCCTGGGCTTCTCGACCATGCCGTTGACCTTGAGCACGTCTGGATTGCCGCCGGGGACCGGCTCGACATCGAAAACCCCGTAGGCACTGATCTCTTCGGGCGTTACCTCGATGGCGCATAACACCGTGCCGCCGTAGTCGGCCCGCACCCTCGACATCGCCTCCAGCACGCCGGTCGGCAACACCAAGTCGTCGGGCAGCAGCACCATGACCGCGTCCTCGTCAGCCGCCAGCGTGGGCTCCACGCAGCTGATGGCGTGTCCCAGCCCGAGCGGCTCGGCCTGCACGACGGACTCGACCTTGATCAGCTGCGGCGCACGACGCACCTTGTCGAGCATGGCTTTCTTGCCGCGAGCCTC
>DASZLQ010000334.1:0-9742 GCA_035552295.1 Mycobacterium sp. | reverse complement strand
GCCCTGCCAGTGGGCGCGACTGGTCATGTACAGGTAGACGAAGCCGTCGGCGCACGGGAAAAACGCTGCCGGGCCCTGCTGGTCATAATCGTCGCGGGTGCCCGCGGCCGCGACCTCGCCGGTGATGAATCGGCCCAGGATGCAGTCGGCGCGGGAGACCAGCACCGCATGTGCGGAGATGTCGATGGACTCGCCGTGGCCGGTGTGCAGACGACCGAACAGCGATGACGCAATACAGAGCGCCGCATCCAACCCTGCTTCGTAGTCGACGAGGAATCGGCCCGGTCCCTGCAGCGGTGGTCGACCGGGGTCGGCATGGCTGGGAGTGTGATATCCCCAGCCGCTGGCGTGAAACACGTTGATGCTCTTGGCGTTTCCGAATTCAACGGGTGCACCTTGGCCGAAGGGCGTGATCGAGCAGAACACCACATTCGGGTGTCGTTCGGACCAGTCCGTCGCGTGGTCTTCGATGACGGCGTCAGCGGTGCCGATGAGCTTGTGCAAGGGCTCGGCACCGGCCGCCGCAGTGACGTCGAGCTCGATCGAATGCTTGTTGGTATTGAGGTAGGCGAACAGCGCACTACCTTCGCACCCGTCGCCGACGATGGGTGCCATCGTCCGGGTGCGACTGCCGCGTCCCGGTGCCTCGACCTTGATGACCTCGGCGCCGAAATCGGCCAATATCTTGCCGCAGTACTCCCCTGCGACCGACTCGGCCAGTTCAACGACCCTGATACCGCTCAGTGTCGACATGCCCGCCCTCCCAAAGCGGTCAGGGCTTCTTGCGTCCCGAGCGGCTCAGGCGCCACTCCCGCGGGAAGTTCAGATCGTTGTCTTTCACCACGTTGTTGAGGCCCTTGCTGAAGGTTCCTTCGGTGAGGTCGACCTCGCTCTCCCGATCATTGGCGATCATCGGCAGCATGCCCTCGACCATGCCGGTGAGCAGGCTCCCGAAGTATTCACCCTTGTGTTGCTTGTACAACTCCAGGAAGGTCTTCTGCACCGCCACCGTGTCCGTCGGGCGGGAGCGGGAGCATGCCAGCGCATACTTCAGCGTCTCTTCTTCCAGCTTCTCTCGAGGCACAACGCTGTTGAGGAAGCCGCATTCGTACATCTCCTTAGCGCTGAAAGGCCGCCCGGTGAATAGCATTTCGGAGAACTTGCGCAGGCCCATTGTCTCGGCCCACCACCACAGGCGCGGTCCCCAGCCCACGTAGCGGAAGGCCGGGTGACCGAACAGGGCGTCGTCAGACGAGATCACCAAATCCGCGTCGCCCGCCTGGTAGAAGTGCCACCCGTAGCAGTAGCCCTTGGCTTCGATGATGCTGATCTTCCGGAGCTCTTGCAGCGGCCGGTTTCCCGCGCGAGCCTTGGCATAGAAGTCAGTGACGGTGGAGAGGTATCGGTACGATCCGCCCGGCGGGTACTTGACGTCGTCGTCGTTGATCGCGACCTCATGCAGCAGCGGCATGCCCGGGTTCTCCAGCATCCCCCGCTGCTCGGGCAAGTCCCCACCACTACCGAAATCTTCGCCCTCACCACGGATCACGACGACTTTGACGTCGTCATCCACGTTGCACTTGTGGATCAAATCGGCGTAGTTCTGCCGCATCCCCAAGGTGGTGGAGTTCTGCGCGTCGGGCCGATCGAAGGTGATATACGCGATTCGGTTTTTCTTGTCCTTCTCGAATTTGATGTACTGCTCGGCTTCCTTCTTCAACCTCTCGTAGTCGTACTCAGGCATGGGTTCTCTCCACTTCGTTGTGCCTACTTGAGCAAAGCGCCCGCGTCGACGGGTAGCGAAACGCCAGTGACATAACGCGATTCGTCAGAGGCGAGGAACAGGACGGCGTTGCTGATGTCGATGGCTTCCACCCAGGGCACCGGCAAGGTGTGGGTCATCTGTGAGAACGGGGCGAAGTCGTCAGGTCCGGGGTTTTCCAAGTCCGGTCGAAACAGGCGGAACGTCACGTCGTTCATGGTCATCGGTGTGTTGACCTGGCTGGGGTGTACAGAGTTCACCCGTATCCTGTGCTGGCCCAGTTCGACGGCGAAGCTGCGCATCAGCCCCACGACGCCGTGTTTTGCGGCGATGTAATGGCCGGTGTAAGGCATCGCCTTGTGCGATCCGACCGAACCGGTCAACACGATGGAGCCACCGCGGCTGCCGGCGATTATATGCGGCACACCGGCTTTCACGGTGTGCCAGACGCCGGAAAGGTTCACGTCGATCATGTCCTGCCAGATCTTCTCCGGGATCTTGTGCAGCTTGTTGCCGAAAGTCCCGATGCCGGCGTTCGCGACGATGATGTCGAGGCGGCCGAGTTGTTCCACCCCGCCGTCCACCGCGGCTTTGAGGGAGTCGTAA
Organism: Mycobacterium sp.; assembly: GCA_035552295.1. Lineage (GTDB taxonomy): Bacteria > Actinomycetota > Actinomycetes > Mycobacteriales > Mycobacteriaceae > Mycobacterium. The sequence continues at coordinate 7,374 of DASZLQ010000334.1, read as the reverse complement.
TCACGCACGTCGACTTGTGCGGTCACGATTCGGCGGTTGTGGCCCTTGACCAGGTCAGCTGTTTCGGCGAGGTCGGCCGGGGTGGACGCCGGGTAGGCCATGTTGTCGATTGGTCCGCAGATGTCGATCGCGAGGATGTCGGCGCCCTCCTCGGCAAGTCGCACCGCGTGGCCGCGGCCCTGCCCTCGAGCGGCACCGCTGATAAACGCGACCTTGCCCTCGACCCGCCCGGTCATGATGGCACCAACGCCGGCATGGACTCCCAGCCCCGCACCGTCGACGTCGGGCTGAGCTTGGCATTGCTCATATCGAGCTCCCACTCGGGGAACCGCTTGAGGATTTCTTCGAGGGCGACACGGCCTTCAAGACGCGCCAGCGCCGATCCGAGGCAGAAGTGCGTGCCCACACTGAAGGTGAGGTGCGGCCGCGCGTCGCGATGGATATCGAACTCACCGGCATCGGGACCGAACTGGCGCTCATCACGGCACGCCGCCCCGAGGAGCATCATCATCACGCTGCCTTCGGGCACCGTCCGGTCATACAGAGTGACGTCGCGGGTCACATACCGTGCCATGTGCGGTGCGGGCGGCTCGTAGCGCAGCAGCTCCTCGATCGCCTGCGGGATGAGCCCCGGGTTCTGTACGAGGTCGCGGCGCTGATCGGGATGCTCCGCGAGAACCTTTCCGGCCCAACCGATCAGCCGGGTTGTCGTTTCGTTGCCGGCTCCCGCGACGACATTGAGGTACACGAGGATCTCCTCGCGGGTCAGGCGCCGCGTTGCGCCGGTCTCGTCGACGAACTCGACGTTGAGGAGATCGGTCATTATGTCGTCCGACGGATGTTCGGCGCGCCATTCGATGTAGGCGGCGAACTGCTCGCCGACGGACAAGCCCTGCTCGGCGGCCTTCATGGGCCTGCCGGCCTCGGTGCGCAGCTGGGCGTTGCCCCGGTCGCGGATGTACTCCTGGTCGTCTTCGGGGATGCCAAGCAGCATGCTGATGACTTTCATCGGCATGATCGCGCCGAGATCGGTCACAAAGTCGAATCGCCCCGAACCCACCAGCGGATCGAGGAGCTGCGCGCAGAAGTCCCGGATCATCGGCTCCAGCGCGTTGATCTTGCGGGGGGTGAACATGCGCGACAGCAGTTTGCGATGCACGTCGTGGATTGGAGGGTCTTCGAAGATCAACATGCCCGACGGGATTTCGAGGTTGGCCTTGATCAACTCGAGGATCACGCCCCGGGCGGAGCTGTAGGTGCCGTGGTCGACCAGCGACGTGGTGACATCGGCGAACCGGCTCAACGCGAAGAAGTCATATTCGGAATTGTAATAAAGCGGTGCCTCGTCACGCAGCCGCGCGAACATAGGATACGGGTCAGCGATGAGATCGACATCGTATGGATCGAAACGAACGTGGCTATCGGTGCTCGCCGTCACGAAATCCCTCCTGCCACTACCATTTCCGGGTATCTTCCAGATACCAGCACCGGATTTGATTCGGGCAATTTGTACACCCCGCTTAAATGCGTCGCTGTGCCGGGCGTCAGCTTAACTCTATTCTTGTAGAGAACCATATAGCCGGTGCATTGGCAAGACCCAGAGCCCCGCAACCCGTTGGCTGACCTGCACACGGTTCGCTGCGCTCAGCCGGATGCGGCGGTGCGGCGGCGGCGCGGCGGCCGCAGGCCGCCCGCCTGGGTTAAGCGCCCCTTGTCCGGACTTTTCAGAATGCCGGCAGCGATAGCTGCCAAGATCCGGTCGAGTTGTTCGGGGCTGTCGACAATCCGGTCGCCGTGGGCGAATCGCAGCAGCATGCCGTTGATGAACGTCAGCGTGATGTTGCTCAGATCCTCGACTACTGTCGACTCCAACTCGGCGCCGTGCGGCATGAGCTGCACAAGGATCTCACGGTGCAGTTTGGTAAATCCATCGGTGGCTTGCTGCAGAATGGCGGCGATCGCCGGATCGCGGGCGGCCTGCATCGTCAGTTCGTACCTGGCTTTCGTTCGGGACAACTGGGGCTCGCGGCCGGCTTGAATCACCACCTGCGACAACCGCGACGGCGAGGGATTGACTACCCGGCCATCGGCGCTGTCGGCCACAGACCGCAAGGTCGCCAGGTCCAGCTCGGCCAGTCGCTCGGCGACGGCACGCAACAGCGCCGAACGGGTCCGGAAATAGAAGGAGGTGGTGCCGTCGGGAACGCCGGCCTTCCGGTCCACCTTCAGATGGCTCAACCCCTTGGCCCCGTCGTCGGCCAACAGTCGAATCGCAGCATCGCATAGGTCGCGGCGGCGCTCCGCAGGATTAGGCCTGCGTCGTTTCGCTGCGGCGGGGTCGTATCGAGCCATGAGCGCGGCTTTCGTGGCGAGGGATCTCGATCAAAGTTCGCTGACCAGATGGACAATACTCTATGTTCGTAGTGTCGGTAAAGAATTTGCCCTGCTGAGGCGCTTCAAGCCAACTCGGCGAGGACAACGCATGCTAGACCTGACCGAGAGCTACTCTGCTAGATCCAGTTGATCCGGCGAAAGGAATGCGGTGGCGTTCCACCAGGCGAAGAACGCATTGACGAGCGTCATTCTGCTCGGCGCAGTGACGTGCGGGTGCCACACAACTCAACAGCCGGCCTCGCCCACCACGCCGAGCACCAAGGCGCCCACAACAACTCAATCGGCGGCCCCGGCCGTCAACATCCAACCCTTGCCAGTCCGGTCGGTGCAGAAATCACAACCAACCACGCCCGACAAGTGCCCCGCTACGAATCCGAACGCTCCCGCCGCGCCGACCAACGTTCTCACCACCTGTGACCTTGCCCGGACCACTCTCTATACCTTGGGCCCGGAGGCGATGCGGCTTGGGCTGACTCACGTGGACCCGCCCAAGTCGTTGACTGCCGGTTTCTATGAAGTGTTGCTGACTCTGGACCCGCAATCGGCGACCGCCTGGGCGTCGTTCAGCGCTGCGAATCTGCACGACCATGTGGCCTTCATCCGGGACGATCTCGTCCTGGAAGCCCCGACGATCGAATACCAGGTGACTTCTGGACAGATCGCGCTGACCACGCAAACGGTTCAGGCCGCAGACCAGTTGGCCCAATTTGCAGGTCGCCCCGCGTGACCGACCTCGCGGTCGGATTCCTCAGCGTATTCGCGCTTCCGCCAGTGGAGTTCGTCAACCTCGCCGCAGACCTTGGCTGCCAGCACATCTCGACCATTGTGCAGGGACAGCCGTTGGTGCCACTCGACTTTCGGCCATTCTCGCTGAAGGATCCCGCACTGAGGAAGGATCTGCTCGCCGCGATGAAAGACCGCGGCGTGACGATCTCACTCGGCGACGGCTTCCTGGTGCTACCCGGCGCCGATATGCGCAATTTCTGCTCGGATCTCGACGTCCTGGCTGAACTCGGCGTTCCCCGGATAAACGTGGTCAGTCTCGATCCCGATCTCACCCGCACGTTCGACCAGTTCGGCGCACTGACTGAACTTGGTGCGCAGCGGAACATCGAAACGGACGTCGAACCGGTACCCGGCCTGACCATCGGCGACCTGCCCACGGCGGTCGCCGCTCTGGAGCACGTCGGACGACCTGACTTCCGGCTATTGATCGACACCATGCATTTGGTGCGCTCGGGTTCCAGCGCCGCCGACCTTTTGGCCTTGGACCCCGAACACATCGCCTACGCCCAACTCAACGACACGACGCTAGAGCCGCGCATCGACAACTATATGGAGGAAGCCATGTATGAACGCCTGGTTCCCGGCGAAGGCGAACTACCGCTACGCGACATCTTGTCCGCGCTGCCATCCGACGTCGTGATCGAACTCGAAGTACCCAGACGCTCGCTGGCGTTGGCCGGCGTCAGCCCTATCGACCGACTCCGCCCGTGTGTCGATGCGGCACGCCGCTTGTTGGCGGAAGTGTCAACTGAGTAAACGGGTTACGGTCAGCTCGGCTCGCGGAGCGGGAGGCCGGCGGCGCGATAGATCGCGTCGATGACAGTCATGTTCTCGATCGCGTCTTGCGGGGTTGTCTTCACCGGTTGGCCACGCAGCACCGCATCGGCGAAGGCATCGAGCTGATACGCGTAGGAGGCACGGCGCGGGAATCGCTCCGCACGTTTTCCGTCAGATGAGCGTATCGAGAGCCGATGGAAAAACTGTGGCATCACCGGATTGAGTACACCTAGCTCGCCCCGGTCGCCAGCCACCTTTGCGTTGATCTGCAGCAGGTGCGTCGACCACATCGAGCATCGGATTCGGCCCGTGTGCCCTGCCGGAAACCGCAATTCGGCGGTCATGGCCCGGTCGACCCGTGGATCGCGCAGTGCCGCCCGTGCCGAAACAACTTCCGGGGTCGAACCGCCGAAAGTGCGAGCCATGTGCACCGCGTAGCAGCCGGCGTCCATCGTCGCTCCGCCGGCGAGCGAATAGTTGTAGCGGATGTCGGAGAATTTCGGCAGCGGGAAGCACAGCGCGGCCTCCACTCGCTTGAGCTTGCCCAGCTCCCCCGACGCGATGATCTGCTCAACCCGCAAGGTCAGCGGATGGTAGCGGTAGTGGAAGGCCTCCATCACCACCCGATCCGATTGCGCGGCCAGTTCGGCGATCTCGCGGGCTTCGGCGGCGTTGGCGGTGAATGGTTTTTCGCACAGCACGTGCTTACCGGCGGCGAGCGCGGCCCGGGTCCACTTGCCGTGCAAGCCGTTCGGTAGCGGGTTGTAGATCGCATCGAGATCCGGATCGGCGATCAGCTTGTCGTAATCGTCGTGCACCCGGGCGATGCCGTGCTTGGCTGCAAACGCTCGAGCCCGCGACACATCGCGCGCCGCCACCGCGGCCACCTCGACTTCGGCGTTTTTCTTGGCGGGATTGGTGAGCGCCAAGGGTGCGATGCGGGCCGCACCTAAAATGCCGATCCGCAGCGGGGCTCCATGATCAGACACGGACCCGACGCTAGCACTTGACCTATGGCGCTCGGCCGCATGATGTGCCCGCCGCCGAGTGGGGCCTATCGACGAATCCAGGGCAGTTCTCGTACTGAGGGCCCACTCGGCGGGCGGGGGTTAGGCAATATGCAATATCAGGATGCGGGTCCGCGACGCGCGAACGCGGGCGCATGCTCGGGACGAACCCCGACGCCGATGAAATACGCGGGCACCACCGACAACCACGGGAGCCGCTCCACCAGGCCGAGCAGCGCCGCCGGCGGGGTCGGATCCCCGCCGCGAAGGAGCGGGCCGAGCAGCCTGCTGGCCAAGACCCGTTGCACCGCCTGGGTCACCGCGGTCGGAACCAGACGGCGGCGGCGGACGGCCGCCAGACCGCGATCGGTGACCCGGTGCTGCCTGAGCGGTTCGGCCAGTATCGTCGCGGCCGCGACGGCATCTTGAACCGCCAGGTTGATGCCGACGCCCCCAAGCGGTGACATCGCGTGGGCGGCATCGCCGATGCACAGCAGGCCGTCAATGTGCCAGCGGTGCAACCGATTCACATGGACATCGAGGTGCTTGATGTCGTCCATGGAAGTGAGCGTCGCCACCGACTCGGCTTCTTCCGGTATCAGCGCGCTGACGTCGCGGCGGAACGCCTCGATGCCTCGCGCGCGCAACTGGGAGTCGGTCCCTTTGGGCCCGAGATACGCGATCTGGTTGTAACCTTCGCGTGGGATCACGCCGAGACCTTTGCCCGGGGCGAAGCGAGGCAAGAAGGAGAATTCCTCATCGCCGTCGCGCGGCAACCTGAACCACCACACATCGAAGTTCACCGGGAATTCTCGTGTCTTCAGACCGGCCTCACGCCGCGCGATCGACCACCGGCCGTCGCACGCCACCGTCAACTCGGCATGCAGTTCACCCGGACCCTCGGGTCCTTCGTAGTGCACTCCGGTGACCTTGCCGCTTTCCCGCAGCAACCCGGTGACCTCGGTCTTCATCCGCAGCGTGAAGCTCGGCTCGGCTTTGGCGGCCTCGGCCAACAGGTTTAGCAGATCCCACTGCGGCACCATGGCGATGTAGGGGTGGGGCTGGCGGAGACGCTCGAAGTCGATGTAGGTGACCGAGCGCCCATCCACGTCCAGTTTCGCCGAGCGGACCTCGCTGTAGTGCAACGCCGTGAAGCGCTCCCACAAGCCCAGCTCGTCGAGCAGGCGCATGGTGGTCGGATGCACCGTATCGCCGCGGAAGTCGCGCAGGAAGTCACCGTGCTTCTCCAGCAGCGTGACGTCCACACCTGCCCGAGCCAATAACAGCCCCAGGACCATCCCAGCCGGGCCGCCGCCGATAATCGCGCACGTGGTTCTGTCGACCATCAGCGCTCAGCGTACGTGGTGATTTCAGCCGAGCAATTGGGTGTCGATTTCGAAAAACGAGACGGGGTCCAGAATCACGCCGCTTTCCTTGACGTAGCGGTCCCACAACTCGAGGAGTTCAGCCAGCTTCTCGGGCCGCGAGCCGGCCAGGTCGTCGATTTCACCGGGATCGGCTGAGAGGTCGTAGAGCTGCCAGGTGCCCGGGCCGTACGGGGCGGGCAAGTAGAGCGCCTTCCAGTCGCCCTGGCGGATGGCGCGGCGGCCGAACAACTCCCAGCCGGTGCCGGTATTGGCGTCGTGTACCGCATCGGTGTCGCCCGAGAGATACGGCACCAGCGACCGGCCGCGCATGGGTGCTACCTCGCGACCGCGGTAGGTGGTGCCGGGATGTGCGGTGCCGGCGAGTTCCAGGACGGTCGGGGCGATGTCCATCACGGTCGCGAAGGCGGTGCCGATCTGGCGCTGTCGGTCGAAGCCGGGCCAGGTGACGAACCCGATCACCCGGATTCCGCCTTCGGTGGTAAACGCCTTGTGCAGCCGCGACGGCGCAGTGGCGGCTTGGGCCCAGCGCGGCCCGTACCAGATGTACGAGGTGGGACGGCCGAGGTTATCGAGGCTGTTGTCGTAGTACTTTTCGATCTGCGCGGCGATCTGGGCACCAAGCAGCGGCATTGCCTCGACGATCGCGCCCTCGGCGCCGTTGTCGGACAAGAAGATCACGACCGTGCTGTCGAGCTCACCAGTGTCGGCCAGGTAGTCGATCACCCGTCCGATATTCCAATCCATCCGGTCGACCATCGCGGCGTAGACCTCCATGGTGCGGGCCGAAAGTGCACGCTGGTCGGCCGTCATGTCGGCCCACTCGGGGGCGCCGTCGGCCACTACCGGGTGCGCGGCGACATCGGGCGGGCACAGGCCAAGCAGCTTGAGCGCTGCCAAGCGCGCCTCGCGCAGCGCGTCCGGACCGGCGTCGTAGCGGCCGCGATAGGTCGCGATGGATTCGTCGGGTGCTTGCAGCGGCCAGTGCGGCGCTTGAAAGGGCAGGTAGGCGAAGAACGGTCGGT
>DASZLQ010000333.1:0-7534 GCA_035552295.1 Mycobacterium sp. | reverse complement strand
GATTCCTTAATGGTGGCCCATACGCTCATTCTCATGTGGATCGACGACTCGAGTGCCGACGTCATCAAGGCTGACTTCGAGGCTCTCTACCACGGCGACATGCTGGTGGAAGGTGAGACCTCCGAGCAGTTCGAAGACGCGCACCCGCTGCCTACGGCAAGCTGACCGTCATGAGCATGCTCGCGCGGCTACTTATGGCCGAACCCGCCATCACCCGATGGTTCCGTCGATAACTTCGTTCTTGTTTCCAAGTCAGCCCTCCGCATGCGGGGGGCTTTCTTTTTGTCCGCCAACGAATCCCGGCGCGCCCGTCAGCGAGGTGCCATGCGGATGGCGCCGTCCAGGCGGATCACCTCGCCGTTGAGCATCGGGTTTTCGACGATGTGCACCGCCAGTGCCCCATATTCGTCGGGATTGCCCAGCCGAGACGGGTGCGGCACCTGCTTGCCCAACGACTCCCTGGCCGGTTCCGGCAGGCCTGCCAGCAGCGGGGTGTCGAACAGTCCCGGCGCGATCGTCACGACCCGGATTGCCTTGCTGGCCAAGTCGCGGGCGATCGGCAACGTCATACCGACCACGCCGCCCTTGGATGCCGAGTAGGCGGCCTGCCCGATCTGGCCATCGAACGCCGCCACCGAGGCGGTGTTGATGATGACGCCACGTTCTTCACCGATCAGTTCGGTCTTGGCGATTCGCTCGGCCGCCAGTCGCAGCACGTTGAAGGTGCCGACCAGGTTGATGTCCACGATCTTGCGGAACGCGGCCAGCGGGAAGACGCCGTCCTTGCTCAGCACCCGGATGGCGTTGCCGGTGCCGGCGCAGTTGACCACGATGCGCAGCGTGCCCATCGTCTCAGCCATGTCCAGCACGCTGGAGACGGCGGCCTCGTCGGTGACATCAGCCTGCGCGAAACGCGCGCGATCGCCGAGCTCGCGAACCGCGTCTTCGCCGCGCAGGTCCAGCACCACCACCTGTGCGCCCGCGTCCAGCAGCCGCTTCGTGGTGGCCAGGCCCAGACCCGACGCGCCTCCGGTGACGACTGCTACGGCGTCTTTGATCTCCATCGGAGTCCTTCCCGATCGTCCGACCGATCCTGCCAACCAGTTGGTCGGGAACTATACCCAGTCCTTGAGTACGGCCTCGGCGTCGGTCACCGGTGACGCGGGCCGCGGTGTGTCAGGCGCCGTGCGCGAGAACCGCGGAGCGGGCAGCGGCTGCAGACCGCCGTTGACTTCGTAGAAGGTGTTCCGCTCGGTGATGTGCGGCTCGGTCTGCACCTCGCCGAAGGCCAGCACCGGCGTGACACAGGCGTCGGAGTCGGCGAACACCTTCGTCCAGTGATCGCGATCGTGGGCCGCGAACGCATCGGTGAGCACCGCGCGCAGTTCGGGCCAGCGGGTGCTGTCGTTCTGCGGCGGCAGGTTGGCGGCATCCAGCCCAAGCCCGGCCAGCATGGCCGCGTAGAACTGGGGCTCGATGGCACCGACGGCGACGTAGCGGCCGTCGGCGCACTCGTAGGTGTCGTAGTACGGCGCACCACCGTCGAGCATGTTGGCGCCCCGCTCGTCGGTCCACATGCCGGAGGCGCGCATCTGCCACATCATCTGGATCAGCACGCTCGACCCGTCGACCATCGCGGCGTCAACGACCTGCCCCTTGCCAGAGCGCTGCCGCTCCCACAGCGCGGACAGGATGCCGACCAGTAAGAACATCGAGCCGCCACCGAAGTCACCGACCAGGTTCAGCGGCGGCACCGGCCGCTCGTTCGCCCGGCCGATGGCGTGCAGGATCCCGTTCAGCGAGATGTAGTTGATGTCGTGGCCCGCTTGCTGACTGCGCGGGCCGGTTTGACCCCAACCGGTCATCCGGGCGTAGATCAGCCGGTCGTTCACCTCGGCGCACTGTTCGGGGCCAATGCCGAGACGTTCGGTGACGCCGGGCCGATAGCCCTCGATCAACACGTCGGCTTTGGCGACGAGTTTGAGCAGGAGTTCGCGTCCCTCGTCGGACTTGAGATCGGCGGCCACCACGCGGCGATTGCGCATCATGGCGTCCTTGGCGACACCGCCGGAGCCGCCGGAGCCCCCCGGATTTTTGGGCGGACGGTCGATGCGCACCACGTCGGCGCCCAGATCGCCCAGGATCATGGCGGCATGCGGCCCGGGCCCGATGCCGGCCAACTCGACAACACGCAGTCCCTTCAGCGGTCCAGCCACGATCCACCGACCTTTCGTCTGCTCTGACGCGACCCGTATCGTTCGCATCTTCGCAGCCGTCCTCATCGGCCGTGCAGGCCGGTCGCTTTCCCGGTTTACTAGGGTGAGCGCATGCCGCAACCCGTGATCGATCCATTGGCCCCCGTCGCGGGACTCGACGTCACTCTGTCCGACGGCGTGCTGTCGGTGACCATCGACCGGCCCGAGAGCCTGAACTCGCTGACCGTTCCGGTGATCACCGCGCTCGCCGACACGATGGAATGCGCGGCCGACGACCCGGAGGTCAAGCTGGTGCGGCTGGGCGGTGCTGGTCGGGGGTTCTGCTCCGGAGCGGGCATCAGCCCCGACGACATGTCCGGCAGCGGCGGAGTCCCGCCGAACGAAATCATCCTGGAGGTCAACCGGCTGATCCGAGCCATCACTGCGCTGCCGCACCCGGTGGTCGCCGTAGTTCAGGGACCGGCGGCGGGCGTCGGCGTTTCCATCACCCTGGCCTGCGACCTCGTCTTGGCCTCCGACAAAGCATTTTTCATGCTTGCCTTCACCAAGATCGGATTGATGCCCGACGGCGGCGCGTCGGCTTTGGTCGCCGCCGCGATCGGCCGGATCGGGGCGATGCGCATGGCGCTGCTGGCTGAGCGGCTGCCGGCCGCTGACGCGTTGTCCGCGGGCCTGGTCACCGCGGTCTATCGCGCCGAGGATTTCGAGGCCGAGGTCGACAAGGTGATCTCGAAGTTGTTGGCGGGCCCGGTGGTCGCGTACGCGAAGACCAAAGACGCCATCAACGCAGCCACGTTGACCGAGCTGGATTCCGCCTTGGAGCGCGAGTACCAGGGGCAGTCGGTCTTGTTGCGATCACACGACTTGATCGAGGGCGCAACGGCTTTCCAGCAGCGCCGCACGCCAAGCTTCACCGACCGCTGAGCGTCGGCCGGCGCTAGCCGCCGAACAGCGGGGGCAAGGCGAGCACCATGATCAACCCCCACACGAAGTGGGTCAGCATCGGGGCCAGCACCCCGCCGCTGGCCCGGCGCTCCAGCGCACACACCGTGCCGAGGACGATCGCGGCGAAGCCGAGCATGAGATTGCCACTGGCCATGGTCGCGCCGGTGTACAAGATGGTCGAAATGACCGCCGGGTGGTAGCGGCCTAACGCGCTGTAGAGCGCGCCACGAAAGAACACTTCCTCGGCTACGCCGTTGATCACGGTGATCGCCACGATCGCCGATAACGATCCCTGGTGGGCGAATGCGAGCACCCGGGTGATCAACCCCGCAACGGCCGGAATCTCCCGGGCGATCAGGCCGCCCAACACGAAGACGCCGCCAAGGACAAGACCGATGGTCGTTCCGGAGATGACCGGACGCTGGTTACGCCCGCGCCAGCAGATGCCGCCCAGGTGCAGCGGACCCGAGGTGAATCCACCGGCGAACCACACCGCCGCCAGCGCCAGGGTCAGCCAATAAAAGCTTGATTCGCCTGGATGACGCCGCAGCGAGAACCCCAGCACGGCGGCACCGATCACCAGCGTAACGGCGACGACGATGCGCCGACGCCGCACCACTGCGGGTGGTTCGTTATGTGGCACAGCGACATTGGTGATCGCGCGACGCAGCTCGAAAAGCACGTTGGTGCGGTACGGAGTGCTGGGCTGGCTCATGCAGGGCGCACTTTCGGGGTGAGGGTGATCAGGATGTCGAGGCCGGTTCGAAGCGCTCCGGCGAGCGGGCCGGGAATGATGTTCAGCAGCCCGAGGGTGGCGCGCGCCGGCGGCGGCGTTACCGATCGCGCGAGCCGCCGGATACGCAGTGCATCACCGCCGGCCCAGGTGGGATCGGTGTCGGCGAGGTGATGGGGATCGGCCAGGGCGTTGACGGGCAGCGGCCGGCGGTTCGTCAGATCGGCCAATGCCAGCGCGATGGCATCGTGGACGGCGAGCAATCCGCCGGGCGGGTCGGGCACCCGATCGCGCAAGCCGCTGACGGACGCCACCATCGGGTGATCCAGCGACTCGACCAGGTCTGCGGCCAATCCTGGAGGCACCGGCAGTGCAACACCGGTGATCAGTGACGCCAGTGCCGTGTCGACCACGCCGCCGACTGGCACAGCGGCATGCCACCTGCCGGAAATGCGCGCATACGTTTGCAGCAGCTCCCGATAGGAGGTGGTGTCGGGGCCACAAATGTCGTACGCGCCCGCGGGAACCTGGGCCGCGTCGGCAGCGGCAACCAGATAGTGCAGTACGTCGCGAATGGAGATCGGGTCGATGGGGTTGGTCATCCAGTCCGGTATCGGCATGAGCGGGAACCGATCTCCGACGTACCGCAGCATCTCGAACGACGTGGAGCCGGCGCCGATGATCATCGCCGCTCCCAGCCAGACCAGTTCAGGCCCGTCCTCGACGGTCAGGGCGTCGGCCACTTCGGCCCGGCTGGCCAGGTGCTCCGACAGCGCGTCGTCGTCGGGCACGAAACCGCCCAGGTAAACGATGCGCCGCACGCCGGCGTCGCGGGCCGCGGTTGCCACGTTCGCCGCTGCGGCCCTGTCGGCGTCTCGGAAGTCACGTTGGCCGATGGCGTGCACCAGGTAATAAATCACCTCGACGGGGCCTGCGGCGTCCTCGCAACTAGCAAAAGCCGCCCGCGCCGACACCGGTTCGGAGGCATCGAGGGTGACCGCCGCAACATCGTCGAACCACCCGAAGCGATTGAGGCGCTCCGGGTTTCGGCTGGCGACCACCACCTGGTGCTGGTCCGCCAACAGCGCCGTGACCAGCCGCGATCCCACGTAACCAGTGGCACCGGTAACCAGAATCCGCATGTCTCCGACCCTAGTGGTCGCCTGCCGTTGGCGCGGGCCGCACGGCCGGGTTCAGCAGTCGGCTGAGTCCGTCGAGGCGCGGTGCAGGTCGAGCAACCGCCGGTACACGGCGGCGTTGTGCCTGTTGTTGGCGACCTCGGCCGCACTGAGTTCACGTTGCACCCGGCCCGGCACACCGGTCACCAGTGAACGGGCCGGTACCACCATGCCCTGCGGAACCAGCGCACCGGCCGCCACCAGCGCGCCGGTGCCGATCAGCGCGCCATTGAGCACGACCGCACCCGAGCCGATCAACGCGTCATCTTCGAGGGTGCACCCGTGGATGACGGCGTTGTGCCCAACGCTCACTCCGGCGCCGATACGCACTGGGAATTCCTTGTCGACGTGGACGGTAACCCCGTCCTGGATGTTGGTTCCGAACCCGACCTCGATCTGCTCGGCCTCCGCCCGCAGCGTCGCCCCATACCAAACACTGACCCTGGCAGCGAGGCTGACCTTACCGATCACGCTGGCATTGGGCGCCACCCAGGACTCGGCATGGAGTTGAGGCGCATGACCCCGAATGGAAACGATCAGTGGCGCAGACATGGACGTCATCGTAAATGCGCGCAAGCCAACCGTTTACCGGGCGGCACCTGAACCGTTCCGGCCAGCCCACCGTTACCCGGTACATGGCGACGATCACCGGCGCTGGCGTGGTGGCGCCCGGTCAAGAGATAGTAGGGACATGTATTACCTGCTGATCCTTGCGGTCGGGATCGAACGCGTGGTTGAGCTGGTGGTGTCCAAGCGAAACGCGCGATGGTCTTTTGCCCAGGGCGCCAAGGAGTTTGGCCGTCGACACTATGTGGTGATGGTCGTCCTCCACACGGCGCTGCTGCTGGGCTGCATTGTCGAACCGTGGGCGCTGCACCGGCCGTTCATCGGGTGGCTCGGCTGGCCGATGCTGACCGTGGTGGCGCTGAGCCAGGGTCTGCGCTGGTGGTGCATCGCGACGCTGGGCCGGCGGTGGAACACCAGGGTGATCGTGTTGCCTCACGCGCCGTTGGTGCGCGAGGGCCCCTACCGGTGGCTGCATCACCCGAACTATGTTGCAGTGGTGGCCGAAGGGTTTGCGCTGCCGTTGGTGCACACGGCGTGGCTGACCGCGGCCATTTTCACCCTGGCCAATGCGATGTTGCTCAGGGTGCGTGTGCACGTGGAGAACTCCGCGTTGGGCTACACATGACGAACTACGACACCGACTTGCTCATTGTCGGCGGCGGCCCGGGCGGCCTCGCCACGGCGTTACACGCTCGCGGACAAGGACTTTCGGTGATCGTGGTCGAGCCGCGGGAGAGCCCCATCGACAAGGCGTGCGGCGAGGGCCTGATGCCCGGCGGACTCTGCGAGCTGATGTCGCTGGGGGTGGATCCGGCCGGCATGCCATTTCAGGGCGTCGCCTACGTCAGTGAACATCGTCGGGCCGAGGCGCGGTTTCGGGCCGGGCCGGGCCGGGGCGTGCGGCGCACCACGTTGCACGGAGCGCTGGCCGCACGGGCCAAACAGCAAGATACCGACTGGATCCGGGCGAAGGTGACAACCATCGAGCAAGACGCGCGTGGCGTGACGGCCGCGGGGGTGCGCGCGAAATGGTTGGTGGCAGCCGACGGATTGCATTCGGCGGTGCGGCGCTCTGCGGGAATCAAAGCGGCGGCCGGAACACCGCGACGTTACGGCCTGCGCCGGCATTACCGGGTGCCGGTGTGGTCGGAGTTCGTCGAAGTGTATTGGTCCCGCTGGGGAGAGGCGTACGTGACGCCGGTGGAACCCGACTTGGTCGGTGTGGCGATCCTGTCTCGCGGACAACCTGACCTCGCCTGGTTCCCGCGGCTAGCCGAGCACCTGGCGGGCGCCGACCGCGGACCGGCGCGCGGCTGCGGCCCGCTGCGACAGGTGGTCTCCCGCCGGGTCGCGGGTCGGGTGCTGTTGGTGGGCGACGCGGCGGGCTATGAAGATGCTCTGACCGGCGAAGGCATCAGCCTCGCGGTCAAGGAAGCGGCCGCGGTGGTCAAGGCCATCGTCGATGACGATCCGTCGTCATATGAAACTGCGTGGCACCGGATTACCCGCGATTACCGCCTACTCACCCGCGCGCTGGTGCTGGCCAGCACGCCACGGGTGACGCGCCGTGCCATCGTGCCGGCGGGCGTGCTGCTGCCCGGCGCGTTCCGGGCCGCGGTGAACGTTCTGGCGGACTAGCGCGCCTTCCAGACCGGCTCCCGCTTTTCGGCGAACGCCAGAGGTCCCTCCCTGGCGTCTTCAGATCTGATCAGGGAACGCATCTCGCGCACGGTACGCTCCCAGCCCACTTCCTCGGCGCTGATCACGCCATCGTCGACCCCATAGGCGATGCGTTTGCTGGCCTGCACCGACAGCGGTGCATTGACCGTCACCCGCGCCGCCAGCGCCAAGGCCGCATCCAGCACCGAGCCCTCCTTGACCACCTGGTTGACCAG
>DASZLQ010000332.1:0-24142 GCA_035552295.1 Mycobacterium sp. | reverse complement strand
CCGAGGTCAAAGAGTGGGCAATGACGCAGCCAGGCAGCTGAGACTTCGTACGCTTTGGAGTCCCAGGTACTTAATTGCAAGTGTTTTCTCTAGAGCGATTTAGCGCCTTGCAAGAGCCTTGCCTACAGTTCGTCGAACCGCTCGTGGTGGGCGAAGGGGGACTTGAACCCCCACGTCCCGAAGGACACTGGCACCTGAAGCCAGCGCGTCTGCCATTCCGCCACTCGCCCGGGAAAACAACCGATGGACCATACCACTGTAGTAGTCGCATGCCCCACCCGCCCTGAGGGCCTGGGAACCATTGCAATAGCGGGCTTCAGGTGTGCAGACCCCGGTGACCTGCCTTGATGCGATTCTCAGAATTCTCACGGTGCCGCACCTTGGAGGTGTCCCGATACCATGCTGGAGTGATACGACACGCGGGCGAGTCGTTTGCCTTGCGCCGGCGATATACCGCAACAAGTGTGGGCGAGCGCTGAAGCATGAGTAGCCAAAAAGGGCTCGCTCAGCGGATCGAGCGCAAGCTCGAGGCAACCGTTGGCGATGCATTTGCCCGAGTGTTCGGAGGATCGATCGTCCCCCAAGAGGTCGAAGCCCTATTGCGCCGCGAAGCCGAAGACGGCGTCCAGCCGCTTCGGGGAAATCGCCTTTTGGCCCCAAACGAATACATCATTACCCTCGGTATGCACGACTTTGAGAAGGTAGGGGCAGACCCGGATCTCACGTCGAGCGCTTTCGCTAGGTACTTGGCGGACTATATCCATGAACAGGGGTGGCAAACGTATGGTGATGTGGTCGTCCGGTTCGAGCAGATGCCGAACCTGCATACCGGCCAGTTCCGCGCCCGCGGTGCTGTCAACCCCGATGTCGAGCCCCGCCCGACGGTCAACGATCCCTCCCGGCCACAATCAAATCACGCGTTCAGCGCAGAACCAGGAGTATCACCAATGACTGACAATTCGAGCTACCGCGGCGGTCAGGGGCAGGGGCGGCCCGGCGACGAGTACTACGACGAGCGTCAAGGGCGTCCGCAAGACGATCCGCGAGGTGGCCAGGATCCGCAGGGCGGACCGCCCCAAGGCGGCTACCCGCCGGAGCAAGGCGGCTACCCACCCCAGGGCGGCGGGTACCCGCCGCCACGCCATCCCGAGCAGGGCGGCTACACCGAGCAGGGCGGCTACCCACCCCAGGGCGGCGGGTACCCCGAGCAAGGCGGCTACCAAGACCAGCGCGGCGGATACCCCGATCAAGGCAGCTACCCACCGCCTCGCCAACCTGACCAGGGCGGCTACCCCGATCAAGGCGGCTACCAGGACCAGCGTGGGTACCAGGACCAGGGGCGCGGCTACCCCGACCAGGGCCAGGGTGGCTACCCACCGTCGTATGAGCAGCGCCCTCCGGCGGCCGGCGGCTACAGCGGCCAAGGCTACGACCAGGGCTACCGCCAGGGCGGCGGCTACGGACCTCCTGGCGGAGGTCAGCCCGGTGGTGGCCAACCGGGCTACGGCGGGTATGGCGATTACGGTCGCGGGCCGGCTCGCCAGGACGAGGGCGGCTACGCCCCCCAAGGCGCCCCTCAAGGCGCTCCCGAACAACCGCGACCGGCTTACCCCGACCAGGGCGGCGGCTACGACCAGGGTTACCAGCAGGGTGGCCCGGGATACGGCCAGCAGGAGTACGGCCAGGGCGGCGACTACACCCAGTACGCCGAACACGTTCCGGGCGGGGGGTACGCCCCTCCTGGCGGCGGATACGCCGAACCCGCCGCCGGCGACTACGACTACAGCCAAGCAGGCGACTACGGCCAGCAGGCGGGCGCCGGCTACGGCGGTTACACCCAGGGCGGCTACGGGGCCGCCGGGACTGCGGTCACCCTGCAGCTGGATGACGGCAGCGGCCGCACCTACCAGCTGCGCGAAGGCTCCAACATTGTCGGCCGCGGGCAAGACGCCCAGTTCCGGTTGCCCGACACCGGCGTGTCGCGCCGTCACCTCGAAATCCGCTGGGATGGACAGGTTGCGCTGCTATCCGACCTCAACTCCACTAACGGCACGACCGTTAACAACGCACCGGTACAGGAGTGGCAGTTGGCCGATGGCGACGTGATCCGTTTGGGCCACTCGGAGATCATCGTTCGTATTCACTGAACGCACCGGGCTCAAGCCGCCGTGCTTCGCCCCGCGTCGACCACCGTCCAAGTATCGTGATGTGCTCGGTGTCACCGATGCGAGGGCTGCGACGCCAGGACGGAAAGGACGCCAGATGCAGGGACTGGTACTGCAACTGACGCGCGCCGGATTTCTAATGTTGTTATGGGTATTCATCTGGTCCGTGCTGCGGATCTTGCGGACCGATATCTACGCGCCCACTGGTGCTGTCATGGTGCGGCGCGGCTTGGCGTTGCGCGGCACGCTACTGCCCTCACGGCAGCGCCGCCACGCTGCGCGCTATTTGGTGGTGACCGAAGGTTCACTGGCGGGCGCACGCATCACTCTCAGCGGGCAGCCCGTATTAATCGGACGCGCTGACGACTCGACCCTCGTGCTGACCGACGACTACTCCTCGACACGGCACGCCCGGCTGTCTCAGCGCGGCTCGGAATGGTACGTCGAGGATCTAGGATCGACCAACGGCACTTACCTTGACAGGGCAAAGGTGACGACTGCGGTACGAGTCCCAATAGGAATGCCGGTTCGGATCGGCAAAACGGCGATCGAGTTGCGCCCGTGACCCTGGTCCTGCGATATGCCGCCCGCAGCGATCGCGGCCTGGTACGCACCAACAACGAAGACTCGGTTTATGCCGGCGCACGACTTTTGGCCCTGGCCGACGGCATGGGTGGCCACGCTGCCGGCGAAGTGGCATCACAATTGGTGATCGCCGCGTTGGCTCATCTCGACGACGACGAACCGGGTGGCGACCTGCTGGCCAACCTCGATGCCGCGGTGCGCGCCGGCAACTCGGCTATCGCCGCACAGGTCGAGATGGAACCCGAGCTCGAGGGAATGGGCACCACTCTTACCGCAATCTTGTTCGCGGGCAACCATATTGGGTTGGTGCACATCGGCGACTCACGCGGCTATCTGCTGCGCGATGGCGAGCTGACCCAGATCACAAAAGATGACACCTTTGTCCAAACCCTGGTGGACGAAGGACGGATCACGCGGGAAGAGGCACACAGCCATCCGCAGCGATCCTTGATCATGCGGGCACTGACCGGTCACGAGGTCGAACCCACGTTGACGATGCGAGAAGCGCGCGCTGGTGATCGCTACTTGCTCTGCTCGGACGGCCTGTCCGACCCAGTGAGTGACGAAACCATCCTAGAGGCCCTGCAGATCCCCGACGTCGCCGAAAGTGCCTACCGTCTCATCGAATTGGCGCTGCGTGGCGGCGGGCCCGACAACGTGACCGTCGTCGTCGCCGACGTCGTCGACTACGACTACGGCCAGACCCAACCGATTCTCGCCGGTGCGGTGTCAGGTGAAGAAGATCAGCTGACCCTGCCCAACACTTCGGCCGGACGGGCTTCGGCCATTAGCCCTCGCAAAGAGGCCGCGAAACGCGCGGCACCACAAGAAGAAACAGCAAGCCGACCGCGGTGGGCGCGGCGCCGGATGTTTATCTTCATCACGCTTATCGTATTGCTGGTGCTTGCGGGCCTGGCCATCGTGCGGACCGTTATCCGGAGCAACTACTACGTCGCCGAATACAACAGCGTGGTGGCGATCATGCGGGGAGTTCAAGGATCGATGCTGGGCATGTCACTGCACGAGCCCTATCTGGTGGGCTGCCTCAGCGCGCGCAACGAGCTATCACTGATCAGTTACAGCCAGTCCGGAAGTCACCTCGACTGCCGGCTGATGCGACTGCAGGATCTGCGTCCTGCCGAGCGCGCACAGGTCCAGGCCGGGCTACCGGGCGGCACCCTCGATGACGCCATCGGGCAGTTGCGCGAACTGTCGGCCAACTCCCTGCTGCCGGCCTGCCCGCCGCCTCGCGCCACCTCTCCGCCCGGGGGCCCGACCACCAGCGGGACAACAGAGCCAAGCGTCACAGCACCCACTACCTCCAGCGGCACCTCACCTAGCAGTCCGACTCCCACCAGCACCCCCGCAAACACTCCGCCAGCAGCGCCCGCGACCACGTCGCCTCCGTCCACTTCGCAGACGGTCACTGCACTCCCGCCACCCCCACCTCAGCCGGGCATCGACTGCCGGGCGGTCGCATGACTACCCAGGTCCAGCCGCCGGTCGCGGTCACACCTCCACTGCCTACTCGACGCAACGCCGAACTGCTGCTGTTGTGCTTCGCCGCAGTGATCACCGTCGCCGCGTTACTCATCGTCGAGGCCAACCAGCAGCGCGGGCTGCGCTGGGACCTCACGAGTTATGGGCTGGTCTTTCTGGTCGTATTCGGAAGCGCGCATCTGGCTATTAGGCGCTTCGCCCCCTACACCGACCCGCTGCTGCTGCCAATAGTGGCGTTGCTCAACGGACTTGGCCTGGTGATGATCCACCGGCTCGACATCGTCAACAATGAGTCGAGCGGTCGCCATCACCCCAGTGCAACCCAGCAGATGCTGTGGACACTGGTTGGGGTGGCCGCGTTCGCGCTCGTGGTCACCTTCTTGAAGGACCACCGACAACTCGCGCGCTACGGCTATATTTGCGGATTCACGGGTCTGGTTTTCTTGGCGATTCCCGCGCTGCTGCCGGCATCGCTGTCCGAGCAGAACGGCGCCAAGATCTGGATTCGCTTCCCGGGCTTCTCAATTCAGCCCGCCGAATTTTCCAAAATTCTGCTGCTGATCTTCTTCTCCGCGGTGCTGATCGCCAAACGCGGTCTGTTCACCAGCGTCGGCAGGCATTTCATGGGCATGAACCTGCCCCGCGCGCGAGACCTCGCGCCGCTGCTGGCGGCCTGGGTGATCTCAATCGGCGTGATGGTCTTCGAAAAGGACCTCGGCACTTCGCTGCTTCTCTATGCGTCATTCCTGGTGGTGGTTTACCTCGCCACTCAGCGCTTCAGTTGGGTCGTCATCGGTTTGGTGCTGTTCGCTGCGGGAAGCGTTGTGGCGTATTTCATTTTCGAACACGTCCGGGTTCGGGTGCAGACGTGGTGGGACCCCTTCGCCGACCCCGACGGCAATGGCTATCAGATCGTGCAGTCGTTATTCAGCTTTGCTACCGGCGGCATTTTCGGCACCGGCCTGGGTAACGGTCAACCCGATACCGTGCCAGCGGCGTCGACCGATTTCATCATCGCCGCATTCGGCGAAGAACTCGGATTGGTCGGGCTGGCCAGCATCTTGATGCTCTACACGATCGTCCTCGTTCGCGGCTTGCGCACCGCGATCGCCACCCGCGAAAGCTTCGGCAAGCTGTTGGCCGCGGGTCTGGCCTCGACGCTGGCCATCCAGCTGTTCATCGTCGTCGGCGGTGTAACCCAGCTCATTCCGCTGACCGGGTTGACCACACCGTGGATGTCCTACGGCGGGTCGTCACTGCTGGCGAACTATGTGCTGCTGGCGATCCTGGCGCGCATCTCGCACAGCGCCCGACGTCCATTGCGCACCCGCGCACCCAACAAGTCGTCCATCGCGGCGGCCGGCACCGAGGTGATTGAGCGGGTATGAACGCGTCTCTCCGCCGGATCTCGGTGACCGTGATGGCGTTGATCGTGCTGCTGTTGCTCAACGCCACCATGACGCAAGTCTTCGCGGCTGACGGGCTGCGCGCCGACCCGCGCAACCAACGAGTCCTGCTGGACGAGTACTCACGTCAACGCGGCCAGATCATCGCGGGCGGCCAGCTGCTGGCTTATTCGGTTGCTACCGACAGCCGGTTCCGATTCCTGCGGGTGTATCCCAACCCCGCTGTGTACGCACCGATTACCGGCTTCTACTCGCTGCGCTATTCCAGCTCGGGACTGGAGCGAGCCGAGGACCCGTTGCTAAACGGGTCCGACGAGCGGCTGTTCGGGCGACGGCTGGCCGACTTCTTCACCGGTCGCGATCCACGCGGCGGCAATGTCGACACCACCATCAACCCGCGTGTCCAGCAGGCCGGCTGGGACGCGATGCAGCAAGGCTGCGGCGGACCACCGTGCAAGGGAGCTGTCGTTGCCCTCGAGCCATCCACCGGCAAGATTTTGGCCATGGTGTCGTCACCGTCCTATGACCCCAACCTGCTGGCGTCGCATGACCCCGAGGTGCAGGCGCAGACCTGGCAGCGGCTTCGCGATGACCCCGACAACCCACTGACCAACCGGGCCATTTCCGAGACCTACCCGCCTGGTTCCACGTTCAAGGTGATCACTACCGCCGCGGCGCTGCAGGCCGGAGCCACCGACACCGAGCAGTTGACCGCGGCCCCCACATTTCCGTTGCCCGGTAGCACCGCCATGTTGGAGAACTATGGAGGCGCGCGATGCGGCAACGGCAACGGCTCGACCGTGCCACTAAGCGAGGCATTCGCCCTGTCGTGTAACACCGCATTCGTCCAGTTGGGTATCCTCACCGGCGCCGATGCGCTGCGCAGCATGGCGCATTCGTTCGGCCTGGACAGCATGCCCAGTGTTATTCCGCTGCAGGTCGCAGAGTCGACGGTCGGGATAATCCCGGACGCCGCGGCGCTGGGGATGTCGAGCATCGGCCAGAAGGACGTCGCGTTGACGCCGCTGCAGAACGCACAGGTCGCCGCGACCATCGCGAACAACGGGGTAACGATGCAGCCCTACCTGATCGATAGTCTCAAGGGCCCCGACCTAGCCAGCATCAGCACCACTGCGCCCTATCAACAGCGCCGCGCGGTGTCGCCGCAGGTCGCCGCTAAGCTAACAGAGCTGATGGTCGGCGCCGAGAAGGTCGCACAACAGAAAGGGGCCATTCCCGGCGTGCAGATCGCATCCAAGACTGGTACCGCAGAGCATGGCACCGACCCGCGGAACACTCCGCCGCACGCGTGGTATATCGCATTCGCGCCTGCGCAATCGCCAAAGGTGGCCGTGGCGGTGCTAGTGGAGAACGGCGCCGACCGCCTGTCCGCGACCGGCGGTGCACTCGCAGCACCGATCGGGCGGGCAGTCATCGAGGCTGCGCTGCAGGGAGGACCATGAGCCCGCGAGTTGGTGTGACGCTGTCTGGCAGGTACCGCCTGCAGCGCCTGATCGCCACCGGTGGCATGGGCCAAGTTTGGGAGGCGGTCGACAGCCGGCTGGGCCGGCGCGTTGCGGTCAAGGTGCTCAAGGGCGAGTTCTCCCAGGACCCCGAGTTCATCGAACGGTTCCGCGCTGAGGCGCGCATCAGCGCGATGCTCAACCATCCCGGCATCGCCAGCGTCCACGACTACGGCGAAAGCCAGATGGACGGGGAGGGGCGCACCGCCTACCTGGTGATGGAGCTGGTCAACGGTGAACCGCTGAATTCGGTGCTCAAGCGCACCGGCCGGTTGTCGCTGCGGCACGCGCTGGACATGCTCGAGCAGACCGGCCGCGCCCTTCAAGTTGCGCACGCCGCCGGCCTGGTACACCGCGACGTCAAACCGGGCAATATCTTGATCACCCCCACCGGGCAGGTGAAGATCACCGACTTCGGTATCGCCAAGGCCGTCGACGCCGCCCCGGTCACCCAGACCGGCATGGTGATGGGCACCGCGCAATACATCGCGCCCGAGCAGGCGCTGGGCCACGACGCGACCCCGTCCAGCGATGTCTATTCGCTGGGAGTTGTTGGGTACGAAGTGGTTTCGGGTAAGCGACCGTTTACTGGTGACGGCGCTCTGACGGTTGCGATGAAGCACATCAAGGAACCCCCGCCGCCGCTTCCGCCCGAGTTACCGCCCAACGTGCGAGAACTCATCGAGATCACATTGGTCAAGAACCCCGGTATGCGCTATCGCAGCGGGGGACCGTTCGCCGACGCCGTCGCGGCGGTTCGCGCCGGACGCCGCCCGCCCCGGCCGAGCCAGTCACCGCCGCCCGGTCGGGCCTCGCCGGTCGCGATCTCATCTGCTCCACCGGCCAGGCCGTCGACCGTAAGTAGCCGCACCGCCCCGCCCCGCCGATCCCGGCCGTCGACGGGCGGCCACCGGACAGCCCCGGCCCGGCGCACGTTCTCATCGGGCCAGCGCGCGCTGCTGTGGGCCGCGGGGGTGCTTGGAGCGCTGGCGATCATCATCGCGGTGCTCATCGTCATCAACTCCCGCACGGAGAACGAACAGCAGCAGACACCCGCCCCGACCGTCACCGACACCGGAACCCCACCGGCGACTGTGCCTCCGCCGGCGACGAAGACCCCCAGCGGCTCGGGCCCGGGCCTGCGGTTTAATTGGACGGATCGGCCGACGATAGGTAATTCTGGATTTCGGAGCAGGCCGCCCGAACTCAGCTGGGAAATCCCCTTGCCGCCCAGCACGTCGCCGGCCCAACATGAGACACCGCAATGACCACCCCACAGCACCTGTCCGACCGTTACGAACTAGGTGACATCCTCGGTTTCGGAGGCATGTCCGAGGTTCACTTGGCCCGCGACGGTCGCTTGCACCGCGACGTCGCGGTTAAGGTGTTGCGCGCTGATCTGGCCCGTGACCCCAGCTTTTATCTGCGCTTCCGGCGCGAAGCGCAAAACGCCGCGGCATTGAATCACCCATCCATCGTCGCGGTGTACGACACCGGTGAGGCGGAAACAGCCGCGGGCCCGCTGCCCTACATCGTCATGGAGTACGTCGACGGCGTCACCCTGCGCGACATCGTGCATACCGACGGCCCACTCCCGCCCCGCCGCGCCCTCGAGATCATCGCCGACGCTTGCCAGGCGCTGAACTTCAGTCATCAGAACGGCATCATTCACCGCGACGTCAAGCCGGCGAACATCATGATCAGCACGACCAACGCGGTCAAGGTGATGGACTTCGGCATCGCACGCGCGATTGCCGACAGCAACAGCGTCACCCAGACCGCCGCCGTGATCGGGACCGCCCAATATCTGTCGCCCGAACAGGCCCGCGGCGAGTCGGTCGACGCACGATCCGACGTGTATTCGTTGGGCTGTGTTCTTTACGAAATCCTCACTGGCGAACCGCCTTTCACCGGCGACTCGCCTGTCTCGGTCGCCTACCAGCATGTGCGCGAGGACCCGATTCCACCGTCGAAGCGGCACGAGGGCATCTCCGCCGACCTCGACGCCGTCGTTCTCAAGGCACTGGCCAAGAACCCCGACAACCGCTATCAGACCGCCGCGGAGATGCGCGCCGATCTGGTTCGCGTGCACAACGGCGAGACGCCCGAAGCGCCCAAGGTGTTCACTGACGCGGAGCGGAGCTCGCTGCTGTCGTCCACGGGTCCAGGCCTCGCCGGTCCGCGCACCGACCCACTGCCTCGCCAGCCACTAGACGACACCGACGGCGATCGCATGGGTGGTTCAATCGGTCGCTGGGTTGTCGCGGTCGCCGTACTTGCGGTGCTGACGATCGTCGTCGTTATCGCCTTCAACACCTTCGGCGGCGGTACCCGCGATGTTCAAGTGCCCGACATGCGGGGCCAAGTCTCCGCCGACGCGATTGCCGCACTGCAGAATCGCGGTTTCAAGACGCGCACCCTGCAGAAGCCCGACTCGACGATCCCGCCCGACCACGTCATCGGCACCGACCCCGCAGCCAATGCTTCGGTGAGTGCGGGTGACGAGATCACCATCAACGTCTCCACCGGTCCCGAACAACGCGAACTACCCGACGTCTCGTCGCTGAGCTACGGCGACGCGGTCAAGAAGCTGACTGCCGCCGGATTCAGTCGCTTCAAGCAGGCGAACTCGCCGTCCACCCCGGAGCTGATGGGCAAGGTCATCGGGACCAACCCACCGGCCAACCAGACCTCGGCGATCACCAACGTGATCACGATCATCGTCGGCTCCGGGCCGGAGACCAAACAGCTGCCCGACGTCGCCGGCCAGGCTGTGGACGCGGCGCAAAAGAACCTCAACGTCTATGGGTTCACCAAGTTCAGCCAGGCCTCAGTGGACAGCCCCCGTCCGGCCGGCGAAGTGGTCGGCACCAATCCGCCCAAGGGGACGACGGTTCCGGTCGATTCGATCATCGAACTGCAGGTGTCCAAGGGCAACCAGTTCCTCATGCCTGACGTGTCCGGCATGTTCTGGACCGACGCCGAACCACGGTTACGCGCACTGGGCTGGACAGGGGTGCTGGACAAGGGTCCCGACGTGGACGCCGGTGGTTCCCAGGCCCATCGGGTGGTCTATCAGAACCCGCCGGCCGGGGCCGGTTGCAACCGGGACGGGGTCATCACGCTGAAGTTCGGCCAGTAGCGGCGGGATCTGCCGGGAAATGCGGTCGCACCGCGGCGCGCACCTCGTTCTCCAGCCGGCGGACCAGCGTGTCGTTGCGTGCCCACCCGCAATCGGCGAGCCAGTTGGCCAGCATTCGGTGTCCGCCCTCGGTCAGGATTGACTCGGGATGGAACTGGACGCCGTGGATCGGCAACTCGGTGTGCCGCACGGCCATGATGACACCGCTGCGGGTGCGCGCTGTGACGTCCAGCACCGCCGGCAGCGACTCCGGCAGGATGGTCAGCGAGTGGTACCGGGTCGCGGTGAACGGATCCGGAAGCCCTTCCAGTACACCGGCATTGGTGTGGAAAACGCTGCTGGTCTTGCCGTGCAGCAACTCGGGCGCACGGTCCACGGTGGCGCCGAATGCGACGCCGATTGCCTGGTGCCCCAGGCAGACTCCGAGCAATGGGGTGCGCGCCGCGGCGCACGCGCGAACCAGGCTGATCGACGCACCCGCCCGTTCCGGGGTGCCCGGCCCCGGGCTCAGCAGAACACCGTCGAACCGGGTGGCGATGGCGGCCTCATCAGACAGTCGCGCGTCGTCGTTGCGCCAGACCTGTGCCTCGACGCCGAGCTGTCCGAGGTACTGCACCAAGTTGAAAACGAAGCTGTCGTAATTGTCGACAACCAGGATCCGCATCGTGTCAGGCTACCTTTCGACGAACGCGCCGATGCTGCTCACTACGCCTCAGTAGCCCACCGGGCCGGCTGGCTGTGCGAAATGCATCCGGACCGGTTCGGTATGACCGGCGATCTGCACGTCCGGCTTGACCTCTTCGCGGTAGCCCAGTCCGAATCGGACCACGTACTGCTTGTACAGGATCACCAGGGGGGCGGCGGCCAACGCGGCTTGCATTGCCGCGGCGTTACCGATCGCGGTGATCGTGTAGGGCGGGCTGTAGGTACGGCCGTTGAGCAGCAGCGTGTTTCCGACGCAGCGAGGCACTGAGGTTCCGATGATGCGCTGGTCCTGCATCTGGATCGCCTCGGCACCCGCGCTCCACAAGGCGTTGAGAACCGCCTGGATGTCCTGCTGGTGCACCACCAGGTCGTCGGGGGATGCATCGCGGGGGAACCGGCCATTGGCGTCGCGTTGGGCATCCTGGAGCGTCACCACCAGGCCCGGCCCGTGCACCGGATCCATACCCGCCTCACGGGCCAGCTCGGCGGCCCGTCGCTGCATCGCGGCCAGCGCGGCATTCGAAGACCTGCCGTGCATCGAATCGAGCTTGCCGGTCAGCTCATCGCGTTCCGCATTGAGCTGGCTCACCGACGCCTGCGCCTCACGGACCAGGTCGACCAGACGCGGAGCGTCGCTGCGGCGGATCTCGGTGCCGCCGGACACCCCGTGCGTGGCGGCCAGCAGCAACCCGGCCAGCAGGCAGACCAATGGCACACCGAAGCGCCACGGCGAGCGGCGCGTATCGATCATCGGCTCTCCATTTCCTGGTCACTGCGCCAGGTGAGTTAGTCTCGTAGCCAAGTTATGCGTGCAGCCGTAGTCGTTATCGTTGCACCCGTCCCGCTCACTGTGTTGATGAGGTAGTTCCGAGATATCGCCGAGGTAACCATGCCCAAGTCCAAGGTCCGCAAGAAGAACGACTTCACCGTCAGCGCGGTCAGCCGTACGCCGGTGAAGGTGAAGGTCGGACCGTCGAGTATGTGGTTCGTTGCGCTGTTCGTCGGCCTCATGCTGATCGGGCTGGTGTGGTTGATGGTGTTTCAGCTGGCTGCCGTCGGAAGCCAGGCCCCGGCGGCGCTGCACTGGATGGCGCAACTGGGGCCGTGGAACTATGGGATCGCGTTCGCTTTCATGATCACCGGTTTGTTGCTCACAATGCGTTGGCACTAACCAAGATCAAATTCGGAATGAATTCATCTTGGGGTCGGTCCGTTACTGAGCCAGCAACCTTGTGATCACCCAATCACACGCGTGTGATTTATCCCCACTGTTGATAGCGCTTGTGGATAACTGCATAGGCAGTGGTGGGAGGGGGTAGGCAGCTCGTGCAGCAAATCCAATGGGAGCCCCGCGCGGGAGGAATTGCTGGTTGTGGGCTTGCTGGCGTTGTGATGGCTACCGCGAGTGTGACCCTCGTCACAGACGCGCCGGGGCGCGCTATGACGGGGATTGCCGCGGCGGGTCTGATCTTGTTTGCGGGTGCGACGTGGCGCGCGCGGCCGAAGCTGGCAATCACGCCCGCCGGCCTGGTCATCCGGGGCTGGTTCCGAACGCAGCAATTGCAGCGCCCGGACATCAAGATCATCCGGATCACCGAGTTTCGCCGCTTGGCCCGCAAAATGCGGTTGCTCGAGGTCGAAACGGTCGACGGGGGTTTGGTGGTGTTCTCCCGTTGGGACCTTGGAACCGAACCCCTGGACGTGCTCGACGCACTTATCGATGCCGGCTACGCTGGCCCGCGCGAAAGCTAGCCGGCGGCCGTCCGGACGGTCTTAATCCCGGCTCAGGAGATGGTGATCGACTCGATGACGACCGGCTCGGTGGGACGGTCGTTGCCGTCGGTGGCTGTCGTCGAGATCGTGTCGACGATCTTCTGCGATTCGGGGTCGGCCACTTCGCCGAAGATCGTGTGGCGCCGGTTCAGGTGCGGCGTCTGCTCAACGGTGATGAAGAACTGTGAGCCGTTGGTGCCCGGACCCGCATTGGCCATCGCCAGCAGGTAGGGCTTGTCGAATTGCAACTCGGGGTGGAATTCGTCGGCGAACTTGTAGCCCGGGCCGCCACGACCGGTACCGGTCGGGTCGCCGCCCTGGATCATGAAGCCTTTGATCACTCGGTGGAAGACCGCGCCATCGTAGAACGGGCCTGAGGGGCTACCCGACGCATTCTGCGTCGAGTACTCCTTGGTGCCCTGCGCCAAGCCAACGAAATTGGCGACAGTCTTGGGCGCATGATTTCCGAACAGGGCGATCTTGACGTCCCCGCGGTTGGTGTGCAGCGTGGCGGTAGCGGTCTGAAAGGGGCTGTTAGTCACGGGGTCACAGTCTGCCATCACCCACGCGCATGCCCGCACCCGGTGTCGGTCGACCGGAGCCGGGTGCCCGAACGCGGCATGGGCGCAATGGGCCCGCGGGCGTCGTTTTGGTGGCAGTCTGTAGGCTCCACGAGCGGCACAGAAAGGCGGCAGATGAGCGCGCAGGCGGACGACCGGTTAACCCCCCGTGAGCGATTGGCCCGAGGCCTTACCTACTCGGCGTTGGGACCGGTGGACGTCACGCGAGGAGTTGTGGGGCTGGGGGTGCATTCCGCGCAGTCGACCGCGTCGGGATTGCGTCGCCGCTACCGGGAGGGCCGGCTGGCCCGCGAAATCGGTGCGGCGCAAGAAACACTCGCCCAGGAGCTGGCCGCCGCGCAGGAAGTGGTCGTGAACCTGCCGCAGGCGCTGCAGGATGCGCGTCGGTCCCAACGCCGCCACGGCAAGCGCCCGTTACTGATCGCAGGAGCTGTCGTCGTGGTCTTGGCCGGCGGCGCCGCCGCCTTCAGCATCGTCCGGCGCTCAATGCGCCGCGAGCGCGCCGAGCCGTCGCCACGTCCGCCCAGTGTCGACGTGCAACCGCGCCCCTGAGCGGCTACGTGGAGATATGTGGAGCCTAGGGGAATCGAACCCCTGACACCTGCCTTGCAAAGGCAGTGCTCTACCAACTGAGCTAAGGCCCCTCCGGATGACTGGATGGGTAATCGGGTCTATCAACTTCCGCCGCGTGCCAGACCTCGACTCCACGCCGTGACCGCATCACCGCTACCGCCACAGCGATCAATGCCAGCGGCAATGCGAGCCGTACGTAACGTCTGGACGAGCACATGGTTGTGGGCCTAGGAGGACTCGAACCTCCGACCTCTTCGTTATCAGCGAAGCGCTCTAACCGCCTGAGCTATAGGCCCGTACGCGCGTACGGCCGAGCGACGAGATTACCGCAATCGCCGCCCCACCCCCAAAAACCCGGGAATCCGTGCTAGTCGCGGTCTGCCAGGGTTACTTCGATGCCCCCGATCAGATCAGTCGTCAGGTTGTAGACGAACGCGGCGATGGTGGCCATGGCGGTCAGCAGAACGATATTGACCAAGCCGATCAGGACGGCGCCACCGAAGATGGTGCCGCTGGAGACCAGCTCACCGGTGCTGCCGCTGGTGTTGTTCAGTAGGTCACCGACGTTGCTGTTGAGCTTTGACCACACACCCATGCCGCCCAGCACGAGGTAAAGGAACGCCACTGCGATCATCCAGACAAAGAACATCGCCACCGAAAGCAGCAGCGAGACCTTCAACATGCTCCACGGGTCGATTCGGCGGATCTGCATGCTCGCCCGAACCGGGCCCCGGGTTCGCCGCGACAGCTGGATCCGGTTTTCGCGGCTTTCTCGGGCTTCATCGGTTGCCGAACGGCCCGCTGCCGATGCGGTTGAAGTCTCCGACGCGCGGTCGGGCGCGGGCCTGCGATGCGGGGCTCGCGGCATTGGGCCGGACAGATCGGGCAACTCGCTGGCGTAGGCCTCGGCGGGCGGCCCGTCGCCGCGTGCCGGCGGGGCGTCGAAGTCCTGGGGTGGGTTCTTCGAATGCATGGACGCACCGGCCCCCGGTGCTGCGGTGCCTGAGATGAAACGGTTCAGCCGGGCATCAACCCCGGAGGGTGGGCCCGAAGGCCGAGCCTCAGCGTGTGGTTCCGTCTGGCGAGGCGGTGGCTGGGGGGGCCGGCCGGCGCCGCGCTGCCGCGGGGGCAGGTCTCCGGCATCCGGGATGCGGCCGGCCTGGGCGGGCGTCGCGCGGTGGGCACCGGCTCGGTCGACCGAACCGTCCCCATTCAGGCTGTCACCCATATTGGGGGCCCCCGGCTCGTTCGGTGATGTCACCCCGACTCCTTACGTGTGTACCAAGGCCCCCCGGGCGGTGGTAGTCCTGCATGTGGTCGGGCTGAGTCTAATTGCCCTTCCTTTGGCGGGTCCCTGCTTGCCCGCATCGTTACCGGGCTAGCCGTCCGACTCCTCCCCACCGTCGATCTCCCCGATGGTCTCGTCGGCGCTTGCTTCGGCGTTGCGTGCAATGGCTAACAGAGTGGCACCCTCACCCAGGTTCATCAACCGAACGCCCTTGGTCTGCCGTCCCGCCTTGCGGACCTGACGCGCCGCCGTGCGGATTACGCCCCCGCCCGAGGTGATGGCGTAGAGCTCGCTATCGTCGTCGGCGATCAACGCGCCTACCAGCCTGCCACGCCGACGGTCGTACTGAACGGTCAGCACGCCCTTGCCGCCCCGGCCCTGCACCGGGTATTCCTCGATCGCGGTGCGTTTCGCGTAACCCCCGGACGTCGCGACCAGCAGGTATGTGCCTTCGCGGACCACGTTCAGCGACAGCAGCCGATCGTCGGCATTGAATCGCATGCCCTGCACACCCGAGGTTGCACGGCCCATGGGTCGCAGCGCCTCGTCGGTGGCCGAGAACCGGATGGACTGACCGTTGGCCGAGACCAGCAACAGGTCTTCCTCCGCCGAGCACAGCACCGCGCCCACCAGCTCATCGTTGTCACGCAGGTTGATGGCCACGATTCCGCCCGATCGGTTGGAGTCGAAGTCGGTCAGCTTGGACTTCTTGACCAACCCGTTTTGGGTGGCCAGCACCAGGTACGGCGCATCTTCGTAGCCGCGGATCTGGATGACCTGGGCGATGCGTTCCTCGGGCTGGAAGGCGAGCAGGTTGGCGACGTGCTGACCGCGCGCCGTCCGGGCGGCCTCCGGCAGCTCGTAGGCCTTGGCCCGATACACCCGCCCCTGGGTGGTGAAGAACAGGATCCAGTCGTGCGTCGAGCAGACAAAGAAGTGCCGGACGATGTCGTCTTGCTTGAGCCCGGCGCCCTGGACACCCTTCCCCCCGCGCTTCTGGCTGCGGTACAGATCGGTCTTGGTGCGCTTGGCGTAGCCGGTTTCGGTGATGGTGACGACGACGTCCTCGCGTGCAATCAGGTCCTCGTCGTTGACGTCGCCGTCGGCCGCGATGATGCGGGTGCGACGGTCGTCGCCGTGCTTGTCGACGATCTCAGCGAGTTCGTCGTGGACGATCCCGCGCTGCCGCTCGGGCTTGGCGAGAATGTCTTCCAGATCGGCGATCTCGGCCTCGATCTTGGCCAGGTCGTCGACGATGCGCTGGCGTTCCAGGGCGGCCAGGCGCCGCAGTTGCATGTCCAGGATGGCCTGGGCCTGGATTTCGTCGACGTCCAGCAACTCGATCAAGCCGGCCCTGGCGATGTCGACGGTCTCCGAGGCCCGGATCAAGGCGATGACTTCGTCCAATGCGTCGAGCGCTTTGACTAGGCCGCGCAGGATGTGGGCACGTTCGTTGGCCTTGCGCAACCGATAGGTGGTGCGCCGCACGATAACGTCGAGTTGGTGCTCGACGTAGTGGCGGATCATCTGGTCGAGCCGCAGCGTGCGCGGAACACCGTCGACGATGGACAGCATGTTGGCGCCGAAGCTGGTTTGCAGCTGCGTGTGCTTGTAGAGGTTGTTGAGCACCACCTTGGCCACCGCGTCGCGTTTGATCTCCACGACGATGCGCACCCCGACCCGGTCACTGCCCTGGTCTTCGACGTTGGAGATGCCCGCCAGCCTGCCGTCGCGGACCTGCTCGGCAATCGAGGTGATGAAGTTGTCGTGGTTGACCTGATACGGCAGCTCGGTAATGACCAGCGAGGTGCGGCCTCGTGAATCTTCTTCTACCTCAACAACTCCGCGCATCCGGACGGAGCCGCGGCCGGTCTGGTACGCGTCAGCGATGCCTTGCGTTCCGACAATCAGTCCGGCAGTGGGGAAATCGGGTCCTTTGACCCGCTCCATTACGGCAGCTAGGGTTGCTTCTTCGTCGGCGGCGTAGTTCTCCAGCGCCCAGAACACCGCCTCGGCGAGCTCGCGCAGGTTGTGCGGTGGGATGTTGGTCGCCATGCCGACCGCGATGCCGCCCGAACCGTTGGCCAGCAGGTTGGGGAACCGGCTGGGCAGCACCGTCGGTTCCTGCACCCGGCCGTCATAGTTCGGAATGAAATCGACTGTCTCCTCGTCGATTTCGCGCAGCATCTCCATCGCGAGCGGAGTCAGCCGCGCTTCGGTGTAGCGCATCGCCGCCGGTGGGTCGTTGCCTGGAGAGCCGAAGTTGCCCTGACCGTCGACGAGCGGATAGCGCAGCGACCACGGCTGCGCCATGCGCACCAGGGTGTCGTAGATCGAGGCGTCGCCGTGCGGGTGGTAGTTACCCATCGTCTCGGCCACCGACCGCGCCGACTTGGCGTGGCTGCGGTCCGGGCGGAACCCGGAATCGTACATCGCGTACAGCACGCGGCGGTGCACCGGCTTGAGGCCGTCGCGCACCTCCGGCAGCGCGCGGCCCACGATCACGCTCATCGCGTAATCGATGTAGCTGCGCTGCATCTCCTGCTGAATGTCAACCGGTTCGATGCGGTCGCCAGCTTCGTCGCCCGGGGGCAGCGTGGTGTCAGTCATCTATTCCTCGTTTGCGTGGGGATACGCGTGTCTGATTCATCAGACATCCAGGAAGCGAACGTCCTTGGCATTGCGGGTGATAAAGCTGCGGCGAGCGTCGACATCCTCACCCATCAGGATGGAGAACAACTCGTCGGCGGCCGCCGCGTCGTCCAGGGTGACTTGACGGAGCACCCGCACAGTCGGATCCATCGTGGTTTCCCACAATTCCTTGGCGTCCATCTCACCCAGACCTTTGTAGCGCTGGATGCCGTCTTCCTTGTTGATCTTCTTGCCGGCCTTGAGTCCCGCCTCCAGCAGACCGTCGCGCTCACGATCGGAGTACGCGAATTCGGGATCGCTGCGCTGCCACTTCAACTTGTACAGCGGCGGCTGCGCCAAAAACACGTGCCCGTTTTCGATAAGCGGCCGCATGAACCGGAACAACAGCGTCAACAGCAGCGTGGAGATGTGCTGGCCGTCCACGTCGGCGTCGGCCATCAGCACGATCTTGTGGTAGCGCAGTTTGGTGAGATCGAACTCGTCGTGGATTCCGGTACCCAACGCCGTGATGATCGCCTGGACTTCGGTGTTCTTCAGCACCCGGTCGATCCGCGCCTTCTCGACGTTGATGATCTTGCCGCGCAACGGAAGGATCGACTGGAACATCGAGTCGCGGCCGCTCTTTGCCGAGCCGCCGGCTGAATCACCTTCCACCACATACAGTTCCGATTTACGCGGATCGGTGGAGCGGCAGTCGGCAAGCTTGCCCGGGAGTCCACCCAGATCGGTAGCACTCTTGCGGCGCACCAACTCTCGTGCCTTGCGCGCGGCGATCCGTGCTTGTGCCGAGGACACCGCCTTGTTCACAACCACCTTCGCGTCTGCCGGGTTGGCTTCGAACCAGTGCGTGAGCTGTTCGTTGCAGACCTTCTGCACGAACGACTTGACCTCGGTATTGCCCAGCTTGGTCTTGGTCTGGCCCTCGAACTGCGGTTCGCTGACTTTGACAGAGATCACCGCCGCCAGACCTTCGCGGATGTCGTCGCCGGTGAGGTTGGGGTCTTTATCCTTCAGCAACTTCTTGTCTTTGGCGTACTTGTTGACCACCGATGTCAAGGCGCTGCGGAAGCCTTCCTCGTGGGTGCCACCTTCGTGGGTGTTGATGGTGTTGGCG
Source organism: Mycobacterium sp. (assembly GCA_035552295.1). Classification (GTDB taxonomy): domain Bacteria; phylum Actinomycetota; class Actinomycetes; order Mycobacteriales; family Mycobacteriaceae; genus Mycobacterium. The sequence goes on along the minus strand of DASZLQ010000332.1, from coordinate 5,135 downwards.
AAGGTATGCACCGACTCCGAATATCCGCCGTTCCACTGCATCGCGATTTCGACTTCGTGGCCCGTGCCCTTGCCTTCGAAGTCGATGATGCTCTGCTGAATCGGGCTCTTGGTGCGGTTGATGTGTTTGACGAAATCCACCAAGCCGCCCGGGTAATGAAACGTACGATGCTTGACCTTGTGCGGGGCTGTCGACTCTGCCGCCTTCTCTTCGGCGGATTTGGGCGCATCTGCCGTGTCACTGACAACGTCGTCGACGACTTCCTCGCTGCTCACCCGCTCGTCGGTCAGGTTGATCGTCAATCCCTTGTTCAGAAAGGCCATTTCCTGCAGTCGGCGCGCCACCGTCTCGAAGTCGTACTCGAGGGTTTCGAAAATGTCCGGATCAGCCCAAAACCTGATGGTGGTTCCGGTCTTCTTGGTGGCCTCACCCTGTTTGAGGTTTCCCGGCACGGCGTGGTCGTAGAACTGCGACCACTCGTGGCCATCGCGGGCGATATCGACCTCGAGCCGGGTCGAAAGCGCGTTTACCACCGACACCCCGACGCCGTGCAAACCGCCACTGACGTTGTAGCCGCTGTTCTCACCACCGAACTTGCCCCCGGCGTGAAGTTGCGTCATCACCACGTCGACGGTCGGCGCGCCGGTGGCATGCATGGCCACCGGTATACCGCGCCCGTTGTCGACGACCTCGACGCTGCCGTCATCGAGTAGGCGGACATCGACCTGGTTCGCGTAACCGGCCATCGCCTCGTCCACCGAGTTGTCGACGACCTCCCAGATCAGGTGGTGCAGTCCTCGCTCACCGGTGGACCCGATGTACATGCTGGGGCGTTTGCGGACGGCTTCCAGCCCTTCGAGAACGGTGATCGCTGAAGCGCCGTATTCGTCTTGTGCCTTCTTCTTCTGGGCAGCCACGGTCGGAATGCTCTCCTTGGGGTTTCATGCGGGCGGTCCAGTCACCGCAGCAGCCGCACCTTTTCACTCTACCGTGATGGGTGGTCCGCACCGATTTTCTGGGCGCGTTTCTACCTATCTGGCCGCGCCGTGCGCTCGATTTCTTTATTCTCGGCGCGTCCCGACGTGCATCGCGGGGGTACGTGACGTCCTGGAGGATCTGAGCGGGCGCAAGCTTGACGGCTCCCTGATGCCGCCTTCCCCGCCGCAATGGGCTGCCGCATGCCTTACCCGTAGGTGTCACGAGGTCCTCTGCCGGCGATGTGCCGTGGCCCCTTGCGCCAGGACGGTGCGGCCGGGCCGGTGATTTTCAGCGATGTCACTACGCCGTTGCCAACCGCCGCGGCGATCTTGGCCAAAATCTGAGCCCGGATCATCCGTAACTGCGTCGCCCAGGCGGTGGATTCGGCGGCCACGCTGAGCACTCCGTCATTGAGGGCAGTCGGAGTCGCGTGGTCGGAAATCTGGTGTCCCACCACCGACGACCAGTGACCAAGCACCGTGCCCTCGGCGACATGCGTAGTCCAGCCGCGCTTTTTCGCCAGATCGCGTGTCAACTTGCCTAGCGGTTGGGGATCACGAGTGTCGGGCCCGGGCCCCGACCAGCTCCGCCGCCGTCCCGCCACGCGGCGCACGGCAGGGGGCACACCCCGTCCGCGACCGGCGTCCTTTCCCTGCGCGCGAGCAGCCGCGCGGGCTTCCTCAAGGGTGCGCCGCACCAAGTCGATACCCGTCAGGCCGCTGGATGGCCTGCTGCGGTCGGGGTTCGACCCGTCGCCGGCGCCGGTCATCCTTGCACCACCGATACGCTGCCCGCGTCCTCCTCGCGCAAATCGATGTGCACGCACCTAGCATCCCACCCGGCGGGTATGTCTTCGATCACCGCCGCGGTTACCAATACCTGCTCTGCTGCTTCCGCTACCGAAGCCAAGGCACGCCGACGAGCCGCGTCGAGTTCGGCGAACACGTCGTCGAGCAATAGCACCGGTTCGCCTCCGTCAGCCCGCAGCAACTCGTATGCCGCCAGCCGCAGCGCGACGGCAAATGACCATGATTCCCCGTGGCTGGCAAAGCCTTTGGCGGGTTGATCGCCGAGTCGCAACTCCAGGTCGTCGCGGTGTGGCCCGACAAGACACATGCCGCGTTCCAACTCCGCGTCGCGGCGTGTCGACAACGCAGCCAACAAGGCGGCTTCCAGGAACTCGCGGTCGGTGCCGTCGGCGCCCAAGCCGTCCATGCTTGCCCGGTAACCGATCGAGGCGGGACGCGATCCCGGCGCCAGTAACTGGTAGGCCTTTTCCACCTCGGGGGCCAAGTCGTTCACCAGATCGATACGGGCGGCCATCAATTCCGCGCCGTGCTCGGCCAAGCGGCTGTCCCAGACGTCAAGGGTGTCCAGCGCACCCTGAATCCCTCGATGTCTTGCCCCCGACAGCGACTTCAACAGGGCCGTGCGCTGGCGCAACACTTTGTCGTAGTCCGCCCGCACCGCGGCGATCGCCGGGCGGCGCACCACTGCCAAATCATCGAGGTAGCGCCGCCGATCCGCCGGATCGCCGCGGACCAAAGCGAGGTCTTCCGGAGCAAAGAGCACCGCCCGTAACACCCCGACCACCTCACGTGTGCTGCGCACGGGTGAACGGTTCAGCCGGGCCTTGTTGGCCCGCCCCGCTGCGATCTCCAGATCAATCGCACATTCCCGGCCCTCGTTGACGACGATCGTCGAAACCACCGCGCGGGCATTGCCTGCCCGGATCAACGGCGCATCGGTTCCCACCCGGTGCGAACTCAAGGTACTCGAATACCACAGTGCCTCAATCAAATTCGTCTTCCCAAACCCATTGGGGGCGACGAACACCGTACGGCCTGGTTCTAATTCGAGGTCGGCCTGCGCCCAGGACCGGAAGTCGCGCAGTCCCAAATGCCGGACGTACACCTACCCAGGCAACCGGACTGGCATCAACAGGTACACATAGTCCGTCGGCAAGGCGGGGAAAGGACCGTTGCCTGTCGGATGGCTGTTGTCGTCGAACGCCGGCCGCAGCAATGCCGGCTTACCCGGAGTCGTGAAACCGAACGACACCCGCTCCGAATGGACCGACCCAAGTCCGTCGGTCAGGTATGTCGGGTTGAAGGCAATCGTCAGCGGCTCGCCGGAAAAGTCGACGGCGAGGTCTTCTTCGGCCCGGCCGACATCGTCGGCGCCCGCGGAAAGCCGTAACATGCCATCGGCGAATTCCATGCGCACCTGCGCACCTCGGTCCGCTACCAGCGCAACCAGCTTGATGGCTTCAGTCAACTCAGCCACGTTGATCGTGGCCACGGCCGTGTGCTCGGCAGGCAACAGTTGACGAAACTTCGGAAACTCTGCGTCCAGCAGCCGAGTGGTGCTGCGTTTACCGTTACCGCTGATGCCCAGCAACCCATCTTTTCCGACGCCCATCCCGGCACCCAACGAGAGACGAACATCAGAGCCGTCGATACCGGCTTTAGCCGCCTCGGACAGCGTTCTCGCCGGCACCAGCACCGCCGCTTCGACATCCGGTGACAACGCCGTCCAAGTCAGCTCGCGAACTGCCAGACGGAACCTGTCGGTAGCAGCCAAAACCACCGTTTCACCTGAGATCTCGACCCGAACTCCGGTCAACATGGGCAGCGTGTCATCCCGGCCGGCCGCGATGGCAACCTGACCAATCGCCTCGGCGAACAGGTCGGACCCCAAGGTCCCGGTATCTTCGGGCAGCGCGGGCAGCGTCGGGTAATCCTCAACCGCCATCGTCGGCAGCGAAAATCTCGCGTTTCCGCAGGTCAGCGCAACCCGACTACCGTCCACATAGAAGTCGACCGGTTTGTCCGGCAAGGCCCGCGTAATGTCTGACAACAATCTTCCAGACACCAAAACGCTTCCAGGAGAAGCTATTTCAGCCGCCACCTGCGCCTCGGCGGACACTTCGTAATCGAACCCGGAGATGGTCAGGCCATCATCGGAGCCCGTCAACAAAATGCCGGAAAGCACAGGCACCGCCGGTCTGGCCGGCAGATTCTTCGCCACCCACGACACCGCATCGGCGAAAGACTCTCGCACCAGACGAAACTTCAAATCGGAGAGGCCAGCTTTTGTCGTCGCCGCGTCCATAGCGTCCTCTCACCTACCGAAATCCAGTGGCTAGCCGCCCCGTTCCTTGGGGCCCACCGCCACGAACGCCGGTGGCGCGTAATGCACCACGACGACCGCAACGGCAGTCGAAGAACAACCGTAGATCTTCTGAAGCCATCTTGAAAGCTAATCGCAAAGCCCGACAAGCCCGGTCAACGCGAGGCTTGCGCCCCCAGCGTAACGAAGCCTCCCCAGCGCTGTACTTCAAAGAAGAAACAACGGAGATAACTCAGTAACAGTATTAAGGGGTGTGGATTCTGGGGACAGCCTGGTCTTGGTGCAGCTAGGGCACGAGCCGGGGTGTGGATGACAACGTTGACAGCTGTGTGCCTTGTGTTGGGCCGCTGGGGATGAACGACGGGTGTGCACCGGAGCGCGATTGCTGCACCGGTGTTTGGTTGGTTTCCGCACAGGGCTGCGCACACCGCTTACGTGTGGCGGGTGTGACAGGGGTGCGAGAAGTTTTTTGAAAAAGTATGGCTTGAAACGCCTGCAGTCAGCGCTTGGACCGCTGACGGATGCGAGTGGTGAGTTCTTTGACGTGATCGAACACCTCGCGCCGCTCGGCCATCTCGGACAAGATCTTTCGCTGGGCGTACATGACGGTGGTGTGATCACGGCCGAATGCCTGGCCGATCTTGGGTAGCGACAGGTCGGTGAGTTCCCGACACAGGTACATCGCGATCTGTCGTGATTGAGCCAGCGCTCGGGTCTTGCCAGGGCCGCGGAGCTCCTCGACTGTGGTGTCGAAGTATTCGGCGGTGGCGGCCATGATGGTCGCCGCGCTGATTTGCATGGTGCTGGCGTCGGCGATCAAGTCGCGAAGGACAATCTCGGCCAGTGCTTTGTCGATCGGAGTCTTGTTCAACGATGCAAACGCCGTGACCCGGATGAGGGCACCTTCGAGTTCGCGGATGTTGCGTTCGATGCTGCTGGCGATGAGCTCGAGCACGTCGTCGGGCACTGCGAGGCGTTCCATCTGCGCTTTTTTGCGCAGGATGGCGATGCGGGTTTCCAGTTCA
>DASZLQ010000331.1:0-11004 GCA_035552295.1 Mycobacterium sp. | reverse complement strand
CGCGTCGACCAGTGCGTGGCATCCGGTGGGGTGGTCTCCAAAGTGGCAGCGATCAGCGCCTCGATCCGGTCATCGCCGACCACCCGCGGCCGGCCCGGACGTGGTTCGTCGACCAATCCGTCCAAACGCTGCTCGGCGAACCGATTGCGCCAGCGCCGCACCGTCGTGATCGACAACTCCAGCCGCTGCGCGAGCGCAGTGTTGGACTCGCCATCGGCAGCCGCCAACACAATTCGTGCCCGCATCGCCAGACCGGCCGCACTCGTTCGTCGCCGCGCCCAACCCTCCAACTCGACCCGTTCATCGGCGGACAACATAATCTTGGCGGCATGAGGCGTCGGCACAACCCAGTCTAACAACTAGATTGAAATTAACGACTCACGACACTAGGGATTGACGAGGCAGCTCGGGTGTCAGGACTGTCGTCCCGCGACGAGCGGTTCAGTCGCTAGGTGTTTTGATACTTTCTTAAGGGGAATCCTTAGGGAATGAATATCGACAAGCAAACAAAACCGTGGCTTCGCGTGTGTATTGGCGCGCTGGCGGCTGGCGGCGTGGCTTTGTCCACACTCGGACTGACTATGGGCGTTGCCCAGGCAGCGCCTTCTCCTGCACCCACATATCATCATCACTGGTGCCCGGGCGACCCATGGGACCAGGGCTGGGGCCCTTACCAGAACTGGAACAACTGCCGTGACTGGGATGACAACTACTACGGGGGCCCAACCGGTTATGGACCGCCGGGTTATGAACCGCCCGGTTATGGACCCGGTTATGGACCGCCCCCGCCGTGGGCGCCGCCACCGCCACCGGGTTGGGCGCCTTAGGCTCAGGTTGCCTGGAATCCCGACGCGAATGGTTGGGGGTCTTGGAATAACGCAATCTTGACCCCGTTCCAACCAACACCGGGCCGGATAAAACATTCGATAGCAAAGCAGGGGCGCAGCGGCGCAGAGTCGCTACATGATCTGTTCAACCGCTGCGTCGCCTGCTGAGCGGGTGTACCCGACATGAACTCCGGTGCCGTCGTGCAGCTGTTGGTCGCGCCACCCTCCAAATGGTGGTTCCAGTTAACACACCCCAGGCAGCTCTTATTACGGGGCCTGCCGCACCGACTTCCACCGCGCCTGACGACAATGTGCGTGCGTACACTCCCACCATGGAGCTGCGCGGGAAGCGGGTGTTGATCACTGGGGCGTCACGAGGCATCGGCGAGTCTTTAGCCCGTGCGTTCGCCGAGGCCGGGGCCACGGTCGCACTCGTTGCTCGGACTGAGGACTCCATTCGGGCGCTCGCGGGCGAGCTCGGTGGCACCGCCCATCCCGCCGACCTCTCGGACCCGAAGCAGGTCGACACGCTTATCAGTCGCGTGGAGGATGAAGCCGGGCCGGTCGACATCCTGGTGAATAACGCCGGAGTCGGGACCCCTGCTGCGTTCACCGACGCGCCCGACGAGGACCTGCGCCAAGTCACCGAGGTTAACTACCTGGCGCCGGCCGAGCTATGCCGGCAGGCCATCCCGCGGATGCTTCGGCGCGGCGGCGGCCACATCGTGAACATCTCCTCGATAGCGGGCTGCGCAGTCGTGCCCGGCCTGGTCGCCTACTGTGCATCGAAGGCAGCGCTGTCCCATTTCACCGCAGGGCTGCGGGCCGACCTCCGCGGCTTGCCGATCGGCACCACCCTCGTTGAGCTCGGCCCGATCCCTACCGACATGCTGGCCGAAACCGAGGATTATGAGCCGACGGCCAAGTCCTTCGAGCGTTTCTACCGCACGCGGGGCCTCATCCAGGTACCCCGCGAGAAGGTCGCTGACGAGGTTATTGAGGCTGTACAGAAGGGCCGAAGGCACGTGCGGATCCCGAAGCGGGCCGTGCTCCTTCCGTTGTTGTCCGAAGCGCCGCGGCGCACCATGGAACTGCTGCTCACCGGCGTGCCCCACCAAGCGAAATAACTCCGCGACCTTCCTGTTCCCGAGGTATTTCCATGTAGTGGTTACCCAGGCACCTGAGCGGGCCGGGTGGGGGGAACGGCCCCCATCCCCCCGATCCAGCGGGGGGCCGGGTCACCACTGGGGATGCCGATCGGCCACCAAAGCATCCGGCAGTGATGGGCACAAGGGAGCTTTGTGGCCCCACAAGATCAAAACCTCTACTGAATGCCGGTTGGCCGGCGAACCATCAAAAGCATGAACCGTCTAACCAACAAGGGACACGAAAGTACAGGCCGTGTTGGCCGCTGCGAAAGCCATGTTTCATACCCATACGTGGGGTATCTGTTTCTGCTTCTCGCGTCCGCCCTCCTCGGGCTGTTCGTAGTGGCTTTGGCCTACCGAAGTGGTTGGGCCGCAGTCGCCGGTGTGGCCCTGGGCGGCTCTCTTATCGCAGCCGTGGTGGGTTTCCGCAAGGGGGCCGTGAAGCTGGCCCAGTCACGCAGGGAAGGCGATCCCCGCCACAACGTGAGCATCTTCTCCGAACCCCTCCGTCAAGAGGAAGTCGATCAGTACTACGTGAATTATCGCGGCGGTCAGCGGCGTGCGCAGTCGGCGGTGGCACTGCGCGCATGGCGGCCCAACCAAAGTGAAGCACCGGAGGCTGTCGTGCCGAGTCGGCTGTCGGCATGATCCCGCGCCCAGTGTCTCGCAGGAGCAAGGTATTTGCGTGGGTGTCCGGACTGCTGGCCCTAGGGAACTGCGTTTACTTCATCTACCTCAAAGGAGAAGGGCTATGGCGGCACAGAGGCGCTGTCTCCGATTTAGGGGCTTAGCGCTGACAAGTGGCCTACTTCTGGTCGGCGGGGTCGTCTGGGCCAGCCCGGCTCAGGCTGACGCCGCCTCCTATCTCAACGACATGCACAACGTCGGGATCCAGGATTTCGACGGCGGTGACGCGGCGCTGTTGCAGGTGGGCCAGAAACTGTGCAACGAAATATGGGACGGCGATCCTCCCGCCGAGCTAGCGGCCATGGCGCTGCAACGCTCCGACACCGTCCGGGGCGCTGATGGGCTCACCCCCCAACAGGCCAATAAACTCGTTTACTATGCCAAAGCCGATCTGTGTGTCGATGGTCTCGATGTCGCGCGCGAGTGTTCAGCGTGCCCGCCCATCGCGAGCGCGGCAATTCACCCCGTGTGTGCCCTTGACGTAACTATTCGGTGAGGTCGACCACCGCGGCGCCGGGCAGGCGGCCTACCCTCGCAAGATGGAGCCTTATCCCGAAGAAATACCCGACTTCTCGCCGTTCATCAAGATGCGGCGAATACAGCTTGATCCCGAATCCGTTATCGGAAAGGAACTCGTCGACCGGTTCGCCGAGTTCGACCATTCCTTCACCGGGCACAGCAGGATATGGGCCGTGGTAGTGAAACTCATTGGACTGACCGCTATGTGCTCCAGGGCTGTGATCGACCTTGAGAAAGAGGTGATCGATCTCAGGCGGGAGCTACGATCCCGCGACAAGGCGTAATCACCGGCAGTCAGTACCCCACAATCGTCCCACCTAGTGATTGCTAAGGCACCTGCACTGCTGACGAACATCGCTGCCGCCCCTCGTCCGCTTGAGCGAAAGTGGGTGGCTAGGTTCCCTTGGGGACCACTTGGTCGGCTGCAGCGCGCATCCGACCCGACAATTGAAGAAAATCGTGCTCGCCCACCCCGTTGGGCAGGGTGTAAGCAAGCTGCCGTAACTCGACGGCGTAGTTGCGCAACTCCTGGCGGATCTGCGCCTCAACGGTGTGCATGAAGCCTGCAAGCTCTGCGGGAGTGACTTTGGATGTGTGGTCGAGCATTGCTGCACCCTCGGGATCCGGCACCCGGGTGCGATGAGGGCGCGGTGGTTGTTCCGACCAGTTTGTTTTCGACGGCAGCACCGAACACGGACCCAAGTCATCATCGCTACCTTGACCGGTGCACTCACTGTACCCCTTTTGTTCCATGTCGAATCGGTCATCTCGGGCTTGCGGTGCCCGGCACCACTGTCCGGTCGGGGCACAACTGTCGGGGGACTCAAAGGGGTTTCTCGCGTGTCCGGTGTTCCCAATGGCGCCGATGGGTGTTTCCATCTACTGATTACCTTGGCAGCTCGTGAAGGTGGGGTCGTTCGCCAGCACGGATGCATCTGCGTCGGGTTGCATCTGAACGCGACTCACCTGTCAACGATGTCGTGGACTCAGATACCTCCAAGCGCGCTGACTCCGGCTGTTCAGCGGCGGGCGGTGGCCGGGGCGAGGCGCCCCATCCCGCGCAGGATCCACGGTGTGCGCCTGGCCATTACCGCTACGGCGCGGTCTGAGCGGCGCATCGCGGTCCGCGGTCCGGGGGTGGGCGTGGACGCCAGTTCTGCCTCGGCCGATCCGGCCGGCGGGCCGTGGCGGTTGACCGCCAGGAGTTGCCAGGTGCCGGGCACGCCGCGCAGCTCGACGCTGCCGCGGTCCTCGAAGCCGGTGCCCGAGCCGACGACCAGGTCACGCACGGTGCGGGAGACGAGGATTTCGCCGGCGCCGGCCTGACCGCAGATCCGCGCCGCGATGTGCACTGCGATTCCCCCGATGTCGGCGTCCAGCAATTCGCACTCCCCGGTGTGGATGCCAGCGCCGATCTCGATGCCCAGTGCTTCAGCGTCAGCGCGCAACGCCTCGGCGCAGCGGATCGCCTGGGTCGGACCGTCGAACGTGGCCAGGTGACCGTCGCCGGTGCTTTTCACCACCGTGCCGCCGAAGCGTTCCGCGAGCTCGGCTGTGATCTCACCTAACCGGTGCAGCACCGCCCGCCACCGCTCATCGCCCGTCGCCGCGGCGTGTTGCGTCGACGCGACCATGTCGGTGAACAACACGGTGCGCAGGGCGCGATGTGACTGCGACGGTGCAGCATGGCTGCCGGTGAGGAACTCCTCAATCTCGGTCGCGATCCTGTCCGGCTCGGTGACCCAGGGCGCGTGCTCCGCACCCTCGACCTCGAGGTACCGCGCGCCGGGAATATGGTCGGCGAGGTATCGGCCGCCCTGCACCGGAACGACGTCGTCGCGGGCATGGATGACCAGGGTGGGCGCGGTGAGCGTCGGCAGGATCGGCCGCACGTCGATCCGGAACAACGCTTCGATTGTCGCTCGGAACATCCCCGGGCTGGCGCACATGCGCTCGAACATTGCGAGCTGGCGTACCGACCGGATCGACGGGAACAGAACATTCGCTGTCGCACCGCTGCCCCACCCCGAGCGGCCGGCGAGGACCGTTTCCTGGAGGCGGGCGATTTGGTTCGTCGACGGCGTGTAGTCTTCACCCAGCTCGGCAAGAGCGCGCGCCCGCAGCTCGGCCGGGTCGCGCTCCAAGTCGTCCCAGCTACCGCCGGCCGCGAACGCTAACGAGCCGTAGAGGATCAGCGCCCGCGTTCGCTCCGGTCGTTTTGCCGCAAACATGATGGCCTGTGGGCCGCCCTCGCTCATAGCGAAGAGGACGGGCTTTCCGAATCCGACGGCGTCCATCACGGCCTCGATCTCGGCCGCTCGATCTTCGAGCAAACGAACTTTCGGGATGGGGTCCGACAGCCCGACCCCAGCCTTGTCGAACAAGAGGACCCGACAGAACGTGGCGAGCTGATCGAAGAAGGCCTTGAATTCGGGCTGGGTCCAGCACAGCTCGACGTGGGTGACTATCGGCCCGACGAAGACGAGCTCGACCGGCCCCTCGCCGAACACCTGATACGCCAGGCTGAGATCGCCGCACTTGGCGTATGACGTTTCCGCCATGGCATGAGCGTACTGCTGATCCCACCGCTCGCCGGGGGCACGAGTGGTAGTCCCCCGGGTATTTCCACTTAGTGATTGCTCAGGCAGCTGGTCACGCCCGGGATGACCAACGGCTCCACCAGACCGGTGCCGTCGCGCACCCGAACCGCCAGGTGCGGGACGCCCTGGCTATGCAGATCGCGCACCATGCGCGGATCGGCGACCAGTAGTCCGACACCATCATCGGTGACGAAGTCTGATTCGGGCGCACGGCACTCAGTTAGCCCGCGTCGGGCCGTGACGGCGCTCGTCCTGGTGAATCTGACCTCCGTGTGGTGTCTGCGCGGTACCGGCAACCGTCCGCAAACCGTCCGCAGTAGAGCTGATAACGGCTTTCATTAGCCAACACAACCAACTCTCTGACCTGCACCGTTACAACGCCGCCAACACAGCTAAACGGTACAAACGCCCAGATAACAGAATCCGGCTTACAGGCCAAGTCGCCCGCCCCTCGGGGCACGGGCTCAGTCGCGTGCTTTGCGCACCGACTTGGCGAGTTTGCGTAGTGCGTCGTCGAGCTGCTGTCGGCAACTCTCGGCCAAGTCGGCCTCCTGCTGATAGAGCAGACCGTAGGTGAAGGTGTCCTCGCCGGCGACGTGTGCGGCGTTGGCTTGCTGATTCAGGTGCTCGCGGCTGACCACGCTGTCTTGGTGATCACCGAGCAGCGTCTGGATGGCCTTGGCCTGTTTGGACACCTCGTCCGCGCCGGTAGCTGCCGCGGTGTAGCGAAGTCGCTTGGCGCGCTTGCGGATCCGATGCAGCGCCTCGTCGCGATGATGCGCGTACTCTTCGTCGGTCTGATCAACTTGGTCCAATTCTGCGGCAGCCTTTGCCGCCTTCCGGACCTTCTTGTAGGCGCCGTCGATGGTCACCGCCGGTGTTTCCGCATCGGACGTGGCGACCGGGATTTCGGCCACCATCGAATCGAGGGCGTCGAGCAGACTGAAGTATCGCTGCGAGCGCATCGCGATCCATGAGCGCCGCAGCCCCGTCTGGTAGCGGCGCCGGGCACCCTCGATCAGACGGTCCCAAATTGGTCCGCGCACCAGCTCCGGTGCCAGCCGGTTCAGTTGCTGCTCATAGCGTTGCGCGAGCACCTCGGCGTCGCGTGCCACGCCCAGAACACTGGCCAGCTCGCGTAGCTCGTTGAGGATCCAGGCGCCGTCGGACAACCCGAACGACTCCTGCGATTCCCGCAGCAGGCTGCGGATCTTGCGGGTGGTCACCCGCATCTGGTGCACGGCGTCGTCGACATCGGCGCGCACGGCGCGGTCCCACACCAAAAGCTCGTCAACTTGTTCGGCCACCGCACGGTGTACCGGGTCATCGGGCGGCCGGGTGCCGTTGGCCGGCAACGTCGCGCCGAGCACGCGCGCCAACTTTGAGCCGTGACCGGACGGTGCGGCACCCGCGTCAAGCAGCCGATTGCTCAACCGGCTCAACAACGCGGTGTCAGCGGTCCCGTTCCCGGCGACGAGTTCGAGTTCCCACTCGCGCCACTCCTGTTCGACCGGTGCCGAGCCGGCGCCCGTGGCAGGACCACCCGACCAGGCGCTGACGCGGTCATTGCTGAACTCCGCCAGCGCGGTGCCGTCGATGCTGTACAACAGCTGGCTCTCCCGCTCGGTGGTGATACGCGCGACCGGCTCGACCGGCCGGTCGCGAACGATCGCCAGCACAACATCGAGCAACTCGCTCGGCACAGTATTTTCGTCTGCATTTTCGTCGGCTGGGTTGGATGTGCCCAGCGGTGTCCGGATCTCGGTGCGGGCATCGGGTCCGGCCGGCAACTTCAGGTGCCACCCTGCGTCGTGGCCGCCGGTGCGCCGCCGCAGCGTGATCTTGTGGCGCGCCAGGTCCTGCGACGGCGTGTCGAAGTACACCGCATCCAACGATTGCGTCGGCGATTTCTCGACGTGAGCCACCGCCGCGATACCTTCGAACGATGGCGACACTGTGGATTCGACGACGTCGAACTTGCGCTCCACCTCCAGATAGCGGGAGGTATTTTGCGCTTCTGCAGGCATTTTCGGCTCCGTTGCGCGATGCGCTGTTCAAAGGTCGTCGGGGGTGGTGGCCGGGCACACACAGATTGCCACACCGCGCTCAGGCGGTTGGCGGCGATCACGAGATTGGCGACCAGCTAAAGCAGTACATGGATGCCAACCGCAGACTCACGCTGACCTTAGGGCATTCGCCAGCCGTCGACCGATTTCCAGGATCGGTGTCAGCAACAACAAGCGCGAGGTCTAAAAGCAGTGCTCGTCGGCCGGGAAAACCCCGCCTGCCACTTCTTCTGCGTATTGCATTGCGGCCCGGCGTAATTCACCGCCTACGTCGGCGAACCGCTTGACGAAGCGGGCGGTCTTACCGCCGCTCATCCCGGCCATGTCCTGCCAGACCAGGACCTGTGCATCGCAGTTCGGGCCGGCGCCGATCCCGATTGTCGGAATGGTCAGCTTGCCGGTGATCTGGGTGGCCAACTCGGCCGGCACCATCTCCATGACGACCGAAAACGCTCCGGCTTCGGCGACGGCGATGGCATCGGCGACAGTGTGTTCCGCGGCGTCACCGCGGCCCTGCACCCGGAAGCCGCCGAGGCTGTTGACGCTTTGCGGCGTGAAGCCGATGTGCGCCATCACCGGGATGCCCGCCGCGGTCAGGCAGGCGATCTGCTCGGCTACCCGCTCACCGCCCTCGAGCTTGACGGCGTGCGCGCCGCCCTCCTTCATGAATCGGGTGGCGGTGGCCAGGGCCGCGGTGGGTCCGGCTTCGTAGCTCCCGAACGGCAGGTCGGCGATGACCAGCGCGTGGGGCGCCCCCCGGACCACGCCGCGGACCAACGGGACCAGTTCGTCGATCGAGACGGGCACCGTGGTGTCGTAGCCGTACACGACATTGGCGGCCGAGTCACCGACCAGCAACACCGGGATTCCGGCCTCGTCGAAGATGCGGGCGGTCGAGTAGTCGTAGGCCGTGAGCATGGCCCACTTGTGGCCTTCGGCCTTCATTTTCTGCAGGTGATGAGTGCGGATTTTGGTTCTGGGTGCGGAATCGGACGTGTTTGCACCGTAAACGTTCTGCTCAGACATCATTGTCCCTAGTAGTTGTCGGGTGATCCTCGTGGCCCTGCAGGGTGTGATCCTGACGGGTCCCCGGGTTCGCTTGACGGTGCCATTGTGCCATCTCTGCTGCGCAATTGCACCGCCGGAGCAGTGTGAGACATACCATTCTGCCCATGCAGCGGCTCACCGGACTCGACGCCAGCTTCCCTTATCTGGACACGTCGACAATGCCGGGCCGCCGGGCCGAACTATCGGAAATCTGCGGCCATATCGCATCGTTGCCGTTGGACCGTCACCGGCCGCCCGACGTCGGCCGCTGATCAGGCACTCGGTTCTGCTCTGGCAGCATATGTTGTCATGGGTTTGTCTCGCCGCGACTCGATCGCGCGCATGCTGCTGATCTGGATGGCGATTGCTGCCGTGGCGCTCCTCCTCGCGGGGTGCGTCCGCGTCGTGGGTGGGCGTCCTCTCATGGCTGGCCCAAAGCTGGGCCAGCCGATTGAATGGACGCCGTGCCACTCTTCTAACCCGAAAGCCAAGATCCCAAGCGGCGCGCTGTGCGGCAAGCTGGCCGTGCCGGTCGACTACAACCAACCCAACGGCGACGTGGCGACCCTGGCACTGATTCGCTTTCCTGCGACCGGGGACAAACTCGCCTCGTTGGTGATCAACCCAGGCGGCCCCGGTGAGTCGGGCATCGACGCCGCCTTGGGTCTTGTTCAGACGCTGCCGAAGCGGGTGCGCGAGCGGTTCGACCTGATCGGGTTCGATCCGCGCGGGGTGGGCTCGTCCCGGCCGGCGCTGTGGTGCAACTCGGACGCCGACAACGACCGGCTGCGGACGGAACCGAATGTCGACTACAGCCCGGCGGGTGTGGCGCACATCGAGGACGAGACCAAGCAGTTCGTCGGCCGCTGCGTCGACAAAATGGGCAAGAGCTTTCTGGCCAATGTCGGCACCGTCAACGTCGCAAAGGATCTGGACGCCATCCGCAACGCGCTGGGCGACGACAAGTTGACTTACCTCGGATATTCCTACGGCACCCGGATCGGCTCTGCCTACGCGGAGGCCTACCCGCAGAACGTGCGGGCGATGATCCTCGACGGCGCCGTCGACCCCAATGCCGACCAGATCGAGGCGGACCTTCGTCAGGCCAAGGGATTTCAAGACGCATTCAACGAGTACGCCAAGGACTGCGCGAAGCAGCCGACCTGCCCGCTGGGCACCGACCCGGCCAAGGGCGTCGACGTCTACCACAGCCTGGTCGACGCGATGGTCGACCCGAACAACCAGCTGATCGGCAGGCCGGTACCCACCAACGACCCGCGCGGGCTGAGCTACGCCGACGCCATCGTGGGCACCATCATGGCGCTGTACTCGCCGACCCTGTGGCACCACCTGACCGACGGCCTGACCGAACTGGTCGACCACCACGGAGACACCCTGCTGGCCCTGGCCGACATGTACATGCGCCGCGACCCGCATGGCCATTACACCAATGCCACCGACGCGCGAGTCGCGATCAATTGCGTTGATCAGCCGCCAATTACGGACCGGGCCAAGGTTATTGATGAAGACCGCCGCTCCCGGGAGGTCGCACCGTTCATGAGTTACGGGAAGTTCACCGGCAATGCGCCGCTGGGAACTTGTGCGTTTTGGCCGGTGCCACCCACCACCAAGCCGCATAGCGTCTCGGCGCCCGGCCTCGCGCCGACCGTGGTGGTGTCGACCACCCACGACCCGGCGACACCGTATAAGGCCGGGGTCGATCTTGCGAATCAGCTGCGTGGCTCGCTGCTGACCTTCGACGGCACCCAGCACACGGTGGTCTTCCAGGGTGACAGCTGCATTGACGACTACGTGACGGCATACCTGGTCGGAGGCACCACGCCGCCCAGCGGCGCAAAATGTTAGAGCGCGAACAGTGCTCGCACCCTCGCCGAGCGTGAAATCAGGGCGAGATTTCGGCCGATTCTCCGCCGTGATTTCACGCTCGGCGACAGAGACGCCGAGATCCTTGGGCGACAACGACGCCTGAGATCAAGGCGTGACCGTTTCGCGCTGTCACGGGTATGCGTGGATGCAACGATGACAGCCATGTCGCGCCGCAGACCGTTGAGCTCGGCGCTGTTGTCGTTAGGCCTGCTGTTTGCGGGGC
>DASZLQ010000330.1:0-6037 GCA_035552295.1 Mycobacterium sp. | reverse complement strand
TCGCGAGACCGGGGCTCGGCTGCGGTCGGCGATGGCACAACGCGGCGTCGACGCGATGATCCTGCTGGGCAACAACGCCGTGGTCTACGCCACCGGGACCAGCTGGCCGCTGGGCGATGCCGGGCTGTCCTACGTCGAGCGTCCGGTCGCGGTCGTGCTCGCCAACGACGAGTGGCCGCACCTGTTCCTGCCGTTCCGCGAGGGCGCATCGCTGGAGTCGGACTTGCCCGCCGATCACCTGCATGGGCCCGTCTATCTCGAATTCGATGAAGGGGTCCGGAATTTCGCGCGTGTGCTGGCCGACTTGATTCCGCCGGGAGCCGCGGTCGCGGTCGACGAATGCACCGGCGCGATGTCCCGCGCGGGAAAGCTATTGTTTCCCAACGGTGCTCCCGCCGATGCCGCGGCCGTCGTCAGCGCCGCCAAGTCGATCAAGACCCCGGACGAACTATCCTGCATGCGCACCGCCATCCGGATCACCGACGAAGCGATGGTCGAGGTCCACAAGCGTCTGGCGCCCGGCATCCGCCAGATCGACTTGTCGGCAAGCTTTTTGCGGCAGGCCTTCGAGTTGGGCGCCACGGCCAGCATGCTCGAACCGATCTGGCAGGTGATGCCGCCGAGCAAAGCCGAAGGCGTGTGGACGACGCACGGTGACCTGGCGCTGCCGTTGCTGAGCACCGAACGCGAACTGGCCGAAGGTGACGTGCTGTGGACCGATGTCAGCATCACCTATCACGGCTACTGCTCGGACTTCGGGCGCACCTGGATCGTCGGGCGCGACCCGTCGCCGCGGCAGCAGGCGCAGTTCGACAGATGGTTCGAAATCATGACCGCCGTCCTGAAGGTCGCCCGGGCCGGGGTCACCGCCGCCGATCTGGGCAGGGCCGCAACCGAAGCCAATGGCGGCGCCAAGCCCTGGCTGCCGCATTTCTACCTCGGTCACGGTATCGGCGTTAACGCCGCCGAAATGCCCATGATCGGAACCGATCTCGGCCAGGAGTTCGACGAGAATTTCGTTCTCCAGTCCGGGATGGTGCTGGTCCTGGAGCCGGTGGTGTGGGAAGACGGCACCGGCGGCTACCGCAGCGAGGAAGTCTTGGTGATCACCGAGGAAGGCTGGATCCGATTGACCGACTACCCCTATGACCCCTATGGCCACTGAAGTCCTACCCGACGATCGGGCGCTGCGCTCGGGGCGTCGGCAGCGGGCCCTGGACCAGATGGCCGAACACGATCTCGACGTCCTGGTCCTCGGCCGCCAGGCCAACGTCCGCTACGTCGCAGGCGCGCCGCAGCTGTGGGTCGCCGGGACCCGGCCGTTCGGCCCGACCTGTGTGCTGATGCGCGCAACCGGCGCTGTCCATCTGCTCAGCACCTGGGACGAGGGAATCCCCGACGACATTCCCCACGAGAACCTTTACGGCATCTCGTGGAATCCCATAAACACCATCGCGGCGCTGCAGCGCATCGATGGTGCGGCCACCGCCCGGCGCGTCGGAACCGATGCGCTCTCACCGGTTTTCGCGCAACTGCTGCCGACTGCATTTCCCAACGCCGAACTGGTCGATGGGGAACTCGCCATGCGCGCCGCCCGGCGGATCAAGACGGCCGAGGAAGTGTCCGCACTTCGCGACGCGATCGCGCTGGCCGAGTCGGCCCTGGCCGCCGCGGTTTGCGAACTGCGGCCGGGGGTCAGCGAGCAGATTCTGGCCGGCGTGCTGGTGGAGGCCCTGGCCGCCGGCGGGGTGAGCACACCGTCGAATCAGGATGTCGCGTGGGTGACTTCGCCCGAACACCCGTGGCGGCGGGTCAACGGTGACGGCCGCGTCGAAGTCGGGGACTTGGTCGCCTTTTCCGCCGGGGTCCTGGCCGGCGGTTACATCGGTGAGGTGGGACGGACCTGGCCGGTAGGCGGAGCCGCCGGTGCCGCCACGCTGTACCAGCGCTGGGACAGCCTGTGGGCCAAGCTGTTAGCGGCGTGCCGGCCAGGAGCCGAGGCCGGCGAATTGCTGGCCGCCTATCGGGCCGCTGGGGAGCCGGCGCCGCCGATGCCGGTGGCCCGGGGTCTGGGCATGGGCTTTGACCCGCCCGTTGTCTCCAATCACCTGCCGCAAAGCGCGGCCGACGAACGGTTGGAGCCGGGCATCGTGCTGGCCGTGACGGGCTACGTCTGGGAACAGGGGGTCGGAGCGGTCTTCAGACGTGAGGCGGTCCTGATCACCGTTGACGGACCCGAAGTGCTGACCCGCAGCCCGTCCTGGCAGGCATGAGTGGGGGAAGCTCGGCCTGAACCAAAGGCACCGCCGCTGGCCGGTTACACCGTGGTCGACCTATCCACCGGAATCGCGGGCGCGTACTGCACCAAGTTGCTTGCCGATGGCGGCGCCACCGTCATCAAAGTCGAACCGCCAGAAGGTGATCCGCTGCGGTGCTGGTCTTCTTCCGGTGCCACCATCCAAGCCGGCAGCGACGGAGCGTTGTTCAGCTTTCTGGCTGGCTCGAAACACAGTGTGGTCGCCGATCCCCAAGTCGACGGCGACGTCGCGATGGTCCACGGGCTGCTGGCCGCGGCGGACGCGGTGGTCTGGTCCGTGGGTTCCAAAGTGGCTGAACACCAAGACTTCACACCTGCGACGATCCATCGAGCGCATCCGCACTTGACCGTTACCTCGATCACCCCTTTCGGCCTGGAAGGCCCCTGGCGAGACCGGGCCGCAACCGAATTCACCCTGCAAGCGTGGTCGGGGGGAATCGTCGGGCTGGGACGCGGACTGCCGGAACGCGCACCGGTGTACATCGGCGGGCAGGTCGGGGAATATATGGCCGGAGCCTACGCGAGTGTGGCGATTCTGGCGTCGCGGTTTGGCCGTGGAGGCTCAGGGCGGCCTGGAGAACTCATCGACCTGTCGATGCTGGAGACCCAAATCCTGTGCCTGACCTATTACCCGGTCACCTACTTTGAGATGCTGGGCCGGCCCTGGCGAGACGCACGTCGACTCACGGTGCCGGGCGTGGCCCAGGCGAAGGACGGTCTGGTCGACCTTGGGTGTGGCACCGCGCAGCAGTGGTTCGACCTGTGCGCGATGGTTGGCCACCCGGAATGGATCGATGAAGAATCGCCACTGACCATCACCGAGCAGGCCAACATCCACGCCGAGGACATCTACGCGTGGGTGGAGGCCAACCAGGTCGACGAGATTCGGGAGCTCGCAACAGCATTCCGGATTCCCAATGCACCGGTGGCCAACGGCGCAAACATCGCGTCGCTGGAGCACTTTGCCGAACGCGGCTCCTTCGTGCGCAATCCGCGTGACGGCTTCCAGCAGCCCGGCCATCCCTACCGGATGCGGCCCGCACAGCTTCAACCGCCGGGTTCGGCACCGCGACTGGGTGAACACACCGCGCATTACCGTGCCGCGAATGTCACGGTGCGGGCCGTGCCGACCACGTCCGGGTCGCCAAATCGTCTGCCGTTCACCGGGCTCCGGGTACTGGACATGACGACGTTCTGGGCGGGCCCCTGCTGTACCCACTTCTTGGCCATGCTGGGCGCGGAAGTCATCCACGTGGAATCAGCGCGCCGGCCGGACGGCACCCGGCTGATCGCGGGTATTCCCGTCAGCGAAGACCTGTGGTGGGAGAAGTCGCCGATCTTCGCGGCGCTGAATACCAACAAGAGGGGCCTGACGCTGGACCTGCAGAGCCCGCGTGGCCAAGAAGTGTTGCGCCGGTTCATCGCGACCTGCGACGTCATCGTGGAAAACTTCACGCCCCGGGTGCTGGACCAGATCGGGCTGGATTTCGCTGCCGTCCAAGCGGTTCGGACCGATGCCGTCATGCTGCGAATGCCCGGATTCGGACTCGACGGGCCGTGGCGCGACAATCCCGCGTTCGCGTATGCCATCGAGTCGGCTTCCGGTCTGAGTTGGCTGACCGGGTATCCCGACCGCCCTCCCTACGAGCCGTATTCGATCGGTGATCCCAATGCGGGGGTGCACGCGCTCAACGCCCTGCTGCTGGCGCTGGAACACCGTCGCCAAACCGGCGAGGGCGTGCTCGTCGAAGCCGCGATGGTCGATGCCGCGCTCAGCATCTCCGCCGAACAGATCATCGAGCACACCGCCTACGGGGCGCTGCTGCAGCGCGACGGCAACCGCGGACCGACCGCGGTGCCGCAGAACCTCTACCGCGCCGCCGATATCGACGAGTTCGGCCGGCTCGACAGCTGGGTCGCCATAGCGGTGCCAACCGACAAGCAGTGGGAAAGCCTGTGCGCTGCGCTCGGATCACCGTCCTGGGCAACCGATTCCAAGCTCTCGACCGCAGCCGGGCGGCGGGCGCAGCAGGACTTGATCGATGAGCAGCTCGCGGCGTGGTGCGAGCACCGCAGCCGCGATGACATCGTCGCAACCCTCTGGGATGCCGGTGTGCCGGTGGCCAAGGTCATGCAGCCGCACCGCCAAACGGAGCTGCAGCAGCTGGTGTTTCGCGGCTTCTTCGAAGAGGTCGAACACCCGGTGAACGGCCGGGCCAAGCTCAGCACCGTGCCGATGAGGTTCTCCGGCGGGCCCCGGTGCTTCCACACGAATCCCGCACCCACCCTTGGGCAGCACAACCATGAGTTGCTCGCCGAATTGGGCTTGACCCCATCGGAGATCGCGCACCTGGAGGCCGACGGAATCATCGGCAGCGCACTCGCGATGCACGGCGGTACCGAGCGCCGGCCATAAGTCGATCCACAGATCCGATGTCGCATGTGATATCACGTTCGAAAGTCGCCTATTGGTCGACCGGCCGCCGTGACGCCGCCGAGCAGGAAGTCTCGGTCGCGACGTCACATTTGTGACTGCTGCGGCGTCTGAAGGGGTATGAACGCACTACCACATCGAAGCGCATTGGCCCTTTTGGGCGCCGGCGGCGCCGCGACAGGCGTGTGGGCCTACGTGGCACCGCGCCACTGGTATGACAACTTTCCCGGCTTGGGTATGAGCTGGCTCCCACAACTTGGCCCATACAACGAGCACTTCGCCAAAGACGTCGGGGCGATGTTTCTGGCAATGGCGGCGTTCACCGCTGTGACGTTTGTCTTGGTCGCGAACCAAACCCTTGTCAGAGTCGCGGCGGTCATGTGGCTTGTCTTCAACACACTGCACTGCATTTATCACCTGTCCATGTTGCAGATGTACAACACCCGGGACGCGACACTGAATGCGATTCTGTTGCTCCTACTCGTGTTGGCTGCTGCCGCACTCTTCAGTCCGGTGCGCGCTAACCACCCGCGACTTGACGCTTCGGCAGCAAATTCTCTCCTGGGCCCTAGGCAGCGAAATCCTGTTGCACGAGAGGATGATTGATAATCGCTAGTGGCGCCAGCCCTCGGCGGCCTGGTCGTCGAACGTGCGGTCAATGCGCTCGAACCTGCGCTTGACCGAGGCGCGCGCCGCCTCGTGCGGCAGGATGTACAAACGATTGGCGAGAATCGCGTCGGCCGTCAGCCGGGCCACGTCGTCGACGCCCAGGCTTTGGTCCTGCGCCGGGAGCGGCCCGAGCGACCCCGTCACGTCGGGCGTCGACGCCAGTCCGTAATCCGCGCCACGGATTCGTTCGGAGTTGGAAACCAATTTGGTTTCGACGACCATCGGGCACAGCACCGACACACCTATGCCGTTGTCCTTGACCTCGCGGGCCAGTGTTTCGGCCAGGCTGACCACGCCATACTTAGCAACGCCGTACGCCCCGAGGCCGGCATTGGGTACCAGGCCGGCGAAGGACGCGGTAAATGCGATATGGCCGCCCCTACCCTGCTCGATCAGCCTCGGCACGAACGCCTCCACGGCGTGAATCGAACCCCAGAGATCGATGTCGATCACCCAGCGCCAGTCGTCGTGCGTCATCTGCGCGATCGGGCCCGCGACCACGATGCCGGCATTGCTGAAGACGACGTCAACCTGGCCGAGCAGGCGGAAAGCCTCATCCGCGAGGTGAACCATCTCGTCGAGATGCCGGACGTCGCACATCACGCCGTGCGCGTCAA
>DASZLQ010000329.1:0-11614 GCA_035552295.1 Mycobacterium sp. | reverse complement strand
GTGCTGCTGGTGATAGGGATCTATGTCGTACAGCAATTCGCCCGCCGTCGACGGGTGCTGCGGTTCGCCAACATGGAAGTGCTGGAGCGCGTCGCGCCGCGTCACCCCGGTCGGTGGCGGCACGTGCCCACGATCCTGCTTGCCGCGTCGTTGGTGTTGCTGACCACGGCGATGGCCGGGCCGACGTCCAACGTCCGGATTCCGCTCAACCGCGCGGTGGTCATGCTGGTCATCGACGTCTCGGAATCCATGGCTTCCACCGATGTCGCTCCCAATCGGCTGGCCGCCGCGCAGGAGGCCGGTAAGCAATTCGCCGACCAGTTGACGCCGGCCATCAACCTCGGGCTGGTGGAATTCGCGGCCAACGCCTCGCTGCTGGTGGCGCCGACGACGAACCGCGACGCGGTGAAAGCGGCGATCGACAGCCTGAAACCGGCTCCGAAAACCGCGACCGGAGAAGGCATTTTCACCGCGCTGCAGGCAATCGCCACGGTCGGCTCGGTGATGGGCGGCGGCGACGGTCCGCCACCGGCGCGGATCGTGCTGGAGTCCGACGGCGCCGAAAACGTACCGCTGGACCCCAACGCCCCACAGGGAGCGTTCACCGCCGCGCGGGCCGCCAAGGACCAGGGCGTGCAGATATCGACGATCTCCTTTGGTACGCCCTACGGCACCGTCGAGTACGAGGGCGCCAACATTCCGGTTCCCGTCGACGATCAAACGCTGCAGAAAATCTGCGAGATCACCGACGGCCAGGCGTTCCACGCCGACAGCCTGGAATCGCTCAAGGAGGTCTATACGACGCTGCAGCACCAGATCGGCTATGAAACCGTGAAGGGCGATGCGAGCCTCGCGTGGATGCTGCTCGGTGCGTTTGTGATGGCCGGCGCCGTATTGGCGGGTCTGTTCCTGAATCGCCGGCTGCCCGCCTGAGCGATCAGGTGGGAAGTCGCCGGTTGATCAGCAGCGCCAAGGCCGTCGCGGCCAGGGCGGCGATGACACCGAGGCGCAGCCATCCCGAACTACCGGGCCCTGGCACGATGCGATACCCGATCTCGTTCTCGATGGCGTCGTAGTCCTTGTTGAGTTGCTCGAGATTGGTGGCGGTATAGGACTGCCCGCCGGATAGCTGCGCGATTTTCTTCATCTGGTCGGTGGAAACGGGCACATTTACCCGCTGGCCGTCCAGCTCGATGTGGCCAGTCTTGGTGCCGAACGTAATGGTCGAGATGGGCACCCCTTGATCCTTGGCCAGGCGCGCTGCCGTGTAGGCGCCATCGTGTGGATCGCTGGGATCTTGCGGCTTGTTCCCCCCGCCGTCGGACAGCAGCACGATGCGCGCCGGTGGCGGCTTATCCCCACCCTGCACGGCCGAGGCGCCGATCGCGTGCAGGGCGGTGAAGATGGCCTCACCGGTCGCTGTGCTGTCGGCGAACTCGAGCTTCTTCAGGGCCTCAATGGTGGCCTGGTGCTGCGGGGTCGGCGGCACCAGCAGGTAGGGGATGCCCGCGAAACCGACGAGTCCGAGATTGACGCCCGGCGTCAGCTGACTTGCGAATTGGGTTGCTGCCTGCTCGGCGGCCTTCAGCCGGTTGGGGTCGACGTCGGTTGCCCGCATGGACTGCGACATGTCGATGACCAGCATTATCACCGCGCGGTTGCGCGGTATGCGCATGTCGTGGGTGGGCGTGGCCAGCGCAATCGTCAGCAGGAACAAGCAGAGCAGCGATACCGCGATCGGAACGTGCCGCCACAACGACTGCGGCACCTCCGCCTCGGTGAAGCGGCGCAGGCGGTGCCGGCGTCGAGCCTGCACGACGACGTAGAGGGCAAGTAGGGCCAGGGGAATCAAAGCGAACAACAACATGGCCGGGCGCTGGAACCCATACAGCGGTAGTGGGCCGATTCCGGGAAGTGACACTCGGCTCACCTTCCCGTTTGGCCGCCACCGAACCTCCGGCGGACGTTGCCGCCAGTAAAGAGGAGTCTTTACGGCTCGTCAAACGCTCGTGGACAGGTTGGCCCGCAAAATATCAGCGAACTCACTTGGTGCTGAGATGAATCCGCCGTGATCACCGGGAAACTCGATCGGCTGTACTCCGAGCAGTTCGGCCAGCGCAACGCTGGTCCGGTAGGTGATCAGGCCGCCGGACGTGGCACCGATCCCTACGACTACCCGCGCCGGGCCGCGGCTGAGCGCGGTGATGTCGGGCCGGTAGACGGCGGTGCCGCGCAGTTCGTGGGTGATGAACCGGGTGCCATCGGCGACTCGCTGCGGTGACGGTTCGGGCGCGACCGGGGCGCCCTGGGTGTCCGGGCCGCCCACCTTGAATCCCGCGTTGACCATGAACTTCGTCATCGCGGCGGCCAACCCTTTGCGGTGGCAGGTGTCGATGATGTCCTCGGTGTTGGCGCGCTGCTGTGCGGCGTCGGGCAGCAGCTCCAGCAACGGTGGCTCGTGCGCGACGAGCGTGCCAACCCGAGCAGGGTGGCGAGTCACGAGCGCCAGCCCGGTGACCGCGCCGCCGGATGAGCCCAATACGTCGGCCCGATCCGCGCCCAGGTCGTCGAGAATTGCCGCGACGTCGTCGGCGCGCAGGTCGGGGGTGGAATCCTCAGTGGGGTCATCGACGGGACTGCCGGCGATTCCGCGCGGATCGGTGCTGACGACGGTGTGATCGCCGGCCAGCGCTTCAGCGAGTGGCGCGAAGTCCGCGGCGGGCATCGGCGAGCCAAGGATCACCAGCAGCGGACCTGCGCCGCGCACCTCGTAGTGCAACCGAGCGCCGGGTACGACGAGCGAGTGGGTGGTCATGTAGGAACGACTCGGATCGACGGCTGAATTCACCGCTATTCGCGGCGAAGCCGCCCGTCCACGAATTGCTCCAACTTCTCCCACTCCCGCACCGCCGCTGAATACGGGCCTGCGGGCTTGCCAACCGAGCCAGGCTCCAGCACGTAGGCCACCAGTTTGCCCAGCGGCCGGCCCGTTTCGAGCGCCTTGTCGACCGTGCCCTCCTCGGAGTAGTCGCCGATATCGCGGAGCAGCTCGACGGCCAGGTCGAGCTGGTCACGGTCTACGGCGTCGGGTCCGTCGGCGAAGTCGTCGGCCAGGCCGCTGAGCACGTAGATGTTCTCGTCGGTGATCTCGACTTCCAGTGAGCCGTCCGTCGCGGCGGTGCGGATGTCGTCGTAGGTGCTCAGGTCGGCCAAATCGTGGTCGTGCTCGTCGGCGAGGTAGCGGGCCAGCGCCCGCTCGGAGCCGAACACGCTGATGCGTCCGTTGCGGCCCAAGAAGATCGGGCGCTCGTCCAGATAGCAGCGAAGCGTGTAGAAGGTGCCGGAACTCGTCATGATCCTGATCGGGTCGATTCCCACCTGCACCCAGAAGTCCTCGGCGCTGCCCAGCACGACGGTGTCGCCGGCTGCGCGGGCCTCCTCGTCGTCTTCGGCCTCGTCCTCGTCTTTGTCCTCTTCGGTGTCTTCGGTTTCTTCGCTGGCGTCGGCCTCTTCGGCGTCCTCGGGTTGGGCGACCTCGGCGGCCTCTTCGGTCGCCTCGCTGTCCTCGTCGTCCGGCTCTTCTTCGAGCTCTTCGTCCAATTCGTCGGCCGCCTTCGCCGACAGCGCGGCGTCGACCTCGGGGGTGCTGGCGATCTCGTCGATCGCGCTGAGCACGTCGTCCCAGCTTCGCCCGATGACCTCGGCGATCGAATCCCAGCGTTTGGCGCCGGCCTTGCCGGTGAAGTTGTCGATCCCGCCGGACACCGTGCCGAGGTTGGGATTGCCGTTGAAGAACTTCGCCACCGCCGCCAGCTCGCACACCGATCCGATGGACGACACGATGGCCAGCGCTCCCGCCAGCGCGGTCACCGACTGCTCGGTCGGTTTCTCCGACACCAGCTCCTCGACGACGACCAGATCGAATTGCTTGTCTTCGGTGGGATCGAGGTTACGCGCGTGGGCGGTGGTCAGGTCCTTCCACGCGGGATGGTCGACCAGATCGTTGTCGGAGTCGGAACGCACGAACGCGACCAGGTCGGAAACGGTCTCAAAGACATACAGGTCGTCGTCTTTACCCAGGAACGCCTCCCACTCGTCGCCGGCATCGCGCCAGCGGGGCGCCCACACGGTGTAGCGGTCACCAGCGGACAAGCTCAGGCGGACGGGCACGAGGTCAGCAGCCATGCGGCACACAATAGCGACGGCCGGCGCGGGCGCCGGGCCCGGCCATCGAACCTACGGGGCCCAGATGGTCGCGATCGGGGGAGCGTTCACCGCATTCCCCGTCTTGGGCAGCCCGTACATCTGCTCCAGCGTGGAAAGCACGTTGTAATGGCTGATCTGCTCGTTGTAGTTTCCCGGCTGCACGTGCGCGCCGTAAATGACCGTCGGGATCTGGTTGCGAGGGCCGCCGTCATCCTCGTCCCACGTCACGATCAGCAGGCTGTTGTTGGCCACGGCCCAGTTGGCATAGCCCGACAGCTCGCGGCTCAGCCAGGCGTCACCCTGCGCGATCGAGCCGTCGTGCATGTTGTCGTCGTTGTTGGGAATGACGAACGAGACGGTCGGCAGGCTGGCGTAGTTGCCCATCGGGAATGCGGAGAACGGCACCGAATTCGCCGGCGGCACATTGGTGAAGTTCGCCCACGGCACATGTTTGCGGGCATACTTGCCCGCGCTGCAAACAGTTGAGCCGGCCGTCGGAAGGCTTTCGGCAAAACCGACGAATGTGTAGCCTGCGGCAAGCAATTCGGAAGCCAGGTTGGGAGCGTTGCCGCCGCTGACCGGGCACGCGTTGCTGGTCACTCCGAATGTGCTGCCGGCAAACAGCGCCAAGTAGTTCGGCTCGCTGGGATGGGTTTCGGCGAAAGACTGGGCCATGTTTGCGCCATGAGTGGCCAGCGCGGTGATGAAGGGCGTCGACTTACTTCCGATGATGTTGCTCTCAGAACGGTTCTCTTCCACCACGATTACCACGTGGGCGGGCCGGGGCAGCGCGGCCGCGGCGAGGTCCACGCGGGGAGTCGACGGGATGGCCGCCAGACCGGTCAGCATTACCGCGACGGCCATTCCGAGGACGCGATATACCCAGTCGATCAGCCTTCCCTGACTTCGAATTTCGCGCAGCACCCCGGGAGTATATGAGCGGGTTTGGGGCATTGACGGGACAGACGCAAGCGTGTCAGCAGGCCTTGAACAAAAGAGGTCGGATTGTTATATACGCTCGAGTTCCATGGACGTGCACGTCATTGACCACCCGCTGGCGGTCGCCCGGCTTACCACGCTGCGCGACGAGTGCACCGATACTGCCGGGTTCCGGGCCGCGTTGCGCGATCTGACGGCGATGCTGGTCTACGAGGCCACCCGGGACGCGGGCCGCGAGACATTCCCGATACGCACCCCACTGGCCGAGACGCTCGGTGTGCGGCTGGCTAACCAGCCGCTGCTGGTGCCCGTGCTGCGTGCCGGGCTGGGCATGGTCGACCAGGCGCTTGCGCTGCTACCGGAGGCCAGGGTGGGCTTCGTCGGCGTCGCCCGCGACGAGGAAACCCACCAGGCGAATGGGTATATGGAGTCGCTGCCCGACGACCTGACCGCGCTGCCGGTGATGGTGCTGGACCCCATGCTGGCCACCGGCGCATCACTGAAATACGCCATCGGTCTGCTGCAGCGCCGCGGCGCGACGGAGATCACGGTGTTGTGTGTGGTGGCCGCGCCGGAAGGCATTGCGGCGCTTGAGAAAGTAGCTCCGAACGCGCGGCTGTTCACCGTGGCCGTCGATGACGGCCTCAACGAGATCGCGTATATCGTCCCGGGTCTCGGCGATGCGGGCGACCGACAGTACGGGCCCCGCTAGCTCACCAGCTCTGCACCGCGGACACCAGCTCGTCGCGCAATGTGGCGGCCCGCCCTCGGGCAAGGCTCAGGCCCCCGGCCACCGAGCAGCGAATCTCCAAGTAGCACTTCAGTTTCGGTTCGGTGCCAGAGGGCCGTACCACGACCCGGGCCGACACCTCGTCGTCACCGCCGGTGAAGATCAGTGCGTCGGTGATGTCGGTGATGTCGGTGATGGTCGCCGGGAAGCCGGCCAGCTGTTTCGGCGGAGCCGCCCGCAGCCGCCGCATCAAAGCGACGGCCTCGTCGGCGTCGGCAACCCGACGAGACACCGCCGCAACGTCGTGCACGCCATAGCGCAGCGCGAGCTCGTCGAGCCGGTCGGACACCGAACGGCCCTGCTCCTTGAGCGAGGCCACCAGATCGCACGCCAGTACCGCGGCGCTGATGCCGTCTTTGTCACGCACGGCGGCGGGGTCGACGCAGTGACCGATCGCCTCTTCGTAGGCGTACACCAGGGTGCCGGTGGGCAGGTTCGCGTCGGCGCGCGCCAACCATTTGAAGCCGGTGAGGGTCTCGACGTGGATAGCGCCATAGTGCGCGGCAATGGCCGCCAGCATCCGCGACGACACCACGGTGCTGGCCACCACCGCGGTTCCTGGCCGCTCGTGAAACAGAATGTAGTCGCCGAGTAGCCAACCGGTTTCGTCGCCGGACAGCATCCGCCATCCCGATGCGGTCGGTATGCCGACCGCGCACCGGTCGGCGTCGGGATCGAGCGCGATCGCGACGTCGGCGTGGGTGTCGGCGGCCAGGGCGAGCAGCGCGTCGGTAGCCCCGGGCTCCTCGGGGTTCGGGAACGCGACGGTGGGGAAGTCGGGGTCGGGTGCGAATTGGGCACCGACGGCGTGCACGTGGTCAAAGCCGGCGCGATGCAGCGTCTCGACGGCGACCGCACCGCCCACCCCGTGCATCGGTGTCAGGGCCACCCGCGCCGAACCGGCCGAGCGCCGCACCCCGGCCGCACGCTCGACATAGCGACCGATCAGGTCGGTGCCGACGGGTGCGACGGGTTTGCGGCCGATCTGGTCGGCGGGGGGAGCGGCGGCCATCGCAGTTTCGATCTGGCGGTCGGTGGGGGAGACGATCTGAATGCCGCCGTCGAAGTACACCTTGTAGCCGTTGTCGGTCCGCGGATTGTGCGATGCCGTGATCTGCATCCCGGCGGCGGCGCCGGTGTGGCGCACCGCGAACGCCACCACCGGCGTGGGCACCGGCCGCGGCAGCAGGAGCACCGAAAAGCCTTCGGCGGCAAGCACTTCAGCCGTCACAGTGGCGAAAATCGCCGAGCCGTGCCGAGCGTCACGTCCGACGATCACCAGCGAACCGGCCAGGCCGTGATCCGCGAGCATCCGTGCCGCCGCCCAGGTGGCGCGGGACACCACCGCCACGTTCATCGCGTCGGGGCCGCCGCGCACCGGACCGCGCAATCCCGCGGTGCCGAAGGTGAGCGGTCGGGCGAAGCGCGCGGCAAGCTCGTCGGGACCACACGCGGCGAGTTCGGCCGCCGTCTGAGGGTCGGGGTCGTGCGCGATCCACTCCTCGGGCGTCATGTCTTCAAAACCGGGCTATGACGTCCGCCAGCAGGGCGCCCATCCGGCTCGCTGATGCGGCCCCGGCGGCAACCACGTCGGCGTGGCTCAGCGGCGCACCGCTGATACCGGCGGCCAGGTTTGTCACCAGGGATATGCCGAGCACCTCGGCGCCGGCCGCCCGGGCCGCGATGGCCTCGTGCACCGTCGACATGCCCACCAGGTCGGCGCCCAGCACGCGCAGCATCCGGATTTCCGCCGGCGTCTCGTAATGCGGCCCGGGAAGGCCCGCATAGACGCCCTCCGTCAGCTCCGGATCGGTCTGGCGGGCGAGCTCCCGCAGCCGCGGCGCATAGGCGTCGGTCAGGTCCACGAACTGCGCGCCGACCAGCGGCGAACGCGCGGTCAGGTTCAGGTGGTCGCTGATCAGCACAGGTTGGCCGACCTGCATGTCCGGGCGCAGCCCGCCGGCCGCGTTGGTCAGTACGACGATGCGCGCCCCTGCGGCGCAGGCGGCCCGTACCGGGTGCACGACGTGGGCCACGTCGTGCCCTTCATAGGCGTGCACCCGGCCGACCAGCACCAGGACCCGGTGCTCGCCGATGCGCACCGACACGAGCTCACCGGTATGCCCGACCGCGCGAGGCGGTGCGAATCCCGGCAGCGCTGCCTGGGGCAGTGTGACGGTTGGGGAACCCAGGGCGGCGACCGCCGGCGCCCATCCGGACCCGAGAACGACGGCGACGTCGTGCTCGCCGATCCCGGTGCGCTCGCCGATGACCTGTGCCGCTTGTCGCGCGAGTTCGGCGGGAGCGGGCGGGGATTCGGCCACAGTCGGCGAGCTTAGCGCCGCGACGGCGAGCGCGGAATCGCGCGAGTGAGGAGCCGGGCCATCGATCTTGGCGCCGCGACGGTCAGCCCGGTATGTGTGAGGATCTGCCGTATGCGTCTTCGTAGGTGGTCGGTTTGTGGTCTGGTCGTCGCTGTCGCGCTGTCGGTGGCAACGGTCACCAGCGGTCCGGCACCGACGGCAGCAGCCGACGGGTGTCCCGATGTCGAACTGATCTTCGCCCGCGGAACCGCCGAGCCGCCCGGCTTGGGGGCCGTAGGTGATGCGCTGTTCGCAGCGCTGCAACCCGCTCTGGGGTCGCGCAGCGTTCAGTCCTACGCGGTGAACTATCCGGCCAGCTATAACTTTCTGACCACTGCCGACGCCGCCAATGACGCACGCAATCACATCGCCGCGATGGCCGACCAGTGCCCGGCGACGCGGTTGGTGCTCGGTGGCTTCTCGCAGGGCGCCGCCGCGGTCTCGATGCTGGCGGGCGTGCCGCCCGTCGGCCAGCGCATCGGCAACTTCGGATCGGCTCCTGCGCTGGATCCCGGTCTGGCCGGCAAGGTGAGGGCGGTCGCGGTGTTCGGCAATCCCGGCAACCGCTTCAACACGCCCCTGTCGTCAACGGGTGCGTTCGCCGGCCGCGCCATCGACCTGTGCAGCCCCGGTGATCCCGTCTGCGTCGTCGGCGGTCGCGACCGGGATGCGCACCACGACTACGAGTCGCCGCCCTACCCCGGCCAGGCGGCGGGATTCGTCGCCGGACTGATGTAGCCGTCGCCGGCGTACCGGGGTGAGATACTGCGAGAATGCCCGCAGCACCCGCATTGGCCAGCGTCGAGGACGTGGTGCGGCGTCGCGGTGCCGACCTTGTCGAGTTGTCCCACGCCATCCACGCCGAGCCGGAGCTGGCATTCGCCGAGCATCGCAGCTGCGCCAAGGCGCAAGCGCTGGTCGCCGAACGGGGTTTCGAGATCACTGCGCGTGCCGGTGGGTTGGACACGGCCTTTCGCGCCGACTTCGGCAGCGGGCCGCTGGTTGTCGGGATCTGCGCCGAGTACGACGCGCTACCCGAAATCGGGCACGCGTGCGGCCACAACATCATCGCGGCCTGCGCGGTCGGGACCGCGCTGGCGCTGGCTGAGGTCGCCGACGACCTGGGCCTGAGAGTGGCGCTGCTGGGAACTCCCGCCGAGGAGGCCGGCGGCGGTAAGGCACTGCTGTTGGAGGCCGGGACGTTCGACGACGTCGCAGTGGCGGTGATGGTGCATCCCGGGCCGACCGACATCGCTGCGGCCCGCTCGCTGGCATTGTCCGAGGTGGTCGTGGACTACCGTGGCAAGGAATCGCATGCCGCCGTCGCGCCGTACCTGGGCGTCAACGCCGCCGACGCTGTCACCGTCGCGCAGGTGGCCATCGGGGTGCTGCGGCAGCAACTGGCGCCGGGGCAGCTGGTACACGGGATCGTCACCAACGGCGGCCAGGCGGTCAACGTCATCCCCGGCCACGCGACGTTGCAGTATGCGATGCGGGCGCTGGAATCGGATTCGCTGCGGGAGCTGGAGGGCAGGATGTTTGCGTGCTTTGCCGCAGGCGCACTGGCCGCCGGCTGCGAATACGAAATCAACACTCCGGCACCGGCATACGCCGAGCTCAAACCCGACCAATGGCTGGCCGACGTCTGCCGCGACGAGATGCGCCGGCTGGGACGTGACCCGGTGGCACCCGAGGTCGAGGCAAGGCTGCCGATGGGCAGCACCGACATGGGCAACGTGACGCAGGTGCTGCCCGGGATCCATCCGGTGATCGGCGTCGACGCCGGCGGCGCCACGGTTCACCAGCGTGCTTTTGCCGCTGCCGCCGCCGGCCCCAGCGCCGATCGCGCGGTCGTCGACGGTGCGATCATGCTGGCGCGCACGATTGTCCACCTCGCCGAGACCCCCGATGAACGCGACCGGGTACTGACCGCGCAGCAGCGCAGACACAGCAGGGCCGACGCATGAGCCTGGTCGACACTGCCGAGTCGTGGCTGGCCGCACACCACGAGGATCTGATCGAATGGCGCCGGCATATCCACCGCTATCCGGAGCTGGGCCGGCAGGAGTACGCCACCACGCAGTTCGTCGCCGAGCGGTTGGCCGATGCGGGGCTGAACCCGAAGGTGCTGCCCGGCGGTACCGGGCTGACCTGTGATTTCGGACCCGACGCTGCGCCGTGCATCGCGCTGCGGGCCGATATGGATGCGCTGCCCATGGCCGAGCGGACCGACGCGCCGTACACCTCGACGATGCCCAATGTCTCGCACGCCTGCGGGCATGACGCGCACACCGCGATCCTGCTGGGCACCGCGCTGGCGCTGGCGTCGGTGGCGGAGTTGCCGGTCGGGGTGCGGCTGATCTTCCAGGCTGCCGAGGAATTGATGCCCGGCGGCGCGATTGACGCCATCGCCGCCGGAGCGTTGACCGGGGTGTCGCGGATCTTCGCCCTGCACTGCGATCCCCGGCTCGAGGTCGGGAAGGTCGCGGTCCGGCAGGGGCCGATCACCTCGGCGGCCGACCAACTGGAGATCACGCTTTATTCGCCTGGCGGGCACACCTCGCGTCCACACCTGACCGCCGACCTGGTCTACGGGCTCGGCACGCTGATCACCGGGCTGCCCGGGGTGCTGTCGCGCCGCGTTGACCCGCGCAACAGCACGGTGTTGGTGTGGGGTGCGGTGAATGCGGGCGTGGCGCCCAACGCCATTCCGCAAACCGGCGTGCTGGCCGGCACCGTGCGCACCGCCAGCCGGCATACCTGGGTCGACCTTGAGGAGATAATCCGCGAGACTGTCGCAGGCCTGCTGTCGCCCCTGGCAATCGAACACACGCTGCAATACCGGCGCGGGGTGCCGCCGGTGGTCAATGAGGACGTCTCGACGCGCATCCTGATGCACGCGATCGAAGCCGTCGGCCCCGATGTGCTGGCCGACACCCGGCAGTCCGGCGGCGGCGAGGATTTCTCCTGGTATTTGGAGGAGATTCCCGGCGCGATGGCGCGATTGGGCGTGTGGTCGGGCGAGGGACCACAGTTGGACCTGCACCAGCCGACGTTCGATCTCGACGAGCGGGCCCTGGCGATCGGGCTGCGCGTGATGGTCAACATCATCGAGCAGTCGGCCTTGTTCTAACCCCGCTCTAGGCGCGACCGTGCGTAGTAAGAGAGCTATGTTGCGTGTCGGTGAAGAAGTTGAAGGCGTCCTCCTGCTGTCGTTATCGGGCTTGGTGTCCCAAAACAGCGAGGAGGACGTCGTGACCCAGGGTAGTGGTTTGTCGCGTGGTGACAAGCGTCGTAATGCCAAGTTGGCTTGGTT
>DASZLQ010000328.1:0-4729 GCA_035552295.1 Mycobacterium sp. | reverse complement strand
GGGTAGGCCATCGCGGCTGCGGGGTTGGCGCGCATCAGCATGTCCGACAGGAAGGGCATTTTGTTGGTCTCGATGTACCACAACCCGTTGTGGCGGCGCCAAGGCCGCAGGGCGCGGCGGATGGCGTCATCGGGGTTCACTCCGTGGATGACCGCTTCGGCCCCGACAACACCACCGACCATGCTCATGATCATGCCGTCTGCGTAAAACACCGGCGCACCACCGGAGTAGTGGCGTTTGAGTTCCAGTGTGCCTGGTGCAGAGGGCGCCACGGTGCCCCACGGTGACGCCGGCACGAAGGCCCGACCGAGGGTTTCCTCGGGGTCGTCGGGCGTCAGGCCCATCGCCTCGCCGACGCCGAAGAGCTGCTCGGTCATGATTCGTAATTCCGCATCTTTGTTGAACGCGGCGTTGCGATCGACGACGCGGGCGTAGATCCCGTACCAGGTGGAGCGCGGTGATAGCGGGTCACGGAACGGGGTGAAGTAGCCCACGTCGATGGTTCCTCCGCGCCGTACCACGGGCGCGAACGCGGTCTCGGCTTCGAGCGGATAGCTCACGCCGCGGTCGGCGGCGATGAACGGGACCTGCGCCCCCAATACCATCCGTTTCGGCGGTTGTGCTTGACCGCCGATCAATGTCGGCAGGGTCGTGGCGTTGACGAGCAGCGGGTGCCGGCCGGAGCCGAAGCTTCGCAGGTGTGATGCCGACTCGACACGCTCGTCGACGAATTCGATTGGCAGCTTGGAAGCCAGTTCCCGCATGCCGCCAACTACCCTGCTGTTGCGCACGCCGTAGGCGATCGGGCGGTTGGCTGATAACCCGTTCTGCCATTGTCCCCGTCGGCCGAATCGATATGACGACCCGCTCTGTATTGCCATGGCCGCGGCCTGTCGGTAGGCCACCGGCGGCGAGTCAGCAGATCCCGACATCACGTCGAGAATCTCATTCAGGGTTGTGTTCAGGGCGGCGCTGATGAAGTCGATGCAGCGCCCGCGCAGGGTGACCCCGTTGATCAGCCGTCGCGACTCGACAACGGGGGGTGCAACGACAGTGACCTTGCCTTCGAACAGGGGGCTTTGGGCGAGCCAGCCGGCGAAGGCCAGGGCACCGATTCCGTTGCCGGCGATGACCGCTGAATCGTAGGCGCAGGGGCCGCGGCCGTTGATGGCCCTGCCGAGGAAGTCGCGGACCGCCATCCGTCGAGCCAGATCGGCTCCACGCGCGGTGCTCTCCGGTGTTTGCATCTTTGCCCCTCTCGGTCAGCGGTTAGGCGTCGTGGATTGCGTTCAGTCGTAACGCATCTTCAGGCATCAGCGTGTTGCGGGCGAGCGAGCTCGTCAATCTGATCGGCGACGAAACGCCCACAACGGGTGAGAAAAATCCCCCGGCACCCCTGCGCCGGAGCTGGGAGTGAGTTTCCTCCTCCGAAAAGGGGATTCCACGGTTCGGGGGGTATCGACGGCTCGGCCTGACTGGCATCCTCATGCTATCCGGCGGACGTAGTCGCGTCTGGCACGCATCGAAACATCATGGAGGAGTTGTGATTACCGATCAGCCGCCCTCTCTGTTCGAGTCCTCGCCAATTGCCCAGCGTTATCGGGCGCAGCTGCTGGACCTTATGGAGACGCACGTTTATCCGGCAGAGCCGGTCTATGCGGTCCAGATGCGCGAGTCCGGTGACCCTCATCATCACCCGCAGATCATCGAGGATCTCAAAGTTGAGGCCCGTCGCCGCGGCCTGTGGAATCTGTTTCACCCACACCCGCAGTGGGGTCCCGGGTTGTCCAATCTGGAGTACGCCCCTCTCGCTGAGATCATGGGACGAAGTCCGCAGCTGGCGCCCGAAGCGTGCAACTGCAACGCCCCTGATACCGGAAACATCGAAGTCTTAACGCTTTTCGGTAGTGAGGAACACAAGCAGCGATGGTTACGGCCGCTGCTGGACGGCACCATCCGCTCGGCGTTCGCCATGACCGAACCGGCGGTGGCGAGCTCGGATGCCACAAACATCGAGCTGCGCATGGACCGCAACGGTGACGGTTATCTGCTCAACGGGCGCAAATGGTTTGCATCCAATGCGCTGCACGCGAACTGCCGAGTGCTGATCGTGATGGGAAAGACCGATCCGGCGGCTGCGCCGCACCGTCAGCAATCTATGGTCGTCGTTCCGATCGACGCTCCCGGCGTCCGGATCGTGCGAAATCTTCCGGTGTTCGGCTATCACGATCGCGAGGGCCATGCCGAGATCGAGTTCGCCGGCGTGCACGTGCCAGCGAGCGACCTCCTCAAGGGTGAGGGTGAAGGTTTCGCCATTGGCCAAGCGCGGCTGGGGCCCGGCCGGATCCACCACTGCATGCGTGCCATCGGGATGGCCGAACGCGCGCTCGAATTACTCTGTCAGCGAGCCGATTCCAGGACTACCTTCGGAATGGCGCTCAGCGACCGGGCGAACATCCGCGACTGGATCGCCGAAGCTCGTATTGAGATCGAGAAATCGCGGCTACTGATCCTCAAAACGGCGTGGCTGATGGACACCATCGGTAACAAGGAAGCCAAAACCGAGATCGCGGCGATCAAGGTTGACGCCCCTAACATCGCGCTGGAGGTTGTCGATCGAGCGATCCAAATTCACGGTGGCCTCGGGCTGACCGAAGACGTGCCCCTCGCCGGATTCTGGGCTCACCTGCGCGCGATGCGCATCGCCGACGGACCCGATGAGGTGCACAAAAGAACCATCGCCCGCGAGGAACTGCGGAAGCAACGACGACGCCGCGATGACGCGGCAGGAGGCACCTGACATGGTTGGTATGGAGTTGACAGGCAAAACAGCGCTGGTGACCGGCGCCTCTCGCGGTATCGGGCAGGCCGCGGCACAGCGCCTGGCCGAGCTGGGCGCGAATGTGATACTCACGGCTCGCACCCAGGACGCAGCTGATGCCGCAGCCGAAAAGATCAGTGGAGCGGTTGGTTTCGCCGCTCACGTCGCCGATGAAGACGCCGCCCGACGATGCGTTGGGTTTGCCATTGAACGCTTCGGACGCCTCGACATCCTTATCAACAATGCCGGCACCAACTCCGCGTACGGTCTACTCACCGAGCAGAACTACTCGGCGTTCCGCAAAACGGTCGACGTCAATATGTGGGCCCCGATCATGTGGTCGTCCCTGGCAACGCAGGCATGGATGAGCCAGCACGGTGGAGCGATCGTGAACACCGCGTCGCTCGGGGCGCTGACTACCGAGCCCAAGCTTGGGGTCTACAACGCCACCAAGGCCGCGCTGATTGCGCTCACCAAACAAAGCGCCGTGGAACTGGCGCCTACCGTGCGGGTGAATGCGGTCGCACCCGGCGTGGTGCGCACCAAACTCTCCGAGCTCCTCTGGCGCGAGCACGAACAAACCCTTACGGACTCGCTGCCGCTGGCACGCATCGGCGAACCCGAAGACGTTGGCTGGGCCATCGCTTTTCTTGCCTCCGATGCCGCAGCCTGGATCACCGGCCAAACCCTGGTCATCGACGGAGGAGCGATCCTATGAATCCCGCAGCTGAAAATGCTTCCGCCTCCTCACAAGGCACGGTGCAGGACTCGTTGGTCAGCGTGCCCGGTGTCGAGCATGCCGAACTCACGGCCTGGTTGAGCAGGCTCGATTCAGGTGTCACACCGCCGGTGACTGCGCGGCGCATCGGTGTGGGCCAGTCCAACCTGACCTACATGCTCTCCGACGCTGCCGGCCACCGGTGGGTGCTGCGCCGCCCACCGATGGGCCATCTGCTGGCCTCGGCACACGATGTTCTGCGCGAGGCGCGGATCCTCTCCGCCCTCGCACCCACCGATGTCCCCGCGCCCCTCATCTATGGCGTCGCTCAGGCAGGCGACGTCGGGGATGCACCACTGGTGCTGATGGAGTTCGTGGATGGTGTGGTCATCAGTGACGCGGCCGTGTCACGCACCTTGCCCGCACAGGCACGCCACAGCGCGGGTCTGGCGTTGCCTGACACGCTGGGCCGCATTCACGCGGTGGATCTGGACGCAACCAACCTCGCCGATCTAGCCAGCCACTCACCGTACGCGCGGCGTCAACTTAAACGATGGTCCGGCCAGTGGGGGCAGTCCAAGACACGTGAACTGGCCGACCTCGATTCGCTGACCGATCGGCTCAGGTCTGCGGTTCCGCCACCACGGTCGCTGACACTGGTTCACGGCGACCTGCACCTACGCAACATCGTGGTGTCCGCCGCTGACGGCGAAATCCTGGCCGCCCTGGACTGGGAACTTGCCACGCTGGGAGACCCCATCGCCGATCTCGGTACCACCCTGGCGTACTGGCCCGAGCACGACGAAACGGTCCTGCCCGAATTCCGCGCCCTGCTGTTACCCGGCTATCCCCGCCGCGAGGATCTGGTCGAACGGTACTGCGTCAAAAGCGGCCGCGACGTGACCGACACCGAACTGGGCTTCTGGCACGCGCTGGCGCTGTGGAAGATCGCTATCATCGCCGAAGGTATCCTGCGCCGGGCACAACAGGATCCACGTAACCGCGCTGCGTCCGGTATTCCCATTCACCAGACTGTGAATGATCTCGTTGCGCTGGCGCACGACATCGCCACACGCGCGGGAATCTGACCTTTGCCCAAGGGACGCGTATCACCGGCCTCGGCAGGTGGTGCCGCTGACCCGCAGGGTGCGACCTCTGGGCCCAACGCCATCAATATGCAGCCCATGAGA
>DASZLQ010000327.1:0-3914 GCA_035552295.1 Mycobacterium sp. | reverse complement strand
AAGTCGGTACCAATCGTGTAAGCGACCGGAAACAGCGCGGCCTGCGTGACCGTCGGCGGAATTCCCAGCACCTCGGCCACCTCTTGCTCCTTGGCCAGATGCATCGTTGTCCATACCGAGCCCAACCCGCGGGACCGCAGGGCAAGCAAGAAGCTCCAGCCGGCCGGGATGATCGATGCCCAGGCCGTCGCGGAAATCAACAGATTCTCGCCGTCGAAGCGGCGGTCCAGGCAAGGGATCACATGCACCGGAACTTGGGCCAGCGTCTCGGTCAGGCTCATCGCGCTGCTGTACACGCGCCGGGTCTGCGCATCCGACGTGTTCGCGGCCGCGTACGCAAGATATTCAGCGCCAACGCGACGGTAGATATCGGCGATGGCGGCACGTTTGTCGGCATCGGTGATCACCAGCCAGCGCCAATCCTGCGCATTGCTGCCGGTGGGCGCCTGCATCGCCAGCTGTATGCACTCGAGGATTATTTCGCGACTGACCGGGCGCGTCAGGTCAAGGCGTTTGCGCACCGCGCGTGTGGTGCTCAGCAATTCGTCGACCGTGGCAATGTCCATGCGTTCCTTCCGGGTGCTTATTCAAAGGTCGATTGCGCAGGACTGGTCGACACCCAGCACCGTCAACGAACGTCCCAGGCCAAGAAAGACCGCGACGCACAGCGTGAGATCGAGAATCTCCTCGTCGGAGAACACCTCCCGCAGCCGTTCGAAGAAGGCATCGTCCATTGACGTGTGGTCGTTGGCAAAGCGCTCGGCGTATTCGATGGCAAGACGCTGGCGCGGCGTGTAGCCCGGGTAGCTGGCGTACGCCGCGACATTGTCGTAGAGCTCTGGGGCTGGGGCTTTCGGGCCGGCATCCAGTACGGACTGGGCGCGAAAATCCGAGCACGCGACGCAATCGTTGATCTGCGCGATTCGCATCCTGGCCAGCTCACGCTCATCGGCCGGCAGGATGCTCTGCTGATATGCGCCGCGGATCATCCGCTCGACCATGCCACCGAGCTCGGGCCGTAGTGTCCAGATCATGGCGGCTTCGCCGCCGGGGCCATCCGGCACGTTGAGTCGGGCCATCCGCGAACTCCTGCCCGGTAAGGACGGTACCGAGTTGAGCAAACCAGATTCTCAACTGAACTGTCTAGGTCACTCGCATCGTGTAATTGTGCATATGCCAAACCAGGCCTGGACGTGGAAAACGGCCGCGGCTAACGTCCGTTGAGCGGCGTTCGGCCCCATCGCCGCGAATGGGAGGTCTGTGCGTGCTTTTCATGCACGAATTACACAAGGTGCGCGGCCGCGCCGAAGACAACTTCGAGGCGGCATTCCGCGACGGCTGGATGCACATACTCGCCGCAGGTGACGATGCTCGGTTGCTGTGGTACGCCAACCAGGCACACGGCAGTGGACCCGCCTACACCGTCGTCACCGTGACCGCCGTTCGCGACGGAGCGGCGTGGGAGCGGCTGACCTTGCGGGTCCAGAAGGGCGACCTTCAGGAGTGGATGCGTAACCTCGATGAGCTCCGCCATGAGGTCGACGCGAAGCTGCTGATGCCGCTCCCATGGTCACCGCTTCGGGAGGTCGACTTCGACGCGGTGCCCGTCGACGGGCGAGAGCACGAGATGACCCTCTACATGGAAGACACCATGTGGCCGTACGAGGACAAGTTCGAGGAATACATTGTCCGCTGCGGTGAGGTGTACGCCAGGAGTCTCGAGCAGCCGTCCTCGATGCTGAAGATGCACGCGGCATTTCAGCCCGCCCTCGGCAGCCACCTGCGCCGTGAAGTGATCCTGATGCAGCGCATCAGCCGGCCGGAGGCGCTCCTCGACCTGCTGCGGAGCCATATCCCCGCCGAGTACCGCGCCCCGGGCACCTGGATGCACGACGCATTGGACCTGCGCGATCAGTGGACCAGCCGGCTGCTGCGCACGTCCGAGTGGTCACCGCTGTACTGAGCCGCGCATGAACATCGGGACGATCCTCGAGGCCGCCGCGAGCGGTGACCCGGCCCGAATCGCGCTCATCATCGATGGGCCCGCCATCAGCTACCGCGAGCTGTCGGCGGCGGTGCAGCACTGCGCCGCCGGTCTGGCCGCCCGTGGTGTAGCGGCCGGGCAGCGCGTCGCGGTGGTCGACGGCGGAAGCCTGCTGTCCATCGCGACGTTGCTCGCGTCGGCACGCCTCGGCGCCGCGGCCGCGCTGATGAACCCGGCGCTGACCCCGCCGGAGTTGCAGGGACTGCTGAAGAACGCCGGCTGCGCCGATGTGGCGGTCGCGGGGGAGCAGTACGTCGACCGGCTCCGCGAAGCGGGTGCACCCACGGTGTTGACGGTCGCCGATCTGCTCGGCCAGCCGTCGTCCGCGTCACCCGCCGATGACACCCTCGACGACGTCGACGACCGGGACGCATTGATCTTGTTCACCAGCGGGACGACGGGACTTCCCA
Organism: Mycobacterium sp.; assembly: GCA_035552295.1. Classification (GTDB taxonomy): domain Bacteria; phylum Actinomycetota; class Actinomycetes; order Mycobacteriales; family Mycobacteriaceae; genus Mycobacterium. Next base: position 1,460 of record DASZLQ010000327.1, on the reverse strand, counting down.
AGGCCGTCGGCATTACCAGCCGGCAGCTCACCAGGCGGATCAGGGGGATGTCGGCACCGTTCCGCGCGGACACCAAACCCTCGGTGGGGATGATGTGCGTCCCCTTCTTTCACGTCGGCGGCGCGCTTGGCACACTCGGCAGTTTGTATTCGGGCAACACCTCCGTGGTGCAACAGCGGTTCGATGCCGGCGAATGGCTTCGTCTGGTATCGCAGCATCGGGTGAGCACCACGTTCATGGTGCCGACCATGCTGCAACGGATCCTCGACCATCCCGACTTCGCGAATACCGATCTGACGTCCCTCGTCGCCATCGCCTACGGGGCGGCGGCCGCGCCGATCAGTTTGGTGCGCAGGGCAATGGCCGCGCTGCCACATGTCGCGTTTGCCAACGTGTTCGGCCAGACCGAGACCCTGGGCGCTTACACGACGCTGATGCCCGACGACCACCGCGATCCGGCCCGCGCGGGATCTGTCGGCCGACCGCTACCCGGAGTCGAAGTGCGAGTGGTGGACCCCGACACGGGCAACGAGGTAGAAGCAGGAACGGTCGGCGAGTTGTGGGTGAACACCACCCAGAACGTCACCGAAGGCTGGTTGCACACCGGCGACCTCGCCCGCGTGGATGCCGACGGATACATCTTCCCGAGCGGCCGGCTGAGTGACACCATCAACCGCGGGGGAGAGAAATTCGGACCGATCGAAGTCGAGGAGGCGTTGCGTTCTCATCCAGCAGTCAGTGACGTCGCGGTCGCCGGAATCACCGACGAGGAGCTCGGCCAGCGGGTGGGTGCCGCGGTGGTGGCTTGTGCCCCAGTCACACTCGAGGAACTGCGGTCGCACTGCCGTGAGTTGATCGCCTACTTCAAGCTGCCCGAGCGGCTGGCGATCGTCGACCATATTCCTTACAACTCGACGGGCAAAGTCAGCCGCCGTCAGCTCGCCGCGCTCATCGCGGATGATGGTTGAAACCAGGGAGTCCAAGTGTTGTTTCTGCACGAGACCCACAAAGTGGTCGGCGCACGAGAGGAAGAATTCGAGGCCGCCTACCGCGAGGGCTGGATGCCCACACTGGCCAAGGAAGACAACACTCGACTGCTCTGGTACACCAACCATGCTCATGGAAGCGGACTGTCCTACAACGTGGTCACCATCACGGGCATCACCGACGGCACCGCTTGGGAGCGCCTGGCACGCCGCGCCCAGACCGGGGACCTTCTGCCATGGATGCGCGAGCTGGACAACCTGCGCCACGAAGTGACGGGCAAACTCCTGCTGCCGGTCGCCTGGTCACCGCTTCAGACGGTGGACCTGACGACCGTGCCCACCGATGGTGCGACCCATCCGCTGAGCCTGTTCATGGAGGACACCGGCTGGCCGTCCGCTGCACTGGACGACTACATCCGCTCGTGGGACGAGATTTATTATCGGGTGCTTTCCAAAGCCCCGCGGGGGATGCGG